>JARIAT010000002.1 GCA_029257715.1 Faecousia sp. | reverse complement strand
TGTCAGCTTGGGCATTATTGCGGTTCTTCTGGTGGTTTCCCTCCTGATTATCTCCAATACGGTCAAGCTTGCGATGTATGACCGAAAAGATGAAATTGCCATTATGAAGATGGTTGGCGCAACGAATGGATTTATTCGCTTCCCGTTTGTGGTCGAAGGTTTCTTCCTCGGTACTGTGGGTGCTGCGGTGGCATTCGGACTGGAATGGGTATTCTATGATGCAATGATTGTTAAGGTTGCGGAAGTGGATGCTTTGGGGCTGTTCAGCTTTGTCCCGTTTAGACAGCTGCTGGTTCCGATGGTGATTACCTTTGCTTCCGCAGGTCTGTTTGTTGGTATTGTCGGCAGTTTGACTGCCATTCGTAAATTCTTGGATGTTTAAGATGATCAGGAGGTACAAATGAAAAACTATCGTAAAATTTTCACAGGTTTTCTGGCAGCGGCCATGCTGTTTTCCGCAGTTCCCATGACCAATGCAGCGTCTTCTTCCGAGCTGGAAGGCGAGATCAATGCGCTTCGCCAGAAGCAGGATGCAATCGCATCGCAGATGGCGGCGCTGAAGGCACAGGAAAATGCCAACTGGTCCTCCACGGAAGATATGGTCAATCAGAAGAATAACATCGATCAGCAGATGTTCCTGCTGTATGCACAGCTCGATAATCTGGAAGATCAGATTATGGAATACGGCCAGCTCATTGCTCAGAATCAGCAGGAGCTGGATCAGGCACAGAAGCGCCTGGCAGATCTGAACGAAAAAAATAAGGATCGAATCCGCGCCATGGAAGAGGAAGGCAAGGTTTCCTATTGGTCCGTGGTATTTCAGGCAAACAGCTTTACCGATTTGGTTGATCGCCTGAGCATGGTCAGTGAGATTGCCGCAGCAGACGAAAGAATGCTGGCAGAACTGGATGCTGCAGCAAAAGAAGTTGCAAGAGTTCAGGAAGATTTGGTGAATCAGAAGACTGCATTGGAGCAGTCCCGTGAGGATCAGGTTGCAGCACAGGACGAACTCGAGCAGAAGCGTGCAGAGGCTGATGATATTCTGAATCAGCTGAATATGGAGCGTGCGGATCTGGCAGCGGATCATTCCGCTCTGCATGCCGAGGATAATGAATTGGTAGCGGAAATTGCCAGAACAGAGCAGGCATACAACGAAGCAAAGGCTCGTGAGGCAGAAGAGGCTCGTAAGAAGGCAGAGGCCGAGGCAGAGAAGAAGAGACAGGAAGAAGAGCAGAAGAAGCAGGAAGAGGAAGCGAATAAAAAGCCCACTCAGCCTGAGTCGAAGCCTAATGAAACCAAGCCTAATGAAACCAAGCCCAACGAGACCAAGCCTGAAGAAACCAAGCCTGAGGAAACCAAGCCGACTCCCAAGCCTGAAGAAACAAAGCCCAATCCTCCGGCCGAAAGCAGCTGGCGTCAGCCTTGCTCCTATGTCTACATCAGTAGTCCCTATGGTTCTCGCGGCGGCGGCTGGCATAATGGCGTAGACTTCGCAGCAAGCCGTGGCACTCCCATTTACGCATCCCGCTCCGGAACAGTCACGAAAGCTCGCAGCATGACCACCTCTTATGGCAACCACGTTGTGATTAACCATGGTGATGGATTCTCCAGCCTGTATGCACATATGGATTACTTTGTTGTATCCGCCGGTGAGCATGTATCTCAGGGACAGCTGATCGGTTATGTAGGCTCCACTGGTAATTCTACCGGTCCCCACCTGCACTTTACCATCATGCTCAATGGCAGCGATGTCAATCCCATGAAGTACCTGTAAATTCTGTACATGTCAGCACCCACAGCATTTGTGCTGTGGGTGCTGTTTTTTGAGGTGAGTGAAATGAAAAAAGCAAAGAAAATCATTAGCTATGTGCTGGTTGCAGCACTGTCGTCTGTCATTACAGCCGGAATTATGATTCGCAATCCGATGGTTACGGCAGGCTCCAAACTCGATCAGCTGTCAGACCTAATTGAGGAACGCTTTATTGGCGAGGCGGATGTGACTGCGATGGAGGATGCGGCGGCAAATGCCATGGTTCAGTCGCTGGGTGATCGATGGAGCTATTATATCAGCGCAGAAGATTTCGGAGCCTATCAGGATCAGATGTCCAATTCCTACGTGGGCGTGGGAATTACCATCCATCTGCGAGAGGATGGATATCTCGATATCGTACAGGTGACCGAGGGCGGTCCGGCAGAAGCTGCCGGAATTGAGCCGGGCGATATTCTGCTCAAGGCTGATGGGCAGGATTGCGCCGAGATGGGAATTGATCAGACGAAGAGAACGGTGCGCGGCGAGGAAGGAACCGTGGTTTCCTTAACAGTAAGGCGGGAAGAGCAGGAAATGACGCTGGATGTGACCCGTGCCTATTTTGAAACGCCTGTTGTGAAATCCCAGATGCTCGACGATCATATCGGCTATATTAAGATTATGAATTTTGACAGCCGCTGTGCAGAAGAGACGATTCGAGCCATTGATAATCGAATTGCAGAGGGGGCGGAATTCCTTTTGTTTGATGTACGAAATAATCCGGGCGGATATAAAAATGAGCTGTGCAAGGTCTTGGATTATCTGCTTCCGGAAGGACCTCTGTTCCGCAGCGAACGCTATGATGGATCTACGGATGTGGATGAATCCGATGAAAACCATCTGGATATCCCGATGGCCGTAATGGTGAACAGGGAATCTTATTCTGCCGCTGAATTTTTTGCAGCAGCGCTGCGGGAATACGGTGTCGCTCAGATTATTGGCGAAAAGACTGTGGGGAAGGGATATTTTCAGGAAACCTATCAGCTTTCCGATGGATCAGCAGTGGGCCTGAGCGTGGGAAAATACTTTACCCCCGAGGGGGTAAGTCTGGCTGATACGGGCCTCGAGCCGGATGTGCAGGTGGAGGTTGATGAGGAGACATTCGCTAAAATTTACTACGGAACCATGAATCCGGAGGAAGACCCCCAGATTTTGGCGGCAATAAATGTGCTAAAATCCGGGAATCAACCTTGACGCACTGCAAAGTTTCCTATATAATGTAGGGAGCTATCGAAACAAGTTTTCTTTGAGAAAGGATTTTTAACCATGGCAAAGGAATTTAAGATTACAAGCCTGCGTCTCGCCGATCTGGAACGAGAGCTGAATTACCTGAAGACTACCCGTGAGCGTGAAGTTGCTGCGATGATCGCAGAAGCCCGTTCCTACGGTGACTTGTCCGAAAACTCCGAATACGATGCTGCTAAAAATGAGCAGGCAAAACTCTATGGCCGAATTGCCGAGATCGAGGATATCCTGTCTCATGCAGTGATTATCGAGGACGAGAACGAAGCCAGCGGCCGTGTAGGCTTGGGCTGCTTTGTCACTGTCCGCAATCTCGCAACCAATGAGGAAACCACCTATAAGATTACCGGTTCTCAGGAAGCAAATCCCATGGAGCGTAAGATCTCGGATGACAGTCCCTTTGGCCGCTCTGCTGTCGGTAAGGGTGTTGGTGAAAAGTTTATGGTCAATGCGCCTTCCGGCTCCTATGAGATGATGGTCCTGAAGGTCTCTCGTGAGGGCTAAGCGTATGGCAAAGTTTGTACCACAGTCCGAGATGTCCCTGTCTGACCAGGTTCAGGTCCGTCGGGATAAGCTGGCAGCACTTCAGGCAGAAGGTCTGGATCCCTTCCAGCAGACCAAATTTGATTATGATACCACCGCTGAAACCATTAAGGCAAATTTTGACAGCATGGAGGGCCAGAATGTTGCACTGGCCGGCCGCCTGATGAGCAAGCGCGGAATGGGCAAGGTGTCGTTCTGCGATTTGCAGGATTCCACCGGACGAATTCAGCTGTATGTCAAGTTTGACGAGATGGAGGAGGCTTCCTTCAATCGTTTTAAGAAGTATGATATCGGTGACGTTGTCGGTATCAAGGGCGATGTGTTCCGTACGCAGCGTGGTGAGATTTCCGTCCGTGTCCATGAGGCAACGCTTCTGAGCAAGGCTTTGCTGCCTCTGCCGGAGAAATTCCATGGCCTGACCGATCGGGAAACCCGTTATCGCCAGCGCTATGTGGATTTGATTGTGAATCCGGATGTTAAGGATACGTTTGTGAAGCGCAGCCTGATTCTGCGGGAACTGCGTTCCTTCTTGGACAGCCGTGGATTTTTGGAAGTTGATACCCCGATCCTGACTCCTTTTGAGATCGGTGCCAGCGCACGTCCGTTCTATACCCATCACAATTCTCTGGATATGGATATGGTTCTGCGCATTGAGACAGAGCTATACCTGAAGCGTTTGATCGTCGGTGGCATGGATCGTGTTTACGAGGTTGGCCGGATCTTCCGCAACGAGGGTATGGACCCCACCCATAATCCGGAGTTTACCTCCATCGAGCTGTATCAGGCCTATACGGATTATCACGGCATGATGGATCTTGTCGAGGATATGATGAAGACGGTCGCCATGAATGTCTGCGGCACACTCCAGATCAGCTATCAGGGCAAGCAGATTGACCTGAGCCACTGGGAGCGCATGACCATGGTGGAGGCAGTCAAGAAGTATTCCGGCGTGGACTTCAACGAGATTCACTCCGACGCAGAGGCAATTGCGGTTTCCAAGGCACATAATGTGGATCTGCCTGAGATGCCCTCCAAGGGTGCAATTCTGGCAGAGTTCTTCGATGCATTCGTTGAAGAGAAGCTGATTCAGCCTACCTTTATTTACGATTACCCTGTGGAGAATTCTCCCCTGGCTAAGCGGAAGCCCAATGATCCGGCCTACACGGAGCGTTTTGAGTATTTCATCAACGCAACTGAGTTTGGCAACGCATTTTCCGAGCTGAACGATCCCATCGATCAGAAGGGGCGTTTTGAGCGTCAGGTAAATGAGCGCAAGGCATTGGATCCTGATTGCCGGGCGCAGGTGGATTATGACTACATCACCGCACTGGAATATGGTCTTCCTCCTACGGGTGGACTGGGCTTCGGTGTTGACCGTCTGGTTATGCTGCTTACGGATTCTGCATCCATCCGTGATGTTTTGCTGTTCCCCACAATGAAACCCACTCAGGAAGAAATCGCCAGAAATAAGGCTGCTAAGGGTGAAGTCGTTGAGGCTGTTGCTGAGGCTGCAGAGGCAACTTCTGAGGCTGCAGAACCTGCAAAGATCGATGTGAACCCCATCATTTCCGGGG
>JARIAT010000077.1 GCA_029257715.1 Faecousia sp. | reverse complement strand
CGATCCGCAGCTTCCTTTCCCAGCGGCGCACGGCCCAGATTGGTATGCAGCACAACGCCGGTAGCATTGATGACTCGCTTGAGATGGAACGGAGCCTTATTCTGAACACGCTCAAGAATTTCCTGCTCAATCTGCTCCATGGCAGGAAGCTCCGTAATCGTTTCTGCAAGGATTCCCTGCCGCAGCTGCTGCAAATATTCCTGAGCAATTTTTTTAATGCCGTTTCTGGACATCTCCTCTTGCACCCGGGCAAGCTCGGGCCGGGCCAGAAGAACATCAATCTTGGGTATCTGGCGTAACAAATCCTGTTTCATGCGATATCTCCCTTTTTTAGTCAATAAAAACAAAAAACCTGTGCCGGAACGAAGTTCTAGCACAGGCTGACATTTGGCGGAAGCAGGTGGGAATCGAACCCACCCGAGCATTCTCTGCTCATACTGGTTTTGAAGACCAGAGGGCACACCAGTTACCCAACTGCTTCCATATTTCGGGGGCTTTCGCGCCTCACTCCGTGTATTATAATCACCGTTTGAAAAAATGTCAAGAGGGAAATTACAATCTCAGGGCAGGCGGCCCCACGCTGAACATCTCTCGTGTCATACAGGCGGCGCAGAACCGCTGCGCCGCCTGCAGCCTGTTAAACGATATGTACAGACGTTCCGTCGAACACCTCTGCGTGTCCGATGATTGCAGCGTTTACACCGGCCTGTGCCAGCCGCTCCATCAGCGCCTCAGCCTGATCCGGACTCAGTGAAAACAGCAGTCCGCCGGAGGTCTGTGGATCGAACATGGCATCGGAAAGCGCAACGCTGACGCTGTCGGCCACCTGCACCCGATTGCCGCCAAAATAACTGCGGTTGCGGTAAGCTCCGGCCGGAATCATTCCCATCTGCGCCCAATTCAAAACACCGGGCAAAATAGGAACCTTCTGCGAATCCAGCACAATGGTGGTCTTGCTGCCTTCCGCCATTTCGCAAAGATGACCGGCCAATCCGAAGCCTGTGATATCCGTGCAGGCATGCACGTCCATATTCTCCGCAGCCTCTCCGGCATAGCGGTTCAGCTGGCGCATGGTGTCAATCATCATCTGCATCTCTTCATCGCTCAGAAAACCGGGCTTTGCGGCTGTGGAGAGAATTCCGGTACCGATGGGCTTTGTAATAATCAGCACATCCCCGGGCTGAACCGCACTGTTTGTCAGCATCTTTCGGGGATCGACAAATCCACTGACGCACAAACCATACTTCGGCTCCTTGTCGGAAATAGAGTGTCCCCCCGCAATGGTGCAGCCTGCCTCGCGAACCTTGTCTGCTCCGCCTGCCAGAATCTGTCCTGCAATTTCAAGATCAAGACAGTCTGGGAAACACAGCAGATTCATTGCATGAGTTGGACGTCCGCCCATGGCATATACATCGGACAGCGCATTTGCCGCGGCAATCTGGCCGAACAGATAGGGGTCATCCACCATTGGCGGAAAGAAATCCACTGTCTGAACAAGCGCAAGTTCATCGCTGATTTTATAGACACATGCGTCATCAGAAGTGTCATACCCCACCAAAAGGTTGTCATCTTTCAAATTCTGAATCCCGCGCAGAACCTGCGCGAGGGCCCCTGGGGCCAATTTCGCTGCTCAGCCGGAGGCAGCTGTCAATTCCGTCAGCTTCACATTTTTTGCTCCCATTCAAATCATCTCCTCTCAAACAGGAATGCAGGATCGCATCATCTATTGAAATCTCCGGTCAGCAGCTCTCTGCCCCGGAGAAAATGGTCGTATTGTTTGGGTGCTGTAATGCACCATGATTTTACTTATATGCAGAGATGTTCTCTGCGCCCCTCTAAAACACTGAAATACGAAAAACTGTTCTGCGAATTTTGTACAGAAGGTGCGGACTCCCGATTCGGGATGTCCCGGGCCGAAGCCCGGGAACATCTTTGAAAACATTGGAAGTCCGCACCGGAAAATTAGCCGATGTAGCCGGCCTTCTTCAGCAGCTCGATGGCCTTGGGATGATTTGCTTCGCTGATCATAACCAGAGGACCGGTGCAGCCCATGCCGGTTTCAGCATAGATGCCTTCCTTCCACAGGACCTTGGCAGCGTCTTCCAGATCCAGCACTTCAATGCCGGGGATGGCAGCGGTGACAATCTCCTTGGGGGGGCACTTCACTTCTTCCGCAGCGGCGGCAGCGGGCTTGGAAGCAGCCTTGATCTCCTCCAGGACAGCGTTCAGTCCGGCCTTCTCAGCAGCCTTGAACTCTGCCTTTGCAATCTCGAATACCTTATTGCGGACCAGCTGAGCGGCATACTCGATTGCACCTGCAATGACAGGAGCGCCGGAAGCTCTGGACACGATCATGACCAGCTTCTCGTAACCCTTGCCGATGCCGGGGCCGTAGCCGTAGCCCAGCGCCTCGAAGGAACCGCCGGTCTGGAAAGAGGACATCATCTTCACCAGGACATTGCCGGTCAGAGAGTCCGTAACCAGAATATCGGGAGTACCCTGCAGCACGTCGTTGCCGCGCATGACGGAGCCGCCGTCGGCACGGGCGGAAGTTGCCCAGTGCAGATCATAGCCGCCCTCGACCAGCTTATTCAGAGCCTTCTCGGTCTGGCGGGCACCATCGACATTCAGAATACCGACGGTGGGGTTCTCAACACCGCAGGACTTGGCGGCAATGATGCCGTAAATGGTATTCAGAACCATGCCCTCAATGCGGTTGGTGGAGGAAGTACCGGTGGTGTTTGCCACGAACATTTCCTTCCCTCTTGCGGGGGTAATTACACGGCCAACGGTGGAAACACCGATGGGGAACGGGAAGTGCATGGTGACAGCACCGTCAACCTCGCCGTTTTCAACCATCTGCTCCATCTTCTTGTGGCCTTCTTCATCATCGTTTACATGAACGGTGGTGATGCCTTCATGCTCCAGAGAGCCAATGTAAACCACATCGACGCCCTTAGCAGCAGCCATAACGGCAGCCTTCATGGCATTCTCTTCGCCATGCTCGCTGCCCATGCCGGTCAGAGCGATCTTGGGCTTGGGGCCGAAAGAGCCGCTCTCCAGGCCTTCCGCCATCTGCAGGAAGGCATTTGCAACGGTCTGTTCCAGATTTTTCATGGGTTTCACCGCCTTATTCAGCCTGAGCCAGCAGAGTCGCAGCGAATTCCTTCATAGCCTTAGCAATCAGGCCCTTGACCTCGTCCTCGGAAACGCCGGTCTGCTCAGCGCCGGAGTTTGCCTGCATGACAAAGGAAACACCGTCGAACAGGTTGGTCAGACGGCCCAGGAACAGAGAGCCCTTGCCGACGACCATTGCATTGCGGATCTTGCCTGCCATGATTTCATCACGCAGGAAGCCGATGCAGGGAACACCGGAGGGAATGTGACCCTGAGTGGGAGCCCAGCCGGTCATACCATACTTCTCGGGGAAGGTCTTGACATCGGTTCTCTCCAGCTCGCCGCGCTTAACGCCGCAGGCTGCAACCATCTTGAAGAATGCGTTTGCGGGATCGCCGCCGCCAGCGGGCTTCAGGATCTCGGAGTTGTGCAGCTCACCTGCGTACTTGTCAACGTCGGTAACCTTCAGGTCGTTCTTCTCCAGGGGAGCGAAGACCAGAGCGGTGGTAACGTCCTGAGGAGCGGTGGAGGTGCCGACAGTGTGACGGCCCAGCATGTTGAGGTTGATCTCAGGGGAGACGCCGTCGTCAGCAGTGACGATGACACACAGGCCGCCGATCATATCCTCGAGGATGGGCATATCCTTCTTGACATGGTCCTTGCCGTTCATACCCAGCTTTGCGGTGCAGCCGCCAGCGGTAACAGCAACGCACTTGTAGGCGCCGGAAGCAACCAGAGAAGCAGCCTCGATCATTGCATGAGCGGGAGCTGCGCAGAAGCCGCGGACGTCGGAACCGGAAGCAGAGTTCAGGCCGGCAATCTCAGCAGCTGCCTTAGCGAAGTTGCCGCCGCCGCGCTGGTTCATATCACCGCAGGCCTCCTCGGCGCAGTCGATGACATACTCAACATCGTTCTTGTCGATACCGGCGTTCTTGATACCGGACAGCAGAGACAGAACAGAGGAAGCCTTGGAAACAAGGTTCTCGTGCATGACATGAGCGCTCAGGTTTGCGTCGATGTCGTGTGCGCGGTTGACGCAGCCAACCAGAACGCCGTTGTGGTACAGGCCCTCGGAATGCTCTTCTGCAACCAGACGAGCGATTTCCTCAGCAGCAGTCTGCTCTGCGGGAATGCGAGCCATGATTGTCTCGTCGATCATGGGGTTTGCAGCCAGTGCTTCGCGGTGAGCGTCAACAAAGCCCTGCTCCAGCTTGACCAGTGCAAAGACGTCGCAGGCCTGCATCAGGAGAATGAACTCTTCCTGAGGCATGATCTGACCGAACTTGCCGTAACGGTCATTGATGTCGCAGGCCTTATCGAACCAGGGCTGGGGAACCTCAGCCAGCTCATCGGGGGTCTTGTTGCCGATGTAAACCTGGTTGGGCCAGTAGTTGACAGCCTGCTCGAAGGTGCGGATATGAGAGGGCAGAGCCTTCAGGTATTCGCTCTCGGGGTTGACGATCATCTCAGTGGTCTGGGTGGTACCGTTATGCAGCACCATGTCGGGGGTATGGGCCAGGATGTAACCTGCACCCTTGATTACGCTTTTCATGTTAAACTCCACCTTTATTAAAATTTCGTTTTCACGATATAATAAATACACAAAAATGCGGTTTGGTTCAAAAAATGCCAGGAGTTGATACAAAAATAGAAAAAGGGGCGGCAACCGAAGCTACCGCCCCCGCGTACAACTCAGCTTATTGATGGGTATCAATACTTGCAGAACTGCTCGCGAATGGAAGTCATTTCCGAGACGATGTCGTCAACGTCCAGAACCATTTCCATCATGCTAACCTGCTCTTCGTAAACAGCGGGGTCAATCTCCGCCTTGATTTCAGGCTCGCACACATGATAAACCTTGAGTCCCAACTGGACTCCAGTCAACGGACCAGCGAAAGTGGGGTCACCATTAGTGACCGTCTCAGCTGCGAGGCCGGAAGCCTCACCTTCAGCAGCACCCAGGAGAACGACAACGTTCTCAGGGCCGTACTGTTCGGCGAAGTCCTTTACACGCTTCTGATTTTCCAGGTCCATTGCACCAGCGGCGGTTCAGACGAAGCACTCGGTCGAGGAAAACACAACTTCGGCACCAGCGCTCTGTGCGCAGGCTTCGATAGCCTGGCCAGGAATGCCGTCGCGGTCGCCAATGATGACAACCTTCTTATCAGCCAAAATGCTCATATTTATGTCTCCTTTCATCAGATTTTATAGAAAGCGGAGGACCGCTATCTAACATAAAATAGTGCGGGGGGATGCGCCTGAATTACAGGTGCTTCTTGATCATAGCCTCAACGTTCTCGGGAGTAGCGTCGTCCTTAACGCACTCGTCGACCTTCTGGCCATTCTCGTAAATTGCGACAACGGGCAGGCCCAGAATCTTCTGGCCGATTGCCAGACGGCGAGCCTTAGTGGTGTTCAGAGAGCAGAACTTAATCTTGTCGCCGTACTGCTCAGCAAAAGCATGAACATGGGGCATCAGAGCTGCACAGGGAACGCAGCCGTCACCAAAGAAATCAACGAGGACCTTGCCCTCAGCCTGCAGAACTTCAGCCTCAAAAGTATTCTTATCGAGTTCCAGCATTTTGTTACATCTCCTTAATTACTTCAGATTTGCGATATAGTGCTCCGCCTGCTTCTCAGCGATTGCGCCGTCAGCAGCAGCGGTAACAACCTGACGGAAGGACTTGACGCGAACGTCGCCGGCAGCGTAAACGCCGGGGATGTTGGTGTGCATATCCTGGTCGGTAATGATGTAGCCGCGGTCATCCATCTCAACCTGACCCTTGAACAGGTCAGACTTGGGCAGCAGACCGATGAAGCCGAACAGACCAAACAGGCCGTCCTCTTCGTCAGCGTTGATGGTGGTAGTCTCGCCAGTCTTGACGTTCTTGACAACCATGGTGTTGAGCATGCCGTCATCGCCGTCGGTGGAACCAACAGACTCAACAACGGTATCCCACATGAAGTGCAGCTTTTCGTTCTTGAAAGCCTTCTCCTGAATGGACTTTGCAGCTCTCAGTTCGTCTCTGCGGTGGATAATGGTAACCTTGCGAGCGAACTTGGTCAGGTACATTGCTTCCTCAACTGCGGAATCGCCGCCGCCGACAACAAAGACCTCAAAATCTTCAAAGAAGTTAGCGTCACAGGTAGCGCAGAAGGAAATGCCCTTACCAACGAATCTGCCCTCGTTCTCGCAGCCGATGGGTCTGGGGAATGCACCGGTAGCCAGAATGACGGTCTTAGCCTGATAGGTACCCTTGTTACCAACCAGAGTCTTGACATCGCCGTTCAGCTCAACGCTCTTGATGACATCGGAAACGCGATCAGCGCCGAACTTCTTAACCTGCTCGGTCATGCGGGCGATCAGGCTGGGGCCGGACTCTTCCACATCAACGCGCTGGCCGGGGTAGTTCTCAATTTCATTGGTGATAGCGATCTGGCCGCCGTCCTGACCCTTCTCAATGATCAGAGTGGACAGTCTGGCACGGCCTGCATACAGGCCGGCGCTCAGGCCGGCAGGGCCGGCACCCAGAATAATCAGGTCATAAATTTTTTCCACTTGTTCTTCACTCCCTAAAAAATTTATTTACAAATATAAGTGCGGCTCGTCCCCACGGGAACAGCCTTATACCACAGAGCATTGTCGATCCATTTGATCGAACTGCTCACAGGTTCGATAGAAAATCAGCGGTTCTCTCATCAGTCTGCCACTGTCGGCGGAGGGAAAATCCGAAAAAGGGAGCTTCGGATTTCAATGTGCCGCAGCGTCTGACAGAATATGCTTACAGGAAGCTTTCCGGCCAATGCCGAAAGGGCCCCATCAGCACACAGCCTTCCGCAAATTCGTACTATATAAAACTATTGCAATCATGCATCCGTTTCTCTTCCGGCACGAGCAGTCCACGCAAACGAGCCAATCTTACATGCCAAAGAACCAAACGGATTTACTTCATGAATATTATGTATATAACTACCATCCACAGCGCTTTGCGAGGTCTGCGCTCCATCATCCGCACAGGTAGAACCATGGGATTGCATTTTGGATTTTCGGGACATAATCCATGCGAACAGCCGCACCATCGACGATATTTACGACTCTATTCTATAATACTGTCTTGGAAAAATCAAGGTCTAAAGCCCTAGGTTCCTCTGGAATAATAGACGAAAAACGACTGGAATTTTTATGGAAATACACATAAAATAATCGTGTTTATCTTCAGAAATTGCATATTTTCCACGGGTAATAGAGAAATTCGGCTTTCAATAAATTCGTTTTTATCGATAAGCTGAGTATTCAATGCAGCATCATATTTCCGGATGATCGGCTGCATTCAGGAAAATCCAGCTATCCCGTCTGCTTCTCAGCAAACCGGCGTCACGGGTATACCATCCATGACGCCACTCAAAATAAATTCTATTTTGTTCGGTGAAACAACCGAATATTCATGCACGGACCCAGACAGGATCATTCATAAATGCAAATCCTGATGCTTTAAAATCCATGCCTTGCCCAAGTGCAGAAGTAGTGTAGCACATCATTGCCCTAAGGTCAAGCAAAGATTTTGTATAATATCATGAAATACGACTTTTTTTGCCGGATTCATTTTGTCGGATGCCGCTGTCAGTACATATATTCTACGGAATTTGCTGTTATTTTTTGGTAAAAATGTCCTTTTCCGTATTTTTATATTTGTTCATCATTTTTCCATATTTTTTGCAGTCAAAGCAGATTTTCCTTTGTGTTGTCCCATCCCCAGATTCCAAGACACTCCTTTTTCATAAAAATAACCCCCGACAATCCATCCAATCACGATGCTGTCGGGGGTTATTTCATAAAATTGTCAGGTTCAATCATTGGGTAACCTCACTTTCTTAGATTCGGCGGAACCAGTCTCCTTTTGGCATATCTGCCATTGCCATTTTTGAGGTACTTGAAAATCATGTAATCCGAAACTGTCCGTCTTATGGGAGTTTTCCTAAGGGTTTTATGTCTGCATTGGACTCACCTCTTTGTATCTGAATCATACCACACCCCATTGATTTCTGCAACATTCATTTCGTACGAAAAAATAATGATATTTTCGTATAAAGAACCGAATCTTCATCATTTTACTGTCAAAATATTGACTTTAAATTCTATTATGTTATATTTAGAATGTTGGGCAGGGATGGTACCTGCCATTTTTGACATATGCAGCGTATATGACTGCCCTGCTCCGTGAATTTCCGGAGCAGGGCAGTGATTTTATGCTTTCAATTCCACCTGAATCACCGTATCCACAGGATCCGGCAGCACCGGACTCTCACCCAGCTGAACAAATACCAGATCAGGATAATTGTCTGTAATCCAGTGATCGGCAACCTGAAGTTCCGATCCGTCCCGCAGAAGCCGAATCTTTTTCACCTGATCCCGCTGAATACCGGGCAGGCACAGGAAGTTCACCTGATTTTCCATCACATGGTAATAGAGGAAATTCCCATTTCTTGTAATCCGTCCGTACTCAGGCTTTGGCATGTCGGCCCGTCCGCAGCCATAGATGCTGGCGCTGTTGCGGTGCATCCATCTGCCGATCTCTTCCAAAATCTGAACACTCTGCTCGGGAATCTCGCCGGTAGCATCAGGGCCGACATTGAGAATCAGATTGCCGCCCTTGCTGACACACTCCACCAATTTCCGAACCATCATCTCCGCCGGCTTGAAAAAATGATCCTTTGCGCAGTATCCCCAGTTATTATTCATGGTGATACAGGCCTCCCAAGGAACCAGATTGCCCGCAAAATCACGAATTCCCTCCGGCGGAATAATCTGCTCCGGGCTGACAAAATCGCCGCTGAATGCGGTAGGATGATCGGTAATCAAAGAACCGAAGCCCTCACCGCTCACCTCCAGTCGGTTATCCATGATAACATCCGGCTGAAGCTCGCGCACCATCTTCACCAGTTTCTCCGCTCTCCATGCCTCTCCACGAAGCTCATCATAGGAGAAATCAAACCAGAGAATATCGATTTTTCCGTAATTCGTGCAGATCTCCCGGATCTGCTCGTGCATATAGTCAAGGTAGCGGTTAAAGTCCCGATGTTCATTGGTCTGAGTCTTGTCATTTCTCAGAGGATGGTGTCTGTCGCCATAATGGGGATAATCCGGATGATGCCAGTCCAGCAGAGAATAATACAGGCCCACGCCAAGCCCCTCGGCCCGGAACGCATCCACATATTCCCGAATCAAATCTCTGCCGCAGGTTTTCACGGCATTGAAGTCCGTAGTCTTGGTATCAAACAGGCAGAAGCCATCGTGATGCTTTGCGGTGAGAACCGCATAACGCATTCCTGCCTGCTTTGCAAGCTTTGCCCACTTTCGGGGATCATAGTGGACAGGGTCAAATTCCTCTGCAAGATATTCATAATTTTCCGGCGGAATCTGTTCTGTGCTGCGGACCCATTCTCCTCTTGCGGGAATGGCGTACAGGCCCCAGTGAATGAACATACCAAACCGATTGTGCCGGAATGCTGCCGAACGGGCATATTTGTCTGTCATCTTCTTTGCTCCTTTCGCCGTGGAACGCTTTTGTCCAAGGCGGTAATCTGTCCCTATTTTAAGCATGGCATATCCAGATTGCAATAGCTACCTTTTAATTTTCGAAATTTATTTTCGTCTGGATTTTCGGAATCCTCCCGTCAAAATGCTGTGTGCATCGAAAATTTCCGTATCCCCTCTTGTCATTTGCACACAAATGAGATATGATAGAGCCGAAATAAATCATTTTGAGGCGATTTGCCCGAAATGACGGAGAAGAAAGGATTGTTTCCAATGGATAATACTGTCAGAATTGCCCATGATACCGTTAAGAATGTGGATGTCGAAGTTGATCGCGATGGTCTGATTCAGCTCATGCGCGACGGTCGTCAGGTTGATTTCGTGCTTGACGCCGTTCGTACCGATGAAGATGGCTATGTGAGCTGGGATGTGGAATTCTGGTCCCACCTCAGCGGCAACAAGTTCATCCGCACCTATGCGCTGAAGGGCCAGACCCTGCGTGAATACACCCACTTCAACATCTACGACATGGCTACTGAGTTCGACCCCAGCCGTGCAAAGGAAATCCGCATCAGCTGATTCCATGCAGAAAGCAGCCGCCTCCGAATCCTTCGGAGGCGGCTTTTCATTTCCTGTATTGAATCGTGCTTCGTTTCAAATTCTTGGTTCCGGATCAAGCCGTTGTCTGCGCCATCTCTGCCAGTCTCTCCACAAACTCCCGCACTGCGCCGCTGCCGCCGTCGTAAGAACTGACAAAGTCTACATACCGCTTGAGCTCTGCGGCACCGTCTCTGGGGCAGGCCGTATAGCCGCAGTAGTGCATACACTCCAGATCATTAAGATCATCGCCCATATAGGCAATTTCCTCGGCTGAGAGATGGTAATGCTCTGCCACCTGCTTAAGAATCGTAAGCTTGTCTCCGACCCCCTGATAAAGCTCTGTAATCTTGAGCTCTCTGGCCCGGTTCTGGACAATTGAGGATGCTCTACCGGTGATAATCACCGGTACAACCCCGATTTTCGGAAGGATTTGGGCAATTCCATAGCCATCCTTGGCGTTAAACGCCTTCATCTGTTCCCCGGCGTTTCCCATATAGATCTTGCCATCGGTCAGTGTTCCGTCCACATCCATAACAAGCATTTTAATTTTCATCTTCTGCTACGCTCCTTATTTCTGCTTCTGCCGTTTCAGCGGCAGCCAGACCTGAATCTGATTTTGACTGGTCAAGCCGTGCTGTTCCAGTCTTATTAGCTCACTATAACACCTTTTCATTCAAAAAAACAGTCCTTTCTTCGGATTTATCCAAAAATATGCTATTGACCGTCCGAAGATCCGAAATTATCCACAAAACCCATGATTTCCTTCTGATTGATGCCGATATTTCGGCAGCTTTTTGAATACCGCAAGTTCATTTCACCGCATTCGATCAAAACAGCGGCTGTGCCGAAGCACAGCCGCTGTTGCAATCCTTTTTCCCGTTGTTGCGGTCAAAACACCTACTACCGCAGCCCGAAATTCTATTATGCCTCAGAATTCTCCTTGTTTTTGCTCAGGTATGCAAAACAGGCATTGAGATAGATGATGTGAGAAACGGAAGTCACCGCACTTCGCAGCATCTCCTTTTCCATGGTGGAGGTTTTGCCGATGTTGTCCGCCGACTCTGTCACTCCAAAGCGGAAATAAAGCACATTTTCCAGCTCCATGCAAAGATAATCATATGCCACCTCGTTGGAATAAATTCTTTCCTGCATCACGAACAATTCCTTGATATACTCCAGAGAAAGAACTGTTTTCAAGATTGTGATGCCAAACAGGTGGGCAATCTGATCCGCATAATACTGCTTCTGCTGGGGTTTGGCTATCAGACCCATTTTTACATAGTTTCGGATCATCGAGCCTGTAATCTCCATACATCCCAGTGGAATCAGGCACTGATTGATATATTTGGTTGTCTGTTCCAGATAAAGCCCCATATCGGGCAGCTGGGCATAGCGAGGCAGATGGAACTGCGCTGCGTCCTGCGCCAGCGTTTTTTTCATTGTCGTATCCATGGTGTGTATTATAGCGCAAGACGAAAGCTCTGTCAACTCAAAAGCTCTTGATCGAGTTTTCAAAAACCCTTGACAGTGTATTTAGAATATGCTATATTTGGAGCAATCGGTTTTTCAAAAACCGATATAAGCTTTTCATATAACCCATTGGATCTAACTCATGGAGGACTATGACATGAATATCAGAATTGTTTCCGATTCTTCCGCCAATCTTCTGGACGGAACGTCTCCGGAATTTGCATCTGTGCCCCTGAAAATTTCCACAGGAGAACGGGATTTTATCGATAATGCCCAGCTGGATCTTGAAGATATGCTCGCCCATCTGCGTCAATATCGGGGAAAATCAGGTACTTCCTGCCCCAGTGTCGCAGAATGGCTGGACCGATTTGATGGCGCTGACTGGATCTTTGCCATTACAATCACATCCAAGCTGTCCGGAAGCTATCAGTCTGCCTGTATCGCCGCTCAGACTTATCAGGAGCAGAATCCCGATGCAAAGGTGTTTGTCATCGATTCTCTCTCCACCGGTCCTGAAATGGTCTTGCTCATTGAGAAGCTTCAGGAGCTGATTGGGCAGGGGCTTGATTTCGATCAGATCTGTACTGCCATCGGGGAATATCAGGCCCATACCCACCTGATTTTCTCCCTGCAATCTGTGGACAATCTTTCCAAAAACGGCCGGATTCCCGTCCCTATCGCAAAAGCCGTCAGCCTGCTCGGTCTTCGGATTGTCGGCTCCGCACTGGACGGGAAGCTCCACCCGATGCATAAATGCCGCGGCGAAAAACGTGCCATTGCCCAGCTGTGGCAAAGTGCCGAGGAAATGGGATTTCATGGCGGCAAAGTCCGCATCAGCCATACCCAAAATCCCGAGGGCGCACAAGCCTTTGCCGCACTTGTCCGTGAAAGGTATCCCGACTGTGATATAACGATCACCTGCAACCGGGGACTATGCTGCTTTTATGCCGAGCAGGGCGGCTTGATCATCGGATTTTCCACTGAGAACTAATGAAAGATCCCTTTCTGCCACCCGATTCCTTTCGGGTGGTCTTTTTTTGCAGAGCATTTTCCACAAAAATTTTTTGTTTTCTTTTTCCTCTGTGATGAATAAAATTTATGAATTTCTGTATATTTAGAATGAACAACGCTTTTAACTGCATACCCCTGCATATCCCTCGCCGGAATCCATCGTCAAATTGCCAAATGTAAGCAGATGAAGCTTCCATGTCCGATTGGATAATTCTGAAAAACTATGATAAGATTGGAAAGAAGGATATCTGTACCCCAAAAAGGAGAATCAATCATGAGTGTTAACGTAAAAAGTGAAATTGGTGTTCTCAAACGTGTATTGCTTCAGCGGCCTGGGCGGGAATTGGAATATCTGAGTCCCAATACGCTGGATCAGCTGCTGTTTGAAGACATTCCATATCTGCATGGGGCTCAGCGGGAGCATGACTGCTTTGCGGATCTGCTGCGCAGCAACGGTGTTGAGGTCGTCTATCTGGAGGATCTCGCGGCTGAGGCTCTGGCTCAAAACGCCTCTTTGAAGTACGATTTTATCCGGGAAACCATTCAGCGGGCCGGCAGTACCGCCTTGGGCTATCAGGATGCACTCTACGCCTATCTTTCCAATATTCAGGATATCAAGGAACTGGTGCTGCGTACCATGGAGGGCGTCCCCTTCTGTGACGTATTCCCCAACAAGGACGCTTTTCCTATGGAGATGTCCCAGTCCACGATGAGATTCCTCATCCCCCCTATGCCAAATCTCTACTTCACCCGGGATCCCTTTGCCTGCATCGGGCAGGGTGTCAGCATTAACCATATGCAGACCGACGCACGAAATCGGGAGACAATCTACGGAAAATACATCTTCAAGCATCATCCTGACTATGCCGGCCAGGTTCCTGCATACTATACAAGCGCTGAAAACTTCAGCATTGAAGGCGGCGACATTCTGAATCTGAGCAACACCGTCCTTGGCATTGGTCTATCCCAGCGAACCCAGCCGGAGGCCATCAAACGTCTGGCGTTTAACATTTTTCAGGATGAACACGCAGAGATTGACACCGTCCTTGCCTTCCGGATTCCGCAGGCCAGAGCATTTATGCACCTTGATACGGTCTTCACGCAGGTTGACACCGGAAAATTCACCATTCATCCTGCAATTCTGGAATCCATGCGTATTTTCGAGCTGACCGGAAAGGGCATGGGACAGGTACGGGTACGGGAACTGGACACCTCTCTGGAGGATACCCTGAAAAAATATCTCCATCTGGACCATGTGGAGCTGATCCGATGCGGCGGCGACAGCCAAATCGCCTCTGAGCGCGAGCAGTGGAACGACGGTGCCAATACACTCTGCATCGCCCCCGGAACTGTTGTTGTCTATGACCGGAACTATGTGACAAATCAGCTGCTGGAGGACGCAGGAATCAACGTGCTGAAATTTAACGGTTCCGAACTCTCCCGAGGCCGCGGCGGTCCCAGATGTATGAGTATGCCCTTGGAGCGGCTGCCCCTGTAAGCTGCTTTTGAAATTGAACACAAGCCTCCTGCATGGATGTCCTGCCACGGACGTTTGCAGGAGGTTTTTTGTTGCAGAATCCACTCCGTTATTTTGCCCTTGCAGCACCGCCTCCCCCTTTCAAAATCACCAATTTTTATTTTCCCAGTAATTTTATAGGAAAATGTGAAATCTCCTCTTGACAAATGAAACGAAATGAAGTATTATCATAGCAGTTAGTTCAAGCTAACCGATAGCTGAATCGCTTCTTGGGATTCCCTCCCAAAAATTTCGTGCAAAAGCGTTTTTCTCTGGTCCTTTTTCTGGATATTCCTTCAAGATTCGGAGCGCCACCCGATCTTGAAGGAATCCAAATTCTGGGAAAAGGATTGTTTTTCCCGTTTTAGTTAGCCTAAACTAACTCAAATTACATTGCGTGTATTAGTCTTACTGACTGATATCATAGAATTACCTTCCTTTCCCCCCTCTGATCAAATTTTGTCAAAACAGGAGTGGCATTGGGGTTCGGCTTTCTCGTGCACGGTCAGCGCGTCTGCAAGTTCAGCTCCAATCGGATGAAAACCCATCCGATGCCTCCCAGCATGCCCGGACAGATGCCGTACCAATGGGCTTTCGTACCGCATCGCTAGGTCCACTTGCTGAAACAAAAATCCCCGCCTTCTGGACAAGGGCGGGGATTTTACTGTTTATCTGGATATTAGATCTTTTCGGCAATATTTCTGGCGACAAAAACACCACTGGCAGAAGCATGAGACAGGGAATGGGTGATTCCGCTGCCGTCTCCGATGATATAAAGTCCCGGATACCGCGTTTCCAGCTTGTCATCCACCTCCACTTCCATATTGTAGAACTTCACTTCTACGCCATAGAGAAGCGTGTCATCGTTGGCTGTGCCGGGCGCAATCTTATCCAGTGCATAAATCATCTCAATGATTCCGTCCAGAATCCGCTTAGGCAAAACAAGGCTCAGATCGCCGGGAGTTGCATTGAGAGTCGGGGTCGTAAAAGATTCCTCAATCCGATTCGGTGTAGAGCGGCGGCCCTGAATCAGGTCACCAAACCGCTGGACGATAACGCCTCCGCCAAGCATATTGCTCAGTCGTGCAATGCTTTCACCATAACCGTTGGAGTCCTTAAACGGCTCGGAGAAATGCTTTGCCACCAGCAGCGCAAAGTTTGTATTTTCGGTCTGACGGGCAGGATCTTCGTAGCTGTGACCGTTGACGGTCACAATTCCGTTGGTATTCTCATTGACCACAGCGCCCTTGGGATTCATGCAGAAGGTGCGAACCCGATCCCCATATTTCTGCGTCCGATAAACAATCTTGCTCTCGTAAAGCTCATCGGTCAGATGGGAAAAAATCTCTGCCGGCAATTCCACACGCACACCGATATCCACACGGTTGGAATTGGTGGGAATCTTCAGCTCTCGGCAGACCTGCTCCATCCACTTGCTGCCGCTTCTGCCCACGGAGATAATACACTCCCGGCAGGTAACGCTGTGATTCTTCAGCTGAATCTCGTATCCATCCTCCAGATTTTTCACAGATTCCACCGGCGTATCAAAGAAGAATTCCACTTTATTTTGAAGTTCTTCATAAAGATTTTCCAGAACGACATAATTGATATCCGTTCCCAAATGCCGCACAGACGCATTAAGCAGGTGAAGGTCATTCTGCATACAGATCTTTTTGAACTTGGTGCCGGCAGTTGAATAAAGCTTTGTCTCCTCGCCGCCGTGCTTTACATTGATTTCATCCACATAGCGCATCAGATCCAGTGCCTGCTTCTTGCCGACATATTCATAGAGCGTTCCGCCGAAATCATTGGTTATATTATATTTTCCGTCAGAAAACGCACCCGCGCCACCAAATCCGCTCATAATCGAGCAGCTCTTGCATCCGATACAGCTTTTAATTTTTTCTCCGTCTATGGGGCAGTGCCGACGATTCAGCGCATGACCGCTCTCAAAAACGGCTACCCGAAGTTCCGGTCGCAGCCGGATCAGCTCATAAGCCGAGTAAATACCGCCTGGGCCTGCGCCGATAATTACCACATCATAATTCATCCTCAATTTTCCTCCTCAAAACACGAAAAACGCTGACGCAGGTTTTAGGCACCGGCAATCAGCCATCCACGACAATTGGCAGAAGCTCCAACCATCCCATCGCACCAGATTTGTGCAGCGATCTTTCAATCGCCGGTCTATTCTACCATACCCGTCCCATCATTGCAATGCGAAAGCCTCCGATTCTTCCGGAATCGGAGGCTTTGATTAGCCGTGCAGCGGTTTCATGTAGGTCTGGATATCAGCCAGCGGAAGCACAAACTCCGGACAGCCCATAAATCCGGGTGCCACCTCGTAGCGGTCATAGACAATGACCAGATCACCGTTTTCACGGAAATAGAATCCCTGGTCCTCGTCGAGCTTCACAAATGCGTGTCCGGGCAGAGTGGTTTCCTGCAAAGACTCCTCACCTGAGGGAATATCGTTCTGCTCAAAATAGGAAACATTGGAATCCGCAGCCATCTGCTGCTCCATCTGATTCAGGATCATCTCCTCCAATGCAGGAAAATCGGCCTTGTCAAAAAGATCCCCAAAATGAACATATTTTCCAGTGGTACGGTCGATGTGATAGTATCGGGCATAGCTATTGGTGCTGCCGCGGATTTCCTCCACCAGCAGCTTCATGGTAAACCAGTCAGAGGTATTGGTCAGCGTCTCATAATCAATATTGATGGCTCCGACCCCCTGTCCCTGAGAAATCTCCAGTTCATCATAAAACTGTCGAATCACCGCACTGGTCAGCTCATCTACATCCTTGTTGATAAGACTGCTGGCATCCGGATTCCGGGGATCATTGATCGCCATGACCGGAACATCCAGACTATGATTATTTTGGTCAATCTGATACGAACGGATGGTGAACATCTGCACCAGCTCACCAATAACGGGGATCTGTTCCATTGTTTGGGCATAGGTGACACTGACATTCGGAAGCATCACCAAAAGAACAAACAGCAGGCTTGCCGCCAAAGCTGTCATTCTCGGCCACAGATGAATCCTATGCACCGGCACCTTTTCCGGCAGGCTCTCGAGCAGCTGCTCTGTACGCAAATGTACATAGTCGGGAACCGTAATCGGCTCCGCCGCGATCACATCGCAGATCTGCTGATCAAAGTCTTTCATTGGTCAAAATCCTCCTTATCAAGCAGCTGGGCCAGCATTTTGCGGCCCCGGGATAACTGCTGCCGGATTGCACTGGTTGAAGTCCCGGTTACCTGTGCGATCTGCTGGACGGAGTAACCATCATAGTAAAACAAAATGATAACTGACCGATATGGAAGCTTCAGCTTTTGAATAGCCTCCCAAACGGTGAGCTTCGTCGCCGCATCCACCCCCGCATGGGGTGCCTCCAGATCGAACTGGGTATCAAGATCCACCGTATCCCTGCGTTTGCGCAGAGACTCGATGGCTGTGTTATGAACAATGGATAGAATCCAGCTCTGAAATTTGCTCCGGTCCTTCAATTGCTCCAGATTGCAATACGCTTTTAAAATAGCATCCTGCATCACATCCGCGGCATCGGCCTCATTTTGCACGATACCCAGTGCCAAGGTATACATTTTCCCCTCGGCCAGACGGATATGATCGGTAAAATATTCTTTTTCGCTCAAGACTTCCGCGCTCCTTCTGCCCTCTCCAGCAGCGGCCCTGTCTGCTCCATCAGCCATACGCCCCATTCGTGATAATACTGGGCCAGCAAATGTGCATTGTCCGCACTTTTCTCCGGATCCAGCGCGCCGCTGTCATCATCCATCAGCACATTAGGATCCAAGTAAAAAACATGACGATCATCGGCCAGACGTGCAATTTGCGCATTCAGTTCGTCAATGGCCGGATTATTGTAATGGGGGTCTTTTGCCGAGCGTTCTGCGCTGACATGAAGATTCCCCATCAGGATCACAACTGCATCACTTTGGAGTGTCTCAATACGGTCCAAAACGGCTGCGATCCATGCTGCGGTGTCCTGCGCCGGATATTCCAGCTCATTGATCCCCAGCATCAAATAAATCTTACCATATTCTTTTACTTTGAGCAACTCTTCCAGAGAAAGTTTGCCCACAGAAGCAACGGACAGGGTTTTTGAGAAAACATCGCGGGCAGTCATACCCACGGAAGCGAAAAAGCAGGCTCCTTCCAAATCGGCGTATTCGGCAAGTCCCAGTGTCCGGGAATCTCCGATAAACAGAGCATCCGACATCGTCACGGAAGAAGCATGAGCAGTTGCCACAGATTGTTCGGAATCCCATTGTGGATACTGCAGAAGCATGGCCAGCGCAAGCATGGCGATTATTCCGATCAGCACAATGGGTTTGCGATGTTTCATGGCAGCGCTCTTCTCTCTTTTCTGTAAATTAGACGGGTTGGAATGAAAAAATGTGACAAAATGTTATTTTTGATTTCCTGCCAGCTGGAGAATTCCATTATCCGTCAGAAAATTCGAGGTTTCATAAAGGAACAGAAGTTCGCTGCTCCCCTGCTGTGCAATGACATCTGCCACGTTTCCATGAAAATACCGAAGATCCAACATAATAATCTGGCTGTAATCCTCGAACAGGAACGGTACAAACGAGTTTGCAAAGGAGTCCTTGATGACCAGCAGCTTCTTGCCGCTTGCCGCACCGGTGTCAATCGTAACTTTTCCCCAGTTTCCTCCAAAGAAGTAGGCATACTGATCCTTCTCCTGGAGTTTTTCCTGAAAATATGGAGTATCGGTGGTTTTGTCATCGTCAAAGGTGATGGTTACACTGGGCAGATCCGTCCATGCGCTGATGGTATCCTTCGGCGCAAAGGGATCCAGAACCTTGGAGTCCAGCGTCCCACGGAATTTTTCGGAAACCGCTGTCAACGGGTGCATCCGCGGGGTCAGCCCCACGGCATTGCAGTACTGCTCATAGGCAATCTCTGCACCTTGGGTTGTCCAGTGATGGTCTGTGCGATAGTAAAGCTCCCCTTCCCCGGCCTGCGCAAACGTCTCCCGCAGATCAATCACCGGACACGAAAGCATCTGCTTCGCAGTGGAATAAACTCGCTCCTCATCATAATAAGGTGCGTTTCTTGGAAGGCGGTCTTTATATACGCTTCCGGGGCTGGGAACCAACATCACCTGCGTAGGAATTTTCTGTTCCTGAATGAATGTATCCATCATCTGAAATACAGACCGCATCCGACCGGCGGAATAGCTGTCGTCCGTAAATTTCTGAAAATAATGGTGGCCCTTTCCCAGATAAATGCCGTTAATCTCCCTCCGACCCATGAGCTTTTTCACGGTCGTATTGACTCGGATCCAGCCGGAGCGGAAGGGAATCTGGTCACTGAGAAATTCACTCAGATGATTTTGAAAATCCCCCGTACGAATCGCCTTGAAAGAGATCTCCGGTCGTTGTGCCAGATAACGATTTTCATTTGGGGAGAACTCCCGCACCGGCAGCGCAATGGTTGCAGCCGCCAAAAGCCACAGGGATAAAAACAGAAGAACAATAAATCGGCTTCGTCTTTTCTTCATAGAAACCTCCTAAAAGCGGAAATAGAGGAATGGATTATAGCTATCCGCCACCAGAAACGCCACACTAATCCAAATCAGAACCGCAGATGCGATATATACCGTGCGAGCATATACCTCCGGCTGAACACGACGCTGCAGCGCATAAACAACATTTCTGGGAATCGCAGTGCATCCGATTGCCAGAATCAGCAGCAGCGAGAGATTGCCGGCGAGATAGAATCTTGCAGCATGATCCGCAAACGGAACCCCAATGCCGAACATGGCCTTGTAAAAACCGAGGGCGGTAGATACATCCGGGCAGGCAAAAATCACCCAGCCGAACAGCACCACCAGCATGGTATAGGCATGGCGGACCATGACGGGGCACTTCTCAAGATACGGCTTCCAGACAAATTTCTCCAGTGCCAGAAATGCAAAATAATAAAGTCCCCAAAGCAAAAACTGCCAGTCCGCACCGTGCCAAAGGCCGGTCAGCGACCAGACCACCAGAAGATTCAGAAGCTGTCTGCGATTTCCTCTGCGATTGCCGCCCATGGGAATATACACATATTCCCGGAACCAAGTTCCGAGCGTGATGTGCCATCTTCTCCAGAAATCCGAAACACTCAGCGCCTGATAAGGATAGCGGAAGTTCTCCGGGAAGTGGAATCCGAACATCATGCCCATACCGATTGCCATGTCCGAATAGGCCGAAAAGTCGAAGTAAATCTGGAATGCGAAGGCAAGCGCCCCCAGCCAAGCCCCAAGGGTGCTGAGCTGGCTCATGCCGGAAAACTCCGTCCACACCAAACCGATCTGGTTTGCAAGCAGAACTTTTTTACCAAGACCGACCGCAAATCGCACGGTTCCCTGCGCAATCTTCTTGGTAGAATGTCTGCGCCGAACCAGCTGATTTTCCACATCGGAATAGCGCACAATGGGACCTGCAATGAGCTGAGGAAAAAAGCTGACGTACATGGCGAAGTTAATCCAGCTGCGCTGGGCTTTCACATCGCCGCGGTAAACATCGATGATATAGGAAAGTGCCTGAAAAGTATAGAAGGAGATACCGATGGGAAGCGCCGGAGATTTCAGCTTCATCGTCTGAAGGAAGGGGATATTCTTTGTGAGAAAACCGAAATACTTATAGTATCCCAGTGTCGCAAGACTCAGCACAACTGCCAGAATCATGAGTCCCCGGGCAAGCTCCGTCTTGCCCTCTTGTTTTACACGCTCGACTGCAAGGCCCAGCGCCCAGATATATCCGGTCGTAATGAGCATCAGGATGATGTGGACCGGCTCACCCCAAGCATAAAACAGCAGACTTACAATCAGCAGCAAGAGATTTCTGCCCCGTCCGGGCAGCATATAATAGCCAAACAGTGTCAGCGGGAGAAACAGTGTAAGAAACAGCAGACTGCTGAAAACCATGGGTGTTCCTCCTTACTTTGCCACATTCGCCAGCTTTCCAATCAGGAAGCTGCTGCCGATCATATGCAGATTATTTGCAAAAATCAGATCGCTTGCGCCCTTTTCCCGAACAAAATCAACCAGACTTCCGGTCCAGTAGCGGTAGTCGATCTCATAGATGGTGGAGTAATGGTCCACCAGATACGGCAGCAATGCATTACCATAGGATTCCTTAACCACAACCGCAACACTTCCATCCGTTACATCCGGATTTTCAAAAACGGCAATCGGGTTATCACCTGCTGCAAAGGTGCTGTATTTGCTGCTGTTATCCCAGTCGGACACGTCCATAATAATACTCCAGTCATAGGTTTTGCCCTTCTGATCGGTATAGCGCATCTTTGCATTGGGAGAATGAGGATTGAACGCCTCAACGGTATCAGGGTTATTCTTGAGGATCTCATCACCGCCACTGTTTTTGTTATAGAGTACTCCGAGGAAATTCTCAAATTTCTGCTCTTTGCGCTCATCCAGCTTATAGGGGGTGATTCCCTTCGCCTGACAGAATGCCTCATAAGCGTAATAAGCACCGCGTCCGTTCCAGTGATAGTCGGTGTGGAAATAAAGATATTCGTCACGATGCTTCATCAGGTTGTCATAGGGATTCACCTTTACAACATCATCGGACATCTTTGAAAAAATTCTGTTGATTGCGTCATTCTGATCGGAATTGCCCGGAAGCTTTTTGGCGATATCATCCGGAAGGACAATTCCGACTGCGGTGGGGATTGCAATATCGTAAACCTTAGCATCGCCTTTAAGCTTTTCTGCCACGGAATTGATAATGTCTACATAGGGCTGCGTAGAGGATTCCACAAAGGTATACTGCTCGTAAGCCTTGTTATCCACACGAATGACGCCGGTGCCGTAGTCGTGATATTCTCCGGATTGACTGGTCAGCTGCGGATACTGGGTTTTTTCAGGGGCAGTGGTGGAAGTCGTAGCTCCGGGGAGCGGTCCGAGGGTTTCATTCACGGGAAAGGTCGTACCCTCGGAGGCGGCATCCTCGTTGCCCGTCGTGCTTGTGTTTTCGCTGCTGTCGCTTCCACTGAGCAGTTCGTTCACCTTAGCGGTATCATTCGTGATTACCAGCAAAATCTGGTTTCCGTTCTGAACGGTTACCGCCGCATCAATTTTGCCAACCTCTTCAGGAACATAATTCATGAACTGATTGCGCAGCTCCTTGAGATGGTTCTCCACCACCTTCATTGCCTTGCCGCTGTCGCTCTCATTGGGCAGAGTCAGAAGAACTGCCTCATCCGCAAAATAACCGCTTCCGGTATAGAGCTGAATCTGTGTCCCCTCCGGCAGATCCGGGAAATACAGCACTGCATTGCTGCCCACCTCAGAAAGTTCTGTATCAAATTTCACCTGACTCAGAACTGCGTCCAAAGCTGCTTGTCCGTTCAGCTTCCTGTCCTTGCCGCCGCAGCCTGCCAGCATAGCCGATGCCAGCAGCAACGCCACTGCGCGCGTCCAAAATTTTCTCATCAATGTATCCTCCTTCAGGATTCATAAGTGTTATGTAAATAAGACGGCACAGTTTTTCAAAATGTGACAAGTTTTTTTCATTTTTTTGAAACCTTCAAAATTCTTCACAATTTCACAAAATTTTCGTGAATGAGATGGCAAATTATTGACAATCATGCACCTGTGTGCTACTCTTTTTGTATAAACATAAGAGAAGCACTCCTTTGCGTGTTCGACTTTTCGGAGTGTGTTCATTCCCTGATGTTTCGAATATGGAAGATGGGCTTGTGATGCTGTTTTCCATTCCGGTCAAACCTTTGGAAGATAGCTGCTCCGTGGCTATCTTCTTTTCATTTTACAACTCATCAGAAAGGACCATGTGGATATTATGAAACCTATTATCTTTGAAGGCGCCGCAACCGCCATTGTCACTCCTATGAATGAACGGGGCGTTGATTTTGAAGCATTCGGCCGTCTCATCGACGCACAGATTGCCGGAGGAATTGATGCCCTGGTCGTTGCCGGCACCACCGGCGAAAACGCTACCCTCACCGATCCCGAGCACCATGAGGTAATTCGCTTTGCCGTTGAAAAAGTCAATCATCGGGTTCCCGTCATCGCCGGTACCGGCTCCAACTGCACCGATCACGCCATTGATATGACCAAATTCGCCTGCGAAGCCGGTGCGGATGCAGTCCTGCTAGTCTGCCCCTACTATAATAAAGCCACTCAGCGCGGTGCCATTGCCGCATTTAACGCAATTGCTGATGCTTCCACTGTTCCCTGTATTCTGTACAATGTTCCCTCCCGTACAGGTTTCAACCTTACCCCCGAAAGCTGTCTGGAGCTGAGCAAGCATCCCAGAATTGTTGCCATTAAGGAAGCCAGCGGCAATCTGTCGCAAGTTGCCAAAATTGCCCATCTCTGCGGCGATGACCTCACCATCTACTCCGGCAATGACGATCAGATTGTCCCCATTCTCTCTCTGGGCGGTAAGGGTGTCATCTCCGTTCTTTCCAATGTCCTGCCCGGTGAAACCTCCAAAATGTGCCACGATTATCTGCACGGACGCACCAAAGAAGCGCTTGACGCCCAGCTTCGCTATCTGCCTCTGGTCGATGCCCTGTTCAGCGAAGTCAATCCCATCCCCGTCAAGGCGGCTGTCTCTGCCATGGGCTATGGCAGAAATATCCTTCGTCTGCCTCTGTCCCCCATGGACAAAACATTGGAGGCAAAGATGCTGGATCTCATGAAGCAGGCCGGTGTCCGGGTGCAGGAGGAGAAATAAATGAAGGTTATACTCTGCGGATTTGGCGGCTATATGGGAAAGGAAGTCCGGAAAACCGCCCAAAAGCCGGAATTTCAGATGGAGATTGTCGGTGGAATTGATCCTGCCTTTGAAGGAACATCTGAAATTCCCGTGGTCCGGAGCTTTGAAGAAGCTGCCCTGCGTTTTCCGCGGGGCTATGCTGATTGCATTATCGACTTTTCTCATCACAGCGCCGCTTCTGAGCTGCTGACTTTTGCGAAACAGGGTGGATTTCCTGTGGTAATCGCCACTACCGGTCACACCGAGCAGGAGCTTGACCTGATTCAGCAAGCGGCTTCTTTTATTCCTGTTTTCTTCTCCGCCAATATGTCTGTGGGCATTGCCCTTCTGGTCAAGCTGGCAAAAATTGCCGCTGCCGCTATGCCCGGGGCTGAAATCGAAATTATTGAGAAGCACCATGACCGCAAGCTGGATGCCCCCAGCGGCACCGCCGTCATGCTCGCAAACGAGCTGAAAACAGTCCGTCCCAATTCCAGAATCGTTGCCGGACGCAGCGGACATGGCAAGCGGGAGCGGGAGGACATCGGAATTCACGCAATTCGAATGGGCAATATTGTCGGAGAGCACGAAGTAATCTTCGGCACCGATAACCAGACAATCACCCTCAAGCATGAAGCCCATGACCGCGCCCTGTTTGCAGACGGTGCCGCAGCTGCCGCCGCTTTCCTAACCGGAAAACCTGCCGGTCTTTACGATATGCACAGCCTTTTGGCAGAATAATGAGAAAGGACTCTCCCTATGAAAATTGCAATTTACGGCTACGGAAATTTGGGCCGTGGTGTTGAGGCCGCCTGTGCCGCCTGCCCCGACATGGAACTTGTGGGAATTTTTACCCGTCGGGATCCCAGATCCGTTCAGCCGCTTTTCAAAAATACCCCTGTTTTTTCTTCCTCTGAGGTACTCTCCCACAAATCTGAAATCGACGTGCTGATTCTCTGCGGTGGAAGTGCCACAGATCTGCCCGCCATGACTCCGGAGCTTGCGAAGCATTTTAATGTCATCGACAGTTTCGATACTCACGCCTCCATCCCCGAACATTTCGCGGCTGTTCACAGCGCCGCAGAAGAAAGCGGCCATCTGGCTCTCATCTCCGCAGGCTGGGACCCCGGTCTGTTCTCCATTGCCCGAGCCTACGCCGGTGCCATTCTGCCCGGCGGACAGGCCTATACATTCTGGGGCCGCGGTGTCAGTCAGGGGCATTCCGACGCAATCCGACGAATTCCCGGCGTAAAGGACGCACGTCAGTACACGGTTCCCATTGAGGCGGCTCTGGAATCCGTTCGCCGTGGGGAGAATCCTCAGCTGACCACCCGTGAAAAACATCTGCGGGAATGCTATGTGGTTTTGGAAGAGGGCGCCGATGCCGTAAAAATCGAACAGGAAATCAAAACCATGCCCAATTACTTTGCGGATTACGACACTTCCGTTCATTTCATTTCTGAGGAAGAGCTGCTGCGGAACCACGCCGGTATTCCCCACGGCGGCCGAGTCATCTATACCGGTCGTTCCGGTAAGGAGCAGGAGCACGGTCATGTCATCGAGTACAGCCTGAAGCTGGACTCCAACCCTGAATTCACTGCTTCTGTTTTGGTTGCCTATGCTCGGGCAGTCGGTCGGATGCACAGCCGGGGAACCGTTGGCTGTATCACTGTTTTGGATGTTGCCCCGGGAGATCTCAGCCCCCGCTCCGCCGCTGATCTGAGAAAAGATCTGCTGTAAAATCTTAAAAATCCCCGGTTAGACGGGTTGTTATAAAGCCGTAGCTCCCAAAAATTACGGATATATGGCATCTGTCTGACAAGGTTGACTGCAAAAAACGGACAGCACCAGGATTCTTTCTTGGTGCTGTCCGTTTTTCTTTGTTTCAATGTTGCTGTTTCATTGCTTAGGCTAATTGTCAGAAAAATCCGAATTTCAACTACTCGATTTTATCTGCGATTATTAGATGCCGCATAGACAATACCGTTTACAAACAAGGAAATAATGGGAATGATCCAGAAAATAATGCCCAGTGCTTTTTTGTTCTGATTCTTCTGCTTTTTGTCTAGAAAGGTGAAATACAGACAAATAAAATGACCCATCAGCAGAATAACGGGCAGTCCAAAGACTGCAAACGCCTTTTCCCCGAAACCGTCCTGATTGCCGGATCAATCCAGCGGGCGAATCTGCGAAAATGAGGAAACCTGTCCAGGTTTCCACTGCTTGCCACTTTGTGACAGAGGCTTTTCCGACTTCTTATCCGTACATTGGTTAGAAGTTTATCCGCAGAGGGTTTTCGGAAAGCCGGAGTCTCTCTGAATGCGCTTATAAACGAAAAGCGGCGTGACCGAAGTCCCACCGCTTTCCGAGAACATGCAGTTCTCATGTTTTTGAACTTTACTGTTTCATGACCACCATACATTTAAAACCGGAGATTTTTTATGACTCTGCGGTATAAATCAAATCCAGACCACGCTGAAGCGTCTCAGCATTGATTGCGGCTTTCGCTGCGGCAACGCCATACCCCTCAGCATCGATAAAAAAGGTAGTAGGCAGAGAATATGCGCCGTAAGTGGTGGAGGCATTCAAATCCGAGTCAAAATAAATCGGGAAGCTGAATCCCCGTTCCTCTACGAAAGCAGAAGCCTTCTCTGCGGTTTCCCGCTGACCGTCGGTAACATTCACCATCAGAAATTCCACTTTGCCCTCAAGTCGTTTGTACGCCTCGTCAAAATCAGGCATTTCCATCTGGCATGGGCCGCACCAACTGGCCCAGAAATTCAGAACAACCGGCTTTCCCTGATAATCACTGAGCCGAACCTCGTTTCCTTCCCTGTCATAGACCACAAAATCAGGCAGCGCAACCCGCTGAGGCTCCGAATTCTGTTCCGATCCGTCAGTCGCATCGGGATTGGCAGGCTGCGTTGTCTGTACAGAAAGCTGGTCCGGACGATATTCCCCACTGAGTTTGGAATACAGCGCATAGGCACCGCCCATCAGCAATACGAAAACAAGTGAAAGCGTTAAAAGTGTCTTTTTATTCATGGTTCCTCCTTAACTCAGCAGACTGAGCAGCCGTCCCATTGTTCCGGTCGCCATCAGAACACCAATGAGAATCAGCAGACTGCCGCTGACCATGTTGATAATCTTATAATGCCGCTTAACCCAGTCAAAGGCCGACTTGAGATAGTCAATCAGCACGGCGCTGAGAACAAACGGAATTCCTAGTCCCAAGGAATATGCCAGCAGCATCAGTGTTCCGGTAAGCACATGCCCCTGCTGGGATGCCATCATAAGCGCAGATCCAAGAAACGCGCCTACGCAAGGTGTCCAGCCAAGAGAGAAAATGATGCCGAAAAGCATCGCAGAGAAAAATCCCATATTCTCGGTATCCATAGCACGAGAGCTCCCGTGAAAGAGATTCAGTTTAAATACTCCGAGAAAATTCAGGCCAAAGAACACGACAATCAGGCCACTGATCAGATTCACTGCCGTTTGGTGATTCCTAAGGAAGCTTCCAACCGTACCCGCCAGTGCGCCCATGCACATAAACACGACGGTAAAGCCCAACACGAATCCGAACGCACAGCGCAGTGTCTTTTTTGTGCTTCGCTCCCCACCACCGGCAAAATAAGAGATATAGATCGGAAGCATCGGCAGCAAGCAAGGGGAAATGAATGTAATGATCCCCTCAAGAAATGAAATTGCATATTGCATTTAAGGTGTCTCCTTTCTGAATACGGCACCCATCAATCCGCCCACTACACCCATATAAGCCATAGAGCGAAGGGGGCTGGAGGTAATGATACATCCGTTGGTGCAGCCGAAAAATCGATAATAGAAGTATCCAACCGCTGCGCCGCCAAGAAAAAACAGAGCTGTCCAAAGCCAGCGTTTTTTTCGTATCATCGTCGGTTCCTCCTTTTGTTTTTCAGTATACCCTGATCGATGCGCAAGATTCCGTGATAATATCACAATTGCTTCAGCAGAATCAAGCAATTCAACGGAGTTTTAAAAATTTATTCACAGTTAGATGGCGCCGCTTGCCTGATGTATTCTACCCATGCCACACGATTTCCCCTATACTATATATAATATAGAGAAAGCATCTGCCATTGAAATAAAAAATCCCGGAACAGCAAAACTGTTCCGGGATTTGAATTGAAGTGCAGATTACAGGAGGTTCTTTTCCTTGACGGAATCGGTAACCATCTTGGTCAGTGCAAACAGAGCCAGGACGTTGGGAATAACCATCAGGTTGTTGAACACGTCGGTCCACTCCCAGATAACGTCGTTGCCGACCATGGTGCCCATGAAGATGAAGATCAGAGCGAGGACGGTGTAGATCTTAACACCAGTCTTGCCGAACAGGTAGTTCATATTGATCTTACCAAACATATTCCAGCCGAGGATCGTGGAGAATGCGAAGAACAGCAGGCAGACAGCAACGAATGCGGGTCCAAGCTTGGCGCCGAAAGCACCAGCGAAAGCGTTCTGAGCCAGATTGGTCTTGGAGAGGATTGCACCGCCGATACCAACAACCTGGCAGCCGCCGGCAGCATTTGCAACCATGGGATCATGGAGCAGGCCGCCCTCGGTATAGAGAACAGAGATAATAACCAGAGCATTCAGGGTCAGCACGACGAAGGTATCCAGGAAGACACCCATCATAGCGACACAGCCCTGCTCATGAGGATGCTTGACATTTGCCTGTGCATGTGCGTGAGGAGTAGAACCCATACCAGCTTCGTTGGAGAACAGGCCGCGCTTTGCGCCCTGGCTCAGAGCAGCCATCAGAGCCGCACCGAAGCCGCCGCCGAGGATTGCCTGAGGCTGGAATGCGTACTTGAAGATCATGCCGATTGCCTGAGGCAGAACCTTGATCTTGATAATCAGGACCAGAACGCCGCCCAGCAGGAAGATTGCAGCCATTGCGGGGATCAGCTTTTCAACAACGGAAGCCAGTCTCTGAGTACCGCCGATGAAGATGAAGCCGCACATCAGAACCAGAACAACACCAACGATCCAAGTGGGGATGCCGAAAGCAGTGTGCATGGACTCGCCGATGGAGTTTGCCTGAGCCATGGAGCCCATGAAGCCCAGTGCCAGAGTAATCGCAATTGCGAAGAAACCAGCCAGGAACTTACCCAGTCCGCCGGGGAATGCCTTTGTGATGTAGTAAACAGGACCGCCCTGAACCTCGCCGTCCTTATCGACGAAACGGGTCTTCAGAGCCAGCGTTGCCTCAGCGTAAATGGTAGCCATGCCGAAGAAGGCAATCAGCCACATCCAGAAAATGGCACCGGGACCACCGATCATGATAGCGCCGGCAGAACCGACGATATTACCGGTACCGACCTGTGCTGCGATTGCAGTTGCCAGTGCCTGGAAGGATGTCATACCGGATTCACTCTTGCCGCCATGCAGGGAAAGGTTGCCGAACACGCTGTTCCAGCCTTCCTTGAAGCAACGGATCTGAATGAACTTGGTCTTGAAGGTGTACCAGATACCAACGCCCAAAAGCAGGGCAACCAGAATGTAGTTGGACAGGTACTCATTGATCAATTGCGCGATTTTCAACAGGGTTTGTTCCATTGTCATTTTTCCTCCTTTAAACTAAAACGAAACAGCAGGCGTTCGCGCTGGTCCGGATAAAGAAAGGATTGACAGTTTTCCCTGATTTTCTGCTCCGTCCTTTTACCTGAGAGACCGGACAGCCTCGGCTGCCTGCACCTTCGGTACCCATATCTGGGCTTCTCCAGAGTTCCTCCATCCTCAGGATTTTCACGGTCTGTCCAAACCGCAGCAATCCCTCGGACTTCGTCTTTCGTTTTGCTTTGTGTTAATGTTAACATTTTTTTCATACATTGTCAAGTTCCTTTGCAACATAATGACGAAAATCCCCTTTTCTCCGGTTCTTTTATTCCGAATATATCGGTATCATTCTATCGATCAAAGGATATTTTTTATTATTTTTTTAGAAATTTACTGAAAAAAAGTTCCGAAATTCCAGAAAAATATGCCCGTTGTATGATGCGTCATTCCACTTCATTTTCTCTTAATATTCTTCCATTTTGCGGATTCAAAACCTCCGCAAAAATGAAATTTTTTATTTTTTTCAATTTAGCTTTACCGTTTCTTTAACAGCATTCTATGAATAGACCCATAAACGCATACCTCAATTCTGTCCACAGTATCTTCATCCTGTGCCTATTTTTCCTTCCAGCTTTCCATATTCTTCCATTTTCTCTCGAAAATATGTCGGCTGATGCGAAAATTTGTAAAAATAAATCGAATTAGCTATGGAACTTCTGAAAAAATATGATACAATAATAAAGTATGTTTCCGGAACGTGTCCGGAGAGTTTAAATATACAAAAAACTGCATTACAATAAGGTAAGAGGAGATATTGCAATGTCCACTAACAGCATGAAACCTTCCGTTTTTTTCAACCCTGAGTCTCAGGTCGCTGACCTGGGTGTGATCGCCTGCCCCGGTGCTGAGGAATTCACCCATCTGATTGACAACTACCTGACCTCCTGGTCCAAGGAAGCCGGCATTGAGAAAGACACCTTTATCATTGGCTCTGACTGCCCCAGATTCCAGAACGGCGATGCAAAGGGCCTTGTCAAGGAATCCGTCCGCGGTGACGACATCTTTATTGTTGTGGACCCCGGCAATTACTCCCTGACCTATAATCTGTTCGGTCATGAAAATCATATGTCCCCCGATGACCACTATGCAAACCTCAAGCGTCTGATTCAGGCAGTCGCCGGCCGTGCGCACCGTGTCAGCGTCATCATGCCCAGTCTGTACGGCGGCCGTCAGCATCGCCGGGTTGTCCGCGAGAGTCTCGACTGCGCAGTTGCCCTGCAGGAGCTTCAGTCCATGGGTGTCGATAACATCATCACCTTTGATGCTCACGATCCCAGAATGATGAATGCCGTTCCCCTGACGAGCTTTGACAATGTCATGCCCACCTATCAGGTTCTCAAAGCGCTGCTGCATCATATGCCCGAGCTGAACTTCGATAAGGACCACTTCATTGTGATCTCCCCCGACGAAGGTGCGATTAACCGCAATATGTACTTCTCCAGTGTTTTGGGATGCAACCTCGGTATGTTCTATAAGCGCCGCGACTACACCCGTGTTGTCAACGGCCGCAACCCCATCGTTGCCCACGAGTATCTGGGCGAATCCGTCGAGGGCAAGACCGTCTTCATCGCCGATGATATCATCGCATCCGGTGAAAGCATGCTGGAGGTCGCCCGGGAACTGAAAAAGCGCGGTGCCAAGCACATTATCGCCAACGCTACCTTCCCCCTGTTCACCAGCGGTCTTTCCAAGTTCGACGAGTGCTATGCTGACGGCACCCTGACCGCCGTTCTCGGCACCAATCTGACCTATCGCAAGCCCGAACTGCTCGAGCGTGATTGGTATATCGATGTGGACTGCTCCAAGTATACCGCATACTTTATCGCAGCAATCAACCACGATATGTCCGTCAGTTCCATCATCGATCCCATTGCAAAGATCGAGGCTCTGCTCAAGGGACGCAAATAATTTTTCTTACAAAAAGCCGGCTGTTATGCAGCCGGCTTTTTTAGTTTTCCTTATATTTTCTTTAAAAATTTCCGTTTTTCTTCAATAAAATGGTATTTATCGGTCAGTAATTTTGCGATTCATTGACAATCCTTGTTTTATGTAGTAAAATAACGGGTAGGTCCGGCCGAAATCCGACCGGATAACTCGTAATTGCTGATCCAGCTGAATTATATTTTGCAGGAGCTAATTGAAATGAATATTTTATTTTCCCCACCTGATATTTCTGAGCAGGAAATTCAGGAAGTTGCAAGCGCACTTCGTTCCGGATGGATTACAACCGGTCCCAAAACCAAAGAACTGGAACGTCAGGTTGCTGATTTCTGTGGTGCTGACCGCGCCGTGTGCCTGAACTCTCAGACCGCCTGTGCCGAAATGGCTCTGCGCGTCATGGGCATCGGCCCCGGTGATGAAGTCATCACCTCTGCATATACCTATACCGCATCCGCATCCGTGATCTGCCACGTAGGCGCCAAGCTGGTTCTCATCGACACGCAGCCCGGTTCCTTTGAGATGGACTACGATCAGATGGAGGCCGCCATCAATGAGAACACCAAGGCCATTATCCCTGTGGACTTGGGCGGCGTTCCCTGCGACTATGACCGGATCTTTGCTGCCGTCGAGCGCAAGCGTCACCTGTTCCACGGCAGCAATGCCCTTCAAAATGCCATTGGACGTGTTGCGATTTTGGCTGACACCGCCCATGCCTTCGGTGCCACATGGAAGGGGCAGCCCCTCGGTTCCATCGCAGACTTCTCTTCCTTCTCCTTCCACGCTGTCAAGAATTTCACCACCGCAGAGGGTGGTGCGCTGACGTGGAGAAACTTTGACGGAATTGATACGGAAGAGATCTATCATCAGCTTCAGCTGCTCTCTCTGCATGGTCAGTCCAAGGACGCCTTGGCGAAAACGCAGCTGGGTGCTTGGGAATACGATGTCGTTGGACCTTGGTACAAGTGCAATATGACCGATGTGGCTGCGGCCATTGGCCTTGCCCAGATGAAACGCTACGACGGAATGCTCCGCCGCCGCAAAGAAATCATCTGCCGCTATGACGATGCCTTCCGGCCCCTCGGTGTCCAGACACTGGAGCATTACACCGACACCCATCAGTCCTCCGGTCACCTTTATTTGACCCGGATTCCCGGCATTACCCCGGAACAGCGCAACGAAATCATCATCGAGATGGCTCGCCGTGGGATTGCCTGCAACGTCCACTACAAGCCTCTGCCGCTGCACACCGCATACAAGCAGATGGGCTTTGATATCGCTGACTATCCCAACGCATACGCGCAGTTTGCCAACGAAATTACGCTGCCGCTGCACACCTGTCTGACCGACGAGGAAGTGGCATATATCATCGAAAACTACTGCGATATTCTGAAGGAGTACCTGTAACCATGATCCTCAAACCCTGGGACGAGCTTCCGGACGATCTGCGGATCGATCAAGTCCGGCCCTATTACGAAGCGTTGAAGAAAAAACAAAGCAGCCTGATCTGCAAGCGGATCTTCGATATTGTCGCTTCCGCCTTTCTGCTTGTTACGCTGTCGCCTGTTTTTCTTCTGATTGCACTTGCCATCAAGATTGACTCCCCCGGCCCCGTGTTTTATCGGCAGGAGCGGGTCACCCAGTATGGCAAGCATTTTCGGATCTTCAAATTCCGCTCCATGGTGACAAATGCTGACCAGATCGGCTCTCAGGTTACTGTCAGTGGAGATTCCCGGATTACCAATGTGGGTCATATCATCCGAGATTTCCGGCTCGATGAGCTTTGCCAGTTAATCGATATTTTCCGCGGAACCATGACCTTCGTCGGCACCCGTCCTGAGGTTCCGAAATACGTTGCGGCATACACCCCCGAAATGATGGCAACCCTGTTGGTGCCTGCCGGCGTAACCAGCGAGGCCAGCATCGCTTACAAAGATGAGGCCCAGCTGCTCGATGCTGCCGAGGATGTTGACAAGGTATATATCGAGCAGGTGCTTCCGGAAAAAATGAAATATAATCTGGATGCGCTGATGAACTTCTCTTTTCTGGGCGATCTGTCCATCATGGTCCGTACAGTCTTTGCCGTCATCAAATAGACAAAATTTTTGAAGTTAATATGACAAAAAGAGGCATTTGATCTCCGCATTTTCCGGAGATTGTGCCTCTTTTTTGTTCCATTTGCCTATAAATAGCGTTCTTTTTGTATGGGATATTTCCTCCTATGGCGAAAAATCCCCCGCTGAGACTGCGCCTTTTGGGGATTCCCTTGATTTTTCGGTAAAAATATTGTATAATTCGGATAAATTTTACCTTAGAAAAGATTTCTTTTACCTCCGATCTATTTTGTCCACAGGACAGACGAAACGCCCCTGCGCCATACTTGTGCGAGGGAAACCGGCAGGTTCTCTACTGCGATTGGATGCAAAAGAGCAAACTAGAAACCCTTTGGACGGAGAGAGCATCATGCAGAAATTCAGCACACTAATGTCAATCTATGTGAAGGAAAAACCCGAATTTGCCCGTGCCTGTTTTGAAAGTCTGGAACGGCAGACCGTTCCCGCCGACGAGTGGGTAATCGTGGAGGACGGGCCCCTGACTCCGGAGCTTTATGGGCTGCTGGACGAATACGAAGCCAAGCACCCCGGTCTCATTCATCGGGTTCCTCTGGAGAAAAATGTCGGTCTGGGACTTGCCCTGCGGGAAGGAATTCAGCATTGCTCCCATGAGCTTGTGGCCCGAATGGATACCGATGATATCTGCCGGGAGGACCGCTTTGAAAAGCAGCTTGCCGCATTCGAGCAGTATCCCGATCTGGATATCTGCGGCTGTCAGATCATCGAATTTGAGGGAACCCCCGAAAATGAACTGGCTAGACGGCAGGTTCCACTGACCCATGCCGAAATTGCCCGATACCAGAAACGTCGGGACGCCTTTAATCACATGACTGTGATGTATAAAAAATCCGCTGTGCTCAAAGCCGGAAATTATGAATCGTGTATGCTGATGGAGGACACCATGCTGTGGTGCCGAATGCTCCTCAGCGGAGCAACCGCAATGAATCTGGACGATTATCTGGTTTATGCGAGAATCGGCCATGATATGTTTGAGCGCCGAGGCGGCTTCTCCTATTTCAAGAAATACAAATCCGGTAGAAAACGGGTCTATGAAACCGGCTATATCTCCTACTGGGATTATCTCTATACGCTGATTATTCAGTTTGTTGTTGCAATCATGCCCAACAAACTCCGCGGCTGGGTATTCACAACCCTGCTGCACAAATCTTAATGGCAACTCCTCTTTTCCGATTTGAACCCGAAAACACCACTTTGGAATCTGCATATCTGCCAGACCGGGAATATTTCCCGGTCTTTTTTTGAATGGATCTTAACGTTGTAAAATCTTTTTTCCCTCCTTTGCCGAATCCGGTTTTTGGGGTATAGTAATTATATAAAAAGGAGGGATTCCATGAAACTGACATTTTTAGGTGCCGACCACGAGGTTACCGGATCGTGTACACTGCTGGAAATCGGCGGCAAGCACATTCTCATCGACTGTGGCATGGAACAGGGAGCTGACATCTATGAAAACTGCGAACTTCCCATCGCTCCGTTTGATATCGATGCTATCTGCCTGACCCATGCACATATCGACCACTCCGGAAAAATTCCAGCCATGGTTGCCAAGGGCTACCGCGGCCCCATCTACGCCACAGAGGCCACCCGACAGCTGTGCAGCATTATGCTGCGTGACTCTGCCCACATTCAGGAATTTGAAGCGGAGTGGCGCAACCGAAAGGCCCAGCGTTCCGGCGAGGAGCCTTACGTCCCTCTCTACACCATGGCGGATGTAGAGCAAACCATGAAGCTGTTCCATCCTTACGACTATCACATCGAAGTAAACATCTTTGAGGGTGTGGACATCTGTTTCTACGATGCGGGGCACCTGCTTGGTTCTTCCAGCATCCGCATGGATCTGCACGAAAACGGTCAGCATCGGAGTATTCTGTTTTCCGGCGATCTGGGCAATACCAACCGCCCCCTCATTCGGGATCCCGAGGCTCCCCCAAACTGCGACTATGTTCTCATCGAATCCACCTACGGTGATCGACTCCACGGTGTCCGTCCGGATTATGTTCAGCAGTTAACCGAGCTTCTTCAGGATACCTTCGATCAGGGCGGCAATCTGGTGATCCCCGCCTTTGCCGTCGGAAGAACACAGGAACTTCTCTATCTGCTGCGCATTATCAAAGAGCGCAATCTTGTCAAAGGCCATGATAACTTCCCTGTCTATGTTGACTCTCCTCTGGCCGTGGAGGCTACCCGAATTTATCAAAATGACCTGTTTGAATACTATGATTCCGAGACACTGGATCTGCTCTCCAAGGGAATCAACCCCATTGCCTTCCCAAATCTGCGGCTCTCTGTCAATTCCGAGGAATCCAAGGCTATTAACTTTGACTGCTCCCCCAAGGTGATTATCTCCGCCTCCGGCATGTGCGAGGCCGGACGAATCCGCCATCACCTGAAACACAATCTGTGGCGCAAGGAGTCTACCATCCTTTTTGTCGGCTACCAGAGTGAAGGAACTGTGGGCCGAAAGCTGATTGACGGCGCCGATTCCGTGCGGATGTTCGGAGAAGAAATCTCCGTGCAGGCCCGTATCGCCACCCTTGCAGGCATCAGCGGCCACGCCGACCGAAATATGCTCCTTAGCTGGCTGCAATCCATGGAAAAGCCGCCCAAAATGGTGTTTGTCAATCACGGTGACGATCAGATCTGCGATCTGTTTGCCGAAGCCATCTCCAGTACCATTCACCGCACCGCCATTGCCCCCTTCTCCGGCGATGAATATGACCTCATCTCCGGTGAATGTACCGCCAAGGCGAAAATCGTTCGGGCTACCCGTGTCAGCGACGGACGCCGCAGAGCCAATGCTGCCTTTGAACGTCTGGTTGCTGCCGGAAAGCGGCTGATGTCTGTCATCAACGTCAGCCAAGGTCTGAGCAACAAAGAATTGGGGCGCTTTGCCGACCAAATCAACTCCCTGTGTGACCGTTATCTAAGAAAATAATCCCCGCTGCTCTTCCTGCCGCATGGAAAATCCATGCGGCAGTTTTTATTTTCTGCCGCTGAATAATCATCCACAGGGCTGTCGCAGCCCTGTGGAAAACCATATAGTGTTTCCGGACCTGTTTCCTGCAAAAACATCTGCCAAAAAAATCCCCCACGGAAATTCCGTGGGGGATGCGTCCGATCAATTAGATCAGGCTGTATTCGCCGTCGGCAGTGACGGAAAGGGTGCTCGAATAGAAGCAGGCCATTGCATCCATCAGGTACTCCGCATCCTTGACACCTGCGGTTTCAAAGCAGGAGTGCATCGCAAGCTGTGCCAGACCGATATCCGCAGTAGGTACGGAAACATGGCCCAAAGAGATGTTACCCAGAGTGGAGCCGCCGGGCAGATCCGCGCGGTTGTAATAGGTCTGAACGGGAACCTCCGCTTTTTTGCAAACCGTCCGCAGCAGCGCCGCCGCAACACCATCTGTGGTATAGCGCAGACCTGCGTTGAATTTCAGAACAATGCCGCCATTGACAAGCGGTGCGTTGGCACTGTCGGCGTACTCGGGATGATTGGGATGCAGCGCATGGGCATTGTCGGCAGAGATCATAAAGCTCTGACTGAGCATCTGATTGAGATTCAATCCCCTTGCCTCACAAATACGCTCCAGAACATCAATCAGCAGCGTAGATGCAGCGCCCTGCACCGAAGAAGATCCCACCTCTTCGCAGTCAAACACGCACAGGACCGGAATGGATGCAGACTCTGTGCTGTTGAGGAAGCCCTGGGTGCAGCCCCATGCGCACTCCAGATCATCCAGTGCGGCAGAGGAGAGATATTCCTCGTCAATGCCCCAAACAGAGGAGGGCTGACGGATATAGAGATAGAGATCATGGCCCAGAATTCTGCCGCCGGCTGCCTGCTCCAAAAGCGTCTGGAACTTGCCCTTGGCCTCTTCGCTGCCCAGCAGGGGGACGGTATCACAGGTTGGATTGTAGGTATAGCCGTCATTGGCCTTGCGGTTCATATGAATTGCCACATTGGGAATCAGCATCAAATCCCGATCAATGTCAACGAGCTTGGATTTTGCCCCATGCTCCGTCTCAACCAGAACCCGGCCTGCCACACTCAGCGGACGGTCGAGCCACGGCGCCATGAGCATTCCGCCGTAGCGCTCCGTTGCCATGCGGATATACTTGCCATCCATCTCACCGTTTTCCTTGATTTTAAACGTGGGACGGTCGGAATGGGAAGCGGTCATCAGAAAGCCTTGAGGCTCTGCGGTGGGAATGCGAAACGCCATAATGGCACTGCCGCCCCGGGTCAGATAGTACTTTCCGCCGGGAAGCAGCTCCCAGTGCTTTCCCTCCTCCAGTCGGGTATAGCCCTGTGTCTGCAACTCCTGCCGGAGATTCTCCACCGCATGATAGACACTTCTGGAGCCGTCCAGAAACTTTTGAAGCTTTTCAATTCTCTCGTTTTTCATTTATTTTTCCTCCACAATCTGACAAAACAGATCAATTTCATCCGCAATGGTCTGAAGTGCGGCTCTCCAGAACTCCCGATCAGTCAGATCGATTCCGGCCACCTTTGCCGTATCCTCAGCGGTCGCAACGGTGGTCGTGTGCAGCAGCTGCTTGTACTTCGGTACGAAGGCAGCTCCCTCTTTTTCATACTGCGCATAGAGGCCCCGGGCAAACAGGCCGCCGAAGGCATAGGGGAAATTATAGAAGGTAGACCCGTAATAATGCCCCTTGCAGACCCACATATACGGATGCAGGCAGTTCGGATCCAGTCCGTCGCCGTAGCTCTTTTTCTGTGCATCCAGCATAAAGCCGCACAGCGTATCCGCATTCATAAACTCCTCTTCCCGATGGGCGAAAACCTCTGTTTCGAAGCGGTAGCGGGAGTAGATATCACAGATGATCTGGGTGGCATCCTGAAGCTGCGATTCAATCAGCGCCAGACGCTCCTGATCGTCCTTGGCACCCTTGATGGCGGCCGCCATGACCACGCACTCGTTGAATGTAGAGGCCGTCTCTGCCACGGGCATGGAATAATCTTTATTGAGGGGTCTGTGGTCACGGATATTGAGGTTATGGAATGCGTGACCCAACTCGTGCGCCAGTGTCACCACATCCGTAAACATCCCGTCAAAATTGGTCAGGATACGGCTCTCACCCAGACACTCAACCCCGGCGCAGAAGGCACCGCCGGCCTTTCCTGCTCTGGGATAGAAGTCAATCCAGGCATTATCGAAGGCCCGGGCCACCATGTCGGCAAGCTCCGAATCAAATCCGGAGAAGAGATTCACAAGATAGTCTCTTGCACTCTGGGTGGTAAACTTGGTGGAACTCTTCCCCATGGGCGCAAACAGATCGTACCAGGGCAGACCGTTCTCATGGCCCAGTGCCTTGCCCTTGACTTTGAGATACTTCCAGAACTTGGGCAAATACTCATCCATGGCCCCCAGCATGGCCTCCAGTGTCTCCTGCTTCATCTGGGAATTTTTCAAAGTACGCTGCAAGGGACTTTCGTAACCACGAAGCTGACAGTCGGTAATGGTTTCAAGCTTCAGAGAGTTGAGTGCAAAGGCGATGGGGTCTTTGATGCGGTCATAGCAGGCAAGCTCTGCCTCGTAGGCATCCTTACGAACCTGCGGGTCCTCGTCATAGGCAAGATTGCGAATGGCGGAGAGGTTCGTCGTAGTGCCCCGGTAACTGACGGGAACCGTGCTGGTCAGATACTGGTGCAGATCTGCCCAAGCATTTCCGCCGGAGAGCGACATCTTCGCCATGATCTCCTCCCCCCGTCCGCTGAGCAGATAGCGGGAGTGATCCTTCATATTGGAAAAGAGGAATTCGTAGTCTTTGAGTTCCTCATCACCGCGGACCAGTTCCATCAGATTGGGCAGCTTGGATGCCCAGTCTTGGAAGGCTGCCTCCGGACCTGCCACGGCACTGGCGACGGCCATGATCTGTCCCATTTTAGAGCCTGCCTCAGAATCGGTTGTATTGGCGGACTGCCGCAGAGAGGAATATTCTGCCAATTTATTCACCAATTCCAGTATGGTTTCCTGGTAATGGATTCCCTGGCGAAGAGCGTCGATTGTGTCGAATTTTGTCAAGTTGCAAATCAGGCTGTCAAAGCCTTCCACCTGCTTTCTGAGCTTGTCGAGATCCCCGGAAAAATCAGGATCGTCAAAATTGTGATAAATCCTGTCAAGATTCCATACTTCGTTCATATCCATTCTCCTTTTTGGTAAAATGATAATTTTATTTTACACGAAGCGAGGGATTGCGTCAACCTTCCTGTGTTCTCCCATCTCCCCCAAGTCTCGACCACTTGTTCTATGATTTGTTCAACTTTCGGCATATTTTTGTCGGATTTAGGCTATTTTTATCGAGCGATTATTTTGCTTTTTTCTTGCAAAAATGAGTTCATCATGCTATGATTTATTTGCCTTAAGGGGCAGGAAAAATCTACAAAGGCAGGAGAGTAAGTAAATGGAAAAACGAACAAGCGTATTGATTGCCGATAACTCTGAGGAATTCTGTTCGGCACTCACAACCGCCCTTCAGCGGACAGATCTGTTTCAGGTAGCCGGCATTGCCAACGACGGTGAAATGGCCCTGAGTCTGCTGGAGGAACGACGTCCGGATATTCTTGTACTGGATCTGATGCTCGCCAAGCGAGACGGCCTGAGTATTCTCAAGTCAATTGCCGGCTCCGACCACCGGCCCAGTATCATCGCTACATCCGGATTTGTCACCGACTATGTTGCCTCTGCAGCCGCCAGCCTTGGTGTCACTTATCTGATGCTGAAGCCCTGTGATATGGACGCACTTGTAGAGCGTCTGGAAGAAATCCGCTGCGGTGACAACCAGTATAATATTCCCTCCCATAAGCCCAGCCAGCAGAATATCGAAGCAATGGTGACCAACATCATCCACGAAATCGGTGTTCCTGCCCATATTAAGGGTTATCAGTATCTGCGCGAAGCCATCATCATTGCCGTCGGCGATATGGATGTCATCAACGCCATCACCAAGGTACTCTACCCCCAGGTTGCAAAAACCTTCTCCACCACCCCCTCCCGTGTAGAGCGTGCCATCCGCCACGCCATCGAGGTTGCGTGGGATCGGGGCGATCTCGATACCCTCCAGCGATTCTTTGGCTATACCGTATCGAATACCAAAGGGAAACCCACCAATTCTGAGTTTATTGCGCTCATTGCCGATCGTCTTCAGCTTCAGCTTAAAGGCGCCGACGCTGCGCAGTATTGATTTTTAAATTCCAATCCGCCATATAATTAGAGGCAGGATACTCTCTCTTGAGGAAAGAAATACATTTATTCCTGCAGCTGTGTATTTAGTCCATTCCCCTCAAATCTCTCGATCACATGGGCTGAATCCCGTAAAATCGGGAGTATTTTTTTGTATAAGCAAATCATTTACATCGGATGCGTTTTGACCCGAAAGCATAAAAGATCAAATGGAAAGCTCTCCCGCAGTATCCAATCGACACAGACTCCCTGCTGCGATTTCACGAGTTTCCCCATGCTTGGCGGGTTTTCTGATGAACAAGTACACTTCGGTGTCCCCCGGTCCTCTGCCCCTCTGAAGGACAAGTCTCATCAAAGCCCGACAAAAAGCCGCCCCGAAGGGCGGCTTTTGCTTTTTATTGTGAAAAATCGGATATCTGTTTTCAAGGAATGTGCATGGGATAATCAAGCATTCCCAAGCTCCTCCCGAAACTGGCGGAATGCCGTTGGCAGGGCTGCCTGCTCATCCATTTCCTTCAGGGTCTTCCAACAATAAGCGGGACTTTTTTCCCCAACCTGAAGATAATAGCACCGCATATCCCATCGAATATGGGTAAAGATATGGCTGCGCTCCACCATTCGTTCCACTCCGGCCGGCCGAAGATTCTCCCTACGGCACCACGCAATCGCCTCGTCAAGTTCCAGAAAGCCGGAGAGATTCGGGAACTGCCATAACCCGGCCAAAAGCCCCTTCTCGGGGCGTTTTTCAATGGCGTATTGATCTTCGCACCGCAGTACAAATACTGTACGGTATTCCTGCTTTTTCGAACGCTTCGGAAGCTTTACCGGAAGTGTTTGCCAATTTTCCTGACCTGCACAGAATTCCCGGCAGGGGCAGTGCTCACACTGCGGTGCGCCATTGGGCACACAGACTGTGGCACCAAGCTCCATCAACGCCTGCGTAAATGCTCCGGGATTTTCCATGGGGTAAATCTCCGCCAATTCCCGTTCCACACGTTTTTTGACTGCCGGCTCATCAATGGGGGCATCATCCGCCCGAAGTCTCGCCATCACCCGCAGAACATTTCCGTCCACCGCCGGTGTAGGCTTGGAAAATGCAATGGAGCAGATTGCCCCTGCTGTATACGGCCCGATGCCGGGAAGAGACAGCACGGTCTTATGGTCCGAAGGAAATTCCCCTGCGTATTCCTCCATAATGACATTGGCACATTTTTTCAGATTCCGAACCCGGCTGTAATATCCCAAGCCTTCCCAGAGCTTGTGGAGTTTTTCGTCATCACATACTGCCAGCGACGCAAGATCCGGAAGCTCCTGCAAAAATCTGGCATAGTACCCCTTTACCGCCTCCACCCGGGTCTGCTGAAGCATAATTTCCGACAGCCAGATGTGATACGGCTCCCGATCCTTCCGCCAAGGCAAGTCCCGCCGATTCTGCTCATACCACGGAAGCAGCACCCGGGGCAGAAATTCCAGTTGGATCTCTTTCATTGCTCTGTTATCCCCCCTGTTTTGATTCGTTCCTAGGGTATCATTTGCCCCAAAAACTGTCAAGTTTCAAATATTTCCAAAAAACAAAAATTTTTTAAATTTATGCTTGACATTTTGGAAACCGAGTGTTATTATATCTAAGCACTCAAGAGTGCAGCGCCGAATACGGTATGCGCCGGTAGCTCAGTTGGATAGAGTGACTGACTACGAATCAGTAGGTCGGGGGTTCGAGTCCCTTCCGGCGTACCAGAACCCAGAACGAAAGTTCTGGGTTCTTTTTATTTCGCATC
>JARIAT010000055.1 GCA_029257715.1 Faecousia sp. | reverse complement strand
TGAATTCCCGGGAGATGACTGTGCGCGGCTGATCGTGGGGATCAAACCACTTGTGTTCAATGATACGAGTCCAAGGGGTTTCCCGGTCGGTATAATTGATGACGGCGTTGCCCTGAAAATTCGGCGTATCTAAAATCTCTGTCTCAAATCGGACGGAACGATACTCCAGCGCGCCCAATTGATAGTGAAAATAGGCGTCCAGAGGTCCTGTGTAGATAATGCGGTCGGCAAGGGAAGAAAGCTCTTCCCGATGCGCCAGAAAATCGGTGTTGAGGCGTACTTCAATGCCATCGAGCATATTCTCCACCATTTTGGTATATCCGCCCACGGGAATTCCCTGATAGGCGGCATTAAAATAGTTAGTGTCAAAGGTCATGCGAACGGGAAGCCGGCGGATGATAAAGGCGGGCAGCTCCTTGCAGCTTCTGCCCCACTGCTTTTCGGTGTAGCCTTGAATCAGTGTCTTGTAGATATCGGTTCCGACAAGGCTGATGGCCTGCTCTTCCAGATTTCGGGGGATTTTGATGCCTGCGGCGGTTCGCTGCTCATCGATTTTCGCCTGCGCCTGGGCAGGGGTTACTACACCCCACATCTTATGGAAGGTGTACATGTTGAAAGGAAGGGAATAAAGTTCACCCCGATAATTGGCCACGGGGGCGTTGGTAAATCGGTTAAAACGGGCGAACCGATTGACAAAAGACCAGACCTGCTCATCATTTGTATGGAAAATATGGGCGCCGTACTCGTGCACCTGAATTCCTTCGACCTCTCTGGTGAAGATATTTCCGGCGATATGCGGGCGCTTATCGATCACAAGGACGGATTTTCCTGCGTCGGCGGCCTGACGGGCAAATGTAGAACCGTAAAGACCGGCTCCAACGACAAGATAATCGTATTTGGAGGGATGCTGCATGGGCGGACACCTGCTTTATAAATAGTATATCTTTCTTATTATAATGTATAGAGAGAAGAAAAACAAGACAGAAGGACCGCATAGAGGGAGCGTGGGGATAAAAACCCATGTTTTTAGAATATGAGAGGCAGAATTCACAAAATATCAGCAGTTTGATCAAACAAGAGGGGGAAAACTTTGGTGAAAGAGCTAATATGAAGGAAAGAGGAGGAGTTCATGCAAAAATGTGTGTCGTACGTGGACGAAAGTATAGTAAAATGTCCATAATGAAAGAAAACTGCCGTATTTTGCATGAATAGAACCGTACAAAAATGAAGAAAAATACATCTGTTTCGCTGAAAAATATAAAATATCGGGGAAAAATATGAAAAAACTATTAAAAGTTGTAGAAATGAAACAAAAAATATGTGAAATGCAAAGAAAAAATCAGTGAAAGAAACAGCTGTGCAATTACAAAAAGTGAAATTGCAAAATGTAGTTGATTCTTATGCAGAAATGTGTTATAGTAACTGCAATTCAATCACATGTTCAGGTGCATTTTCAAAAGATTTGCTTTTTAAAGCCAATTGAAAAAAATGTGAAATGTGGTCAGAACATCCGGAAAAACGGTCATTCTGATAGATTTGGACATAAATCAACAGATAGGACCGAAAAAACCGTGCAAGTGAGCGAGGGATTCATTTCAATAATAACTTGCAGAGCGAATGCTGTGCAAATTATTATACCCCGGTTCGAAAGAACTAAAACTTATCAAGGAGGAAATGAAAATGAACGCGAAGAAACTCATTGCAATGCTGCTGGCGGGCACCATGACCGTTGGTTTGGCAGCATGCGGCGGCAATGGCGGCAATGGCGGCGAAACTTCTGATCCCGGCAATGCTTCTCAGCCCAGCGGTACCGAAGCAAAGGTTCAGACCTTTGAGGGTGACTTTACCTATAATGACTGGGTTACGACGCTGTCCGCTAACTGGAACCCCCATACCTATCAGACTACGGATGAGGCTTATCCCCTTAACAAGCTGACGCAGGGCCTGTACAGCTTCGTCTTTAATGACCAGCTGCATCCCGTTGAGGGCAGAGAACCCTTTGAGGGCTATGCAATCGTTCCCGAGATGGCAGCATCTCTTCCTGTTGATGTCACAGAAAAAATGAAAACAGAGCATCCTGAGTTCGGGATTCCTGAATCCGCAACCGCAGGCTTTGCTTATACTATTGATCTGAACCCCAATGCAACCTTCCAGGATGGCACTCCCATCAAGGCGGTTGATTATGTAGAATCCATGATTCGTCTGCTGGACCCGAAGCTGCAGAACTACCGTGCAGGTGGTATGTACGAGTCCAACTTCCGCATTACCGGCGCTGAGAACTATGCAAACCAGGGCCAGACCCTTCCTGTTTCTCTGGTAAAGGCACAGGAAAAGCTGGGTCTTGACTCCATCGACGCTGTGATGGAAGCCAACGCAGATGCACACGGCTTCATTAACTGGGGCAACTCCTTTGCAAAGAAGTATGACCTCGAGAACTTCCCCTGGGAGCCCGGTCAGGATGTTGATCCCGCAGGCTTTACGCTGGAGCCTACCGGCAAGCCCGAGGAACTGCCCTTCAATCTGAAGGATTCCTGCGAGTTCTTTGTCAAGTGCTATGTTGCACTGGGCCAGACGGAAGAGGAAGGCAAGGGCTTCATCCCCGAGGAGATGTTTGTCAACTATACCTATCCTTCCGGCCTGGAATTCTCTACGGTCGGTCTGTATGAGTCCGGCGAGTACCAGATCACTCTGGTTCTTGATAAGGCTCTGGCAGGCTTCAACCTGCTGTACTCCCTGACCAGCAACTGGCTGGTTAAGACCGATCTGTATGACAGCTGCCTGAAGGAGCAGAGCTCCGCTTCCGGCTCTGCCTGGTCTTCCACCTATAACACTTCTGTTGAGACGACCAGCTCTTACGGTCCCTATAAGCTCAGCTCCTACCAGAGCGACAAGGGTATGCACTTCGTCAAGAACGAAAATTGGTATGGCTACACCGACGGCAAGCACGTCTATGTTGACCCCAACGACGGCCTGACCTACCCCATGTACCAGACCACAGAAGTTGACTGCCAGGTTGTTGCCGAAGTTGCAACCGCAAAGCTCATGTTCCTGAAGGGCGAGCTGATGAAGTACGGCCTGCAGACAGAAGACTTTGATACCTATCGTAACTCCGAATTCTGCTACTTCACTCCTGGCGAGTCCACCTTCTTCATCATTCTGAACGGCAATATGCCCGCAATTCAGAAGCGTGAAGCTGCCTCTGACTTTGACAAGTCCAAGAACGATCTGGAAATGCTGACCCTGCAGTCCTTCCACAGAGCGATGGGCCTGACCTATGACAGAGCACAGTATGTTGAGAGCCAGACTCCTTCCGATTCTCCCGCTTACGGCTTGATCGGCAACGCTTACATTTACGATCCCGAAACCGGTACAAAGTACCGCGACACCGATCAGGCAAAGCAGGTTCTGTGCGATGTCTACGGTGTTGATACCAGCAAGTACTCCTCTCTTGATGATGCAGTCGCATCCATCACCGGCTACGACCCCGTCGCAGCAAAGGAGTGGTATCAGAAGGCTTACGAGGAAGGCATGGAGAAGGGCTTCATCACCGACGCTGACGGCGACGGCAAGTGCGATCAGACCATCTCTATTATGTATGCTGTTTCCGGCTCTGTTTCCGATAAGCTGACCCAGAGACTGGACTACATGACCGACAAGGCAGCAGAAGTCACTGCCGGCACCCCCTTCGAGGGCAAGATCGAATTCGTTCCTTCCGCACCTCTGGGCAACGCATGGGCTGACAATGTCAAGGCTGGCTTGGCCGATACCGTTATCGGCGGCTGGTCCGGTTCCGCAATGAACCCCTTCGGCCTGATGGACGTCTACACCAACCCCAGCTATCAGTATGATGCACAGTGGTGGGATTCTTCCTCTGTCAATATGACTCAGAATATTGATGGCAAGGATGTCACCATGAACCTGCGTGAGTGGACTCAGGCACTCAACGGCACCGTTATCACCAAGGACGGCGTTGACTACAACTTCGGCGACGGCATCGCAGATCCCGAGGTTCGCCTGAACATTCTGTCCGGCATCGAGAAGAATGTCCTGCTGACCTACAACTATCTGCCTCTGACTGAGGCTGGCAACATGGTTCTGTTGAGCCAGAAGGCCTTCTATGTTGTTGAAGAGCACAATCCTGTTCTGGGCCGTGGCGACCTGGACTACATCAGATACAACTACAATGACGCTGACTGGGCTGCATACGTTGCAGAACAGGGCGGCGAGCTGACCTACTAATTCAGTTTTATCTTCGGTCTTTGGGACTTGTCCCAAAGACCGAAAAGTCCAATTTGAACGCAACTGTAGCAGGGGCGTGAAGGGCCCCTGCTACCTCTTACGTTCTCGTTTCTCACAATTTCAGCAAAGTTGAAACCTGTTGGGAGCGGTCTTGGCCGTTTCGGTGAACCCCGACGGACCGGCCCCCCACCTTCCCTGTATCCGGAAGGTTTTTGGCGTCTCTCGCCGGAAGGGTCAAGTCCATTTCCCGCAAGCGTGAGAGAAACTTGCTCACAGGAGAGTGCATTATGTTTAAATATACCCTACAAAGAATTTTATACATGCTGCTGGTGTTTACAATCATCACCTGCATCTGTTTTGTTCTCATTCGTATGCTCCCCCCATTGCCGTTGGACCCGCTGCGTTCCGAAACCCTGGTTGTGGAAGCCAGACGTGAAGCGCTCGGTTACAATGAACCATATTTAGTGCAGTTTGGTATTTTCTTAAAGAATATCCTGACGGACTTTGACTGGGGTGTCAGTGAAAAGCTGTACTACGGCCAGGAAGTCACCAAGATCTTCTTTGAGAAACTTCCTGCAACGATGCTTGTGAACTTCTATTCCATTCTGGGCGCAATTCCCCTCGGCATTGGCCTTGGCATTTTTGCAGCACTGAAGAAGAATACTTGGATCGATTACACCATTTCGACGCTGACCATGGTTTGTATTTCGGTCCCGAGCTTTGTTTACGCATTTATCATTCAGTACATCTTCAGCTATAAGCTGGGCTGGCTGCCGTTCCTGATGAAATCCGGTACGGATTATTTCTCCCTTGAGATGTTCCTCAGTATGCTGCCCGCAGTCATGTCGCTGTCGTTCGGTGTTATTGCAGGATTTACGAGAACCACCCGTGCGGAGCTGACAGAGGTTCTGACCAGTGACTTTATGCTGCTGGCCCGCACCAAGGGTCTGACCAAGGCACAGGCTACCGTTCGCCACGCTATGAAGAACTGCATGGTTGTAATTCTTCCCAGCATTTTCGGCAACTTTATCGGTATTCTGGGCGGCTCTCTGATCATTGAAAAGATCTTTGGCATCCCCGGCGTCGGTGGTCTGACCCTGAACGCCATTAACGGTCGTGACTATAACGTCTTTATCATGACAACCTGCTTCTATACCATTATCGGTTTGGTAGGTGGCCTTGTGGTCGATGTCAGCTACGGCTTTATCGATCCTCGTATCAGAATGGGGTCTAAGAAATGAGTAATAACACAAATTATGAAAAGATTCCCCAGGAAAAATTTGAGTTTGTTCAGCTGAATTCTCGGATTCACGATACCAAGCTGGAGACCAAAGCCCGGGGATATTTCGCAGATGCAATGCTGCGCTTCCGTAAGAATAAGTCCTCCGTGGTGGCTGCATGGATTCTCCTGTTTTTGGTAGTTTATGCGTTTTTTGCCCCCATGATCTCGCCGTACACGGTGAGTATGAAGGATAACAACTACGCCAACAGCCCTGCGTTTGTCCGTCCTATTGCGGATTTGCATTTGGGCATTCTGGACGGTGCCCGTACCCACGGCAGCCAGAATGAGACTTCCCTCAACTACTGGAAGGGTATCGGTGTCGAAACCGGTTATGACCCGATGATCGGCATTGTCGGTGAGACCAGCGAAATGGTCAAAGTCCGTGGTCAGATGATCGAGCGCAAAACCTATACCATCGAGACCAACCGTTATTATGAAATCGGCATTGTATACCGGACCTTCTCTCAGGAGGAGTTTGAAAGCCTTCAGAAATGGCAGAATGAAACCGGTATTCAGGTGATCTATCCTTATGTTGAGCCTGCCGATATCGGCGGAGCAACTGACCAGCCCAACCTCTGGTATGAGGTTGATGAAAAGGGCGCTGCAAAGCTCGATAAGAACGGCAATTTCGTTCCCGTTTACTCCACTCGTAAGGAAATCGAAGGCGCACCTTATGACTCGATCCGGATTCCGGGCGACGATGGCAGCTATATCTATTCTACCTCCAAGTCCGGCGCAGTGCAGGCTCGTATCTGCTACTATAACTACTATCAGTACCTCAATGGTATGGAGCCGTCCTATCTCTTCGGTACCAATGCCCTTGGTCAGGACCTGTTTTCTGCAATTGGCATCGGCGCACGGTTCTCGATCATTTTTGCAGTCCTTGTTTCTGCCATTAACCTGTCAATCGGTGCTGTCTACGGTGCGGTGCAGGGCTACTACGGCGGCTGGGTTGATATGATCCTCGACCGTATCTGCGACGTTCTGAGCGGCGTCCCCTTCGTGGTTGTGACGACACTGTTCCAGCTGCATCTGGCGCAGAAGGTGGGCGTTCTGGTCTCGTTCCTGTTTGCCTTCGTACTGACAGGCTGGATCGGCATGGCGGCTCTGACTCGTAAGCAGTTCTACCGCTTCAAGGGCCTTGAGTTTGTTATGGCTGCCCGTACTTTGGGTGCCAGCGACCGCCGCTTGATGTTCAAGCACATTTTCCCCAATGCGCTCGGTACTATTATTACCAGCTGCGCACTGATTATTCCCAGCACCATCAGCTCTGAGACGAATATGACCTATCTGGGTATCGTTGACCTCAACACCTTCGCCGGTGCAACCATCGGTACACTGCTCAGCTCCGGTCAGGCTAATATGACCACGGCACCTCATGCCATGTTCTGGCCCTCCCTGTTCTTCGCATTGCTGATGATTTCCTTCAACCTGTTTGGCAATGGCCTGCGGGATGCATTCAACCCGTCTACGAGAGGAGCGGAAGATTAATGGAAACAAAACTGTCAGTTCGAGATCTTCGGATCTCCTTCCGTACCAGCAACGGTAAAGTCCAGGCTGTCCGCGGGATCAATTTTGACTTGGCTAAGGGTGAGACTCTGGCCATCGTCGGTGAGTCCGGCTCCGGTAAGTCTGTCACATCCAAGGCAATTCTCGGTATTCAGGCTGCCAATTCGATTACCGAATCCGGTGAGATTATCTATGACGGCAAGGACCTGCTGAAGATCAGCGAGGAGGAGTTCCACAATATTCGTGGTGATAAGATTGCCATGATTTTCCAGGACCCCATGTCCTCCCTGAACCCCATTGTAAAAATCGGCAAGCAGCTGACAGAGGCAATGATCCTCAAGGGCAAGGCCCGTCAGCGTGAGAGCCAGAAGAACTTCGATACATACCTCAAGAACCTGAGCGAAGCCATGGTCAAAGCGGTCGGGGCTTCCGATCAGGCAAAGGCTGCGGCCGCAGGGGAAAACTGCAAGAAATTCCACCAGTTCGAGGTTAAGCACACCGAGCTGGAGGCGGCATTCAGCAATGCCTATGAAGCAGCCGTGGAGGCTGTGGATGACATTGACGCAATCTCCTTTGAAATGGAGAAGAAGGCTGTCAAGGACCCGGTCAACCGAGTGGCAGATATTGTCTCCGGTGCGGAGAAGGCTTGCAGCGATTATGTTGTCACAGATAAGGCAGACCGCCTGAAGTCTCTGGCAAAGGGACTTAAGGGACAGCTGCCCGGAAAGAACAGCGATGACTATTCTGCAATCCTTGCGTCCATGCAGGAAATGCGTGGGATTTTGCAGGAGGCCGTGGATCAGACCAAGCCGGACTTCTTCCGTATGAGCTACTACCAGTGCTTCAGCGGGGAGAAGCTGCCCCAGATGCCTGCGGAGGAGCTGAATCAGTTCCTCGCCAAGTACATGGATCAGGGCTTTATGAAGGACTTCGTTTCTGATGCCCAGAAGGCTTTGGAGTATACTGCGGATGTGGCCTACTCCAACATGGCAAAGGCAATGGAGACACTCGAAAACGCAAAGGCTGCCTTCTCGAAGGAAAAGCTTGACAAAAAGGAGTGCATGGAGCTACTGAAGTCCGTGACGGCCGTTGTCGAGACGACAATCGATCCTCTGGCAATTGTCAAGGACAGCCTCATCTATACCTTTGGCCCCAGTTTGAAAAATGAGCTGGAAACCTATTTTGGCGCCATCGGCAAAAATGTCAAGGCCCAGAAGGTTCATGAGCGAGATCAAAAGAAATACGACAAGCTGGTTGCCAAGGGCAAGACTCCGGATTGGCAGGTTGCTGCCGCCGCAGTCATTGACATGGAACTGGTTCAGGCCAATATGATCCGAATTATTGACCGTCTGGTTGAGCACTATAAGGAACTGCTGGACCGCCGCGGCGAGCGTGATTATGCGCAGGAAACGGCAAAGGCCATTGAGCATATGAACGAAAATGCCACCGGTATCGTTGCCAAGGTTACCCACCGCGTTGCAAAGGACCGGGCGATTAAGCTCATGGAGGAAGTTGGTATTGCAGAGCCGCATAAGCGCTACAACCAGTATCCTTTTGAGTTCTCCGGCGGTATGCGTCAGAGAATCGTAATCGCCATCGCTTTGGCGGCAAATCCCGATATTCTAATCTGTGATGAGCCGACCACTGCATTGGACGTGACCATTCAGTCCCAGATTCTGGAGCTGATTAATAAGCTGAAGCGGGAGCGTCAGCTGTCGGTTATCTTTATCACCCACGATCTGGGCGTCGTCGCCAATATGGCGGACCGTGTGGCTGTTATGTATGCGGGCAAGATTGTCGAATACGGTACGGCAGAGGACGTGTTCTATCATGCGGCACATCCCTATACATGGGCACTGCTTTCCTCTATGCCTGACCTCGACACCAACGAACGTCTGGAATCGATTCCCGGTACGCCTCCCAATATGATCTATCCCCCTGTGGGCGACGCATTTGCACCCCGTAACAAGTATGCAATGCAGATCGATTTTGAGAAGCAGCCCCCCATGTTTAAGATTTCCGATTCCCACTATGCAGCTACCTGGCTGCTCCATCCCGATGCGCCCAAGGTTGAAATGCCCAAGGTCATTCAGGACCGCATCGCACGTATGAAGATCAAGAGAGGTGAAGACCATGCAGAATAACGCTGAAACTTTGCTGAAGGTCAACCATCTTTGCCAGTATTTCAAGATTGAAGGCGGCGAGACCAAGGCGGTCGATGATGTATCCTTTGAGATTAAAAAGGGTGAGGTTTTCGGCCTTGTCGGTGAGTCCGGCTGCGGCAAGACTACCACCGGCCGCTCCATCATCAAGCTTTATAACATTACCTCCGGAGATGTTATTTTTAAGGGAATCCGGATCTGCGCCGGCAAGCGTTCCTACCTCAATGCCATTGAGCAGGCTAAGGCGGACTACAAAGAAGGCGTCAAGAATAATCCCGGACAGTCCTCCGAACTGAAGGCAAAGCGTGATGCAATCATCGCCGAGCAGAAAAAGCTCATGCGTGAGGCAGAACTTGACCAGAAAAACTGCGATAAGGAATATTCCAAGAAGTTGCAGGAAGAATGCAAAAAGAAGTATGAAGCCCTGCTGGCTTCCGCACCCGCTGAGAAGAAGCAGGAGTTGGAGGCCGAGTTCAAAAATGAGATGCGCAAGGCCAAGAATACCAAGATTGTCACCCAGATTCAGATGATTTTCCAGGATCCGATTGCCTCCCTTGACCCCCGTATGACGGTTCGTGAAATCATTGCCGAGGGCCTGAAGATTCAGGGAGAACGGGACGAGAAGGTCATTGACGAAAAGGTTTACGAGATGCTGGAGCTGGTTGGTCTGGTTCGTGAGCACGCCAGCCGCTATCCCCATGAGTTCTCCGGCGGTCAGCGCCAGAGAATCGGCGTGGCCCGCTCGATCATTATGAATCCCGACCTCATTATTGCGGATGAACCTGTTTCCGCACTGGACGTTTCTGTTCAGGCGCAGGTCATCAATCTGCTCAATGAGCTGCGAGAGAAGTTCGGTCTGACAATTCTGTTTATTGCCCATGACCTCAGCGTTGTTAAGTATTTCTCCGACAGAATCGGTGTTATGTACTTCGGCAAGATGGTTGAGCTGGCAGACGCAGACGAGCTGTTCCTGAATCCGCTGCATCCCTATACCCAGAGCCTGCTGTCCGCAATTCCCCTTCCTGATCCCATTTATGAGAAGAACAGAAAGAGAATTGTCTACAATCCTCTGGCAGCCCACGACTATTCCGAGGATAAGCCCTCTTTCCGCGAGGTGAAGCCCGGCCACTTTGTCATGTGCAACGACGCAGAATACGAACACTATATGAAGATTCTGAAGTAATATGACAGATAAGCAGAAAACATATCTCGCGGAATTTTTTGCAGGACTGCTCATTGTGGTGTATGTGGTTTTTATCAACCGCAATACCGGACACACGATTGTACATATGCTGTGCGACGGATGCTTTGTAGCGGCGGTGCTGCTGCTTGGCACCGGTGGAATCATCTTCTGTAAGGGAAAGGGTGCGTTTGACATTTTTGGCTACGGCATCAAAAGTGCTCTTGGTTTGATCGTTCCGGGCGTGAGCCTGATGGATTCGGATATTAAAGAGGATTATTTCACCTATTGTGAACGGAAAGCCAAAGAACGGAAGAAGGTTCATCAGCCGATGCTGGTGGGACTTGGATATTTGGCGGCATCCGCTGTGTTTATGGCTATGTATACCTTTGCAAAATAATCAACGGCAGGCAGAATCCAAAAGGATTCTGCCTGCTTTTTGTAACGTTCTATGAAAAAGAGCGTGCCGCAGATTTGGATAGAAAAAGTCCCCTTCTGTCGAAGGGGACTAGTGAGAGCTGATTAGGGGAGAATGATGCAGCTGCCAGTTTCGGCGGGGGCGGCAATCTGCTCATAGAGCAGAACATATGCGGTGTCGCGTTCAGCTTTTTTCCAGCAGTGCAGGCTGATCTCTGCAACGCTGTACACAATAAGCAGGATAAAGTACAGTACAGTGGAATTCATAAACGGCTCAATTTGCAGCATCTGCAAAATGACATCCAGATAGAGAATACACACGGCAGCGGCTTCTGCGAGATAGAACCACCAGTAACTCAGATCCAACCGGAGGAACTTTCTGCGGTTTCCGCGCATCATTCGGAAACTTGTGGTAAAAGCCTGCATACCGCCTCGGACCGAATCGGTCATAATGAGATATGGCCCAATATGCAGACTGTATGCCAGATACAGGAAAACCGGAATTGCGAGACACAGAAGAATGACCATCAGCGGGAGAATTCCTTGCAGAAGAACGTCAGCAGGAATGGAAGATGGATCAACTCCACCCCTGGAAATCACCAGAGCCCCGCTGTTGAGAAGTTCCTCAATGGAATTTGTAAAGGAAGCGGACAAAGGTGTGAACATAAAGATTGCGGCACCGAGATACGTGATGGGTAAAATCATGAGTGTGGCGACAACTACCTCAAACATTGAGAAACTCAGAAGCTTGGGGAAGCGGCGGAACCCTTCCAGCATGGAGCCGGAGCTGAGATCCTGATTTCGCACAATGCGGATCAAACAGAACAGCAGACCGGCGGACCAGAACGGGGCAAATAGAGAAACAGCATAGCTCAAAATGGTCTGTACGGTCTGAAGGGCGGACCGCATTCCAAGGCCGTTCAGACCTCCGGTGGAACCGATCTGGTGGTTGAGCAGGTAGTTGAGCGCACTAACCAGAAGACCAAGCGCCACAGTAACGCCGGTATTGAGCAATATCAGTTGTTTTGGATTGTATACAGCGGAAGCCAGCCGCTGACGGGCCTCTTGCTTAAGGTCCTTTGGTGTGAAATTTTCCATATTTCTTCTCCTTTTCGAATCCAATAAGATCCTGAAAGTTATTATAGCCGAAGGATCACGAAAATGCCAATGAATTTTCTGTAACGGTGGAAAAGGACCGGAAAACATGGTACAATTGGGTAAATAAAGCTTACCGGGAGGAAAATATGAGCATCGGAGAACGGATTTATGCAGCCCGTCAGGACGCAGGGATGAGTCAGAGGGAACTGGCAGGAGAGATCATCACGAGAAATATGCTCTCCCTTCTGGAGCACGATCAGGCCAATCCTTCCTTGGAGACGCTCCGGTATCTATCGAAACGGCTGAAGCGCCCTGTCAGCTATTTTTTGGAGGAGGATGCGGCATATCTGCCGGGACTTGCGGAATTGATGCAGGCACGGAAAGAATTTCAGGCGGAACGCTACGATAAATGTTTGGAACAGCTGGAGTCCGCAGCGTTTGGAGAGGTCCTGGAGCCGGAACGGGAGCTTCTTTGGGCAGAGGCGACTCTTCGGGAGGCAGAACAGGCGCTGGAACAGGGGAAAGACCGCTACTGTTATATCATTTTGGAGCGAGCAGGGGCAAGAATGGAACAATGTCCGTATGCCGCCGCAGAGTTTTTGACGCAGCGGGCGGCATTGATGGCAAGGAGCGCTCCGTCGCCGCAGCAGATGGCGCAATCAGCACGGCAGATGCCGGATCTGGATGAGATGCTTCTGATTCGGGCACAGGCGGCGCTCTATGAAAACCGGCCTGATCGGGCGAAACAGATCCTGGAGGCGGTGGAAGATCAGAAAAGTGCCCGATGGAATATTCTTCGGGCAGACGCGGCTTTCGCTCGGGAGGATTATGAGCAGGCTGCGCACTACTATCATAAAGCAGAGACGGAGATGCCGAAGGCGGTGCGCAAGGGACTGCAGATCTGCTATGCGAAAATGAAAGATTTCGAGAGGGCCTACGAGTATGCTACAATGGAGGATTGATGGGGGAGCGTGGGGCCTCAATGGAGAAATGGATGGTCGTAATGCGGCAGCGGTGCGAAATCCTATAACCATGCAGAAGATCATTTTTTATCGAATAAGTTTTTAAAATGTCTATCTTTCAAGAAATGCCTCGATCTTTTTCGGTACAGAAGTACTTATTTTCTGAGGTAAAAATGCGGCAAAGAAAAAGGAAAATAACCAAAACTCAGAATAAATGGAATGGAAAACTGGAAACTCTTCCAGTCTTTTTCCAAATTCGTAAAAATTGTGCTTGCAATTTGAGAAAAATTTGGTAAAATATAATCAAAGTCTGGATCGAGGCCCTTGTGCGGACTTGCAGACAATATTTTGGATGATGCTTCCGGGAGATCTGTAAAATCAGGGCCGAAGGAAATAAGTTCGGAGAGTACCGACTTCGGACGAATATCTCAGGCAAACGGACCGGCAGCGGACAAACCTCTGAAAAGCGAAAGCACCGACGGAGCAACCTCATACCGAGGGAATCTCTCAGGTTACGAAACAGAGCGGACGGTGCAATTTTTTGCGTGTTCGTTCTGCTTTTTTTGTTTTAAGGAGGATCGAGGAGGCCCCATGGAGAGTAAACACAGTTACCTGATCGTCACGAATAATCCCCTCGCGAAGGAGCTTATTCCTGCCGATTATGCAATGGATTTCGAGCCGATCTCCTACCGGGAGGTATTGGTAAAGGTTCGGGACATGGTCTATGCGGGTCATCGCCTGTATACCCATCCCCTGTCCGGCAGCATTAAGCCCAACGAAACCCCGTATAAGTCCATCGTTGTTTCCAAGCTTCCCAAGAAGATGGAACTCGACGAGGCAGAAATCATGTCCAACAGCATCGTTACCTACGACAAGTTCCCACAGGTTTTCCGGGAGCTGCCCGAGGGTGTGCTGAAGGACTTCCAGCTTATCGACTATACCCTGCTATGCGGCGCCCTCGGCCTGGACGCTGAAGCAGGTCTTAGTAATAGAAATTTCTAATTATCAAGAAGGAGGTGTTCACTTTGAAATTGGAACTGGGTTATATCCAGATCAGAGACATTCAATTTTCAAAGGAATGCAAGGTAGAGAATGGCACTCTCTATGTCGACGTTGATGCTGTTAAGAACTTCATCTTCGAAGAGGACGACGTAAAGGAATGGGTCAAGGACTTTAAGTTTGACATCGCTAAGCCCGGCGAGAGCGTTCGTATTACCCCCGTTAAGGACGTTATCGAGCCCCGTGTTAAGGTTGAAGGCAATGGCGGCGTGTTCCCCGGCGTCATCAATAAGGTGGATACCGTTGGTTCCGGTAAGACTCATGTCCTGCGCGGCATGGCTGTCGTTACCGCTGGTAAGATCGTTGGCTTCCAGGAAGGCATCATTGATATGACCGGCCCTGGCGCTCAGTACACTCCCTTCAGCAAGCTGAACAACTTTGTTGTTGTCTGCGAGCCCAAGGAAGGCTACGAAGAGCACAAGCACGAGTACGAGCGCGCTGTCCGTCTGGCTGGCCTGCGTGCAGCTACCTTCCTGGGTGAGCTGGGCCGCAACGTCACTCCCGATGAGACCGCTGAGTTCGAGACTCTGGGCATCAAGGAAGGCATCGAGAAGTACCCCAACCTGCCTCGCGTGGCTTATGTCCACATGCTGCAGAGCCAGGGCCTGATGCATGACACCTATGTTTACGGTGTTGACGCAAAGCGTTCTCTGACCACCATCATCAACCCCACCGAGACGATGGACGGTGCAATCCTGAGCGGTAACTGCGTTTCCGCTTGCGACAAGAACACTACCTACCACCACGAGAACAACCCCGTTGTGGCTGAGCTGTTCGCTGCACACGGCAAGACTCTGAACTACGTCTGCAACATCATCACCAACGAGAACGTCTACCTGGCTGACAAGCAGCGCTCCTCCGACTGGACTGCAAAGCTGTGCCGCCTGCTGGACCTCGACGGTGTTATCGTTTCTCAGGAAGGCTTCGGCAACCCCGATACCGACCTCATCATGAACACTAAGAAGATCGAAATGCAGGGTGTTAAGACCACCATCATCACCGACGAGTACGCTGGTCAGGATGGTAAGTCTCAGTCCCTGGCTGATGCTGATCCTCTGGCTGATGCAGTGGTTACCGGCGGTAACGCTAACCAGGTAATCGTTCTGCCCAAGCTGGACAAGGTTATCGGTATGCTCGACTACGTCGACATCATTGCCGGTGGCCACGCTGGTTCTCTGCGTGAAGACGGCTCCATCGAGGCTGAGCTCCAGGTTATCACTGGCGCTACCAACGAGATGGGCTTCAACTGCATGAGCGCCCGCTAAGATATCAGAAAGGAGGAAATTTACACTATGAGTTATCGTGTTGTACATTATATCAACCAGTTCTTCGCACAGATCGGTGGCGAGGAAATGGCTCACATTGCACCCGAAATCCGTGACGGTAAGGTCGGCCCCGGTATGGCCCTCGAGACCGCATGGAACGGCGAGGCTGAGATCGTCAAGACCATCATCTGCGGCGACTCCTACTTCGCAGAGCATGAGAAGGAAGCTAAGGAGCAGATCCTGGCTTGGGTTAACGAGATTAAGCCCGACCTGTTCATCGCAGGCCCCGCATTCAACGCAGGCCGTTACGGCTACGCTTGTGCTACCGTCTGCCAGGCTGTTCAGGAAGCTGGCATCCGTGTCCTGACCGGTATGTACGAGGAGAACCCCGGCGCAGACCTGAAGGACAAGGTTCTGATGGTTGCTACTACCAACAGCGCTGCTGGTATGCGTAAGGCTGCTCCCACCATGGCTGCTCTGGCTCTGAAGATTCTGAAGGGCGAGAAGCTGGGCGCTTCCTGCGAGGAAGGCTACATGCCCAATGGCATCCGTGTGAACTTCTTTGAGAAGGAGCGCGGCGCAAAGCGTGCTGTCAATATGCTGGTTAAGAAGCTGAACGATCAGCCCTTCACCACTGAGTACCCCATGCCCTCTTTTGACCGTGTTGCTCCCAACCCCGCTATCAAGGATCTGTCCAAGGCTACCATCGCCCTGTGCACCTCCGGCGGTATTGTTCCTAAGGGCAACCCCGATCACATCGAGTCTTCTTCCGCTTCTAAGTACGGCGAATACAACATCGCTGGCGTGGACGATCTGACTGCTGAGACCTACGAGACCGCTCACGGCGGCTACGATCCGGTCTACGCAAACGAAGATGCTGACCGCGTTCTGCCTGTTGACGTTCTGCGCGAGTTCGAGAAGGAAGGCAAGATCGGCAAGCTGCACGAGTTCTTCTACACCACCGTTGGTAACGGTACTGCTGTTGCTTCCGCCAAGAAGTTCGCTGAAGAGTACGCTCAGAAGCTGCTGAAGGCTGGCGTCAACGCCGTTATCATGACCTCTACATGAGGTACCTGCACTCGTTGCGGCGCAACGATGGTTAAGGAAATCGAGAGAGCTGGTATTCCTGTTGTTCACATGTGTACCGTTACTCCCATCTCTCTGACGGTTGGTGCGAACAGAATTGTTCCCACCATCGCAATCCCCCATCCTCTGGGCAATCCTGCTCTGACCATGGAGGAAGAGAAGCACATTCGTCGTAAGCTGGTCAACCGCGCTCTCGAGGCTCTGTGCACCGAGGTCGAGGATCAGACCATCTTCGAGGTCTAATTTAGACTTTGAACTTCCGGCCATTTTTGGCAGAGGAAGTTTGACGGATGACAAACCTGCTTTCGTAGGTCTGTATTTCCAAATAATTGAAGGCGGCAAGGATTTCCTTGCCGCCTTTTTTGCTTCGTGAGATATGAAATCATCAGATTCAGGAAAGCACTAATCGCAGATAGACGAAAGAATATAAAAACTCCCGCATTCCATAGGAATGCGGGAGTTGGCGGAGCAGCAGGGATTCGAACCCTGGCGACACTTTCATGCCCTACGAGATTTCGAGTCACGCCTCTTCGACCAGCTTGAGTACTGCTCCATAACGGATTAATTATATCAGCCATTTAAAGAAAAATCAAGTAGAAATCCTCTGGTTTTTCTCTGAAAAACAACGGAAATCGCTTATGCAGATACGGTACAGGGGCGGGAAATACATCGACACCGCCCGACCAAGAAACTTTCAGCAAGATTCCGTGGCAGCGTTATCGAATCACTGCTGAAAAACCTCCCCACTCCAAATGGAGTGGGGAGGCAGAAAGGGCTTAGACTTTGTTTTTAGTACATGCCACCCTGAGCGGCAGCAGCTGCGGCAGCTGCATCACCTGCGGGATCGGGCTTGTCCACAACCAGGCTTTCGGTGGTCAGCACACAGGCAGCAACGGAAGCTGCATTGACCAGAGAGGAGCGAGTGACCTTGGTGGGATCTACGATACCGGCAGGAATCATATCGACGAACTCCTCGGTGTAGGCATTGTAGCCGTAACCAACCTTACCGGAGTTCTTAACCTTCTCAAAGATGACAGAACCATCAACACCGGCATTCTGCGCAATCTGGCGAATCGGAGCCTCCAGAGCGGCTGCGATGATCTTAGCACCGGTCTTCTCATCGCCGTGCATGGTGGCAATCAGATCTTCCACAGCACAGATAGCATTGACCTGAGCGGTACCGCCGCCAGCCACAATACCTTCCTCAACAGCTGCGCGGGTTGCGTTCAGTGCATCCTCGACTCTCAGCTTCTGCTCCTTCATAGCAATCTCGGTCTGAGCACCGACACGGATGACAGCGACACCGCCGGTGAGCTTGGCCAGGCGCTCCTGGAGCTTCTCACGGTCATAGTCAGAGGTGGTAGTAGCAATCGAAGCACGGATTTCATGGGCACGAGCCTTAATTGCCTCGGAATCGCCTTCGCCATCGACGATGGTGGTGGCATCCTTGGTTACAACAATCTGACGGGCACGGCCCAGATCATTCAGGGTAGCCTCGGTCAGCTCCATGTTAAGCTCGGAGGAGATCACGGTACCGCCGGTCAGGATTGCGATATCCTGAAGCATTGCCTTGCGGCGGTCGCCGAAGCCGGGAGCCTTGACGCAGACAACATTGAAGTTGCCGCGCAGACGGTTCAGCAGCAGCGTTGCCAGAGCGTCACCCTCAACATCCTCGGCAATAATAATCATCTTCTTGCCGGCCTTGACAACAGGCTCCAGAATGGGCAGAATCTCCTGAATGGAGGAAATCTTCTTATCGGTAATCAGGACGAACGCATCGTCGAGAACGGCCTCCATCTTGTCGGTGTCGGTCACCATATAGGGGGAGATATAGCCGCGGTCGAACTGCATACCCTCGACAACGTCCAGACCGGTTTCGGCGGTCTTACTCTCTTCGATGGTGATAACACCGTCGGTGCCGACCTTTTCCATGGCCTCAGCGATCAGCTTACCGATGGACTCGTCACCGGAGGAGACAGTACCGACACGGGCGATGTCCTCAGAGCCGCTGACGGGGACGGAGTGAGCCTTGATTGCGTCCACAGCTGCGTCCACAGCCTTCTCGATGCCCTTGCGCATAACCATGGGATTTGCGCCGGCGCTGAGGTTCTTCAGACCTTCACGGGTGATGGCCTGCGCCAGCAGGGTAGCGGTAGTGGTGCCGTCACCGGCAACGTCGTTGGTGCGGGTAGCAACTTCACGGATCATCTGTGCACCCATGTTCTCGAAGGGATCCTCCAGCTCGACTTCCTTTGCGATGGTCACGCCGTCGTTGGTGACCAGAGGAGCGCCGAACTTCTTGCCGAGAACAACGTTTCTGCCCTTGGGACCAATGGTAACTTTAACGGTATCGGCCAGCTGATCGATACCGGACTGCAGCTTCTTGCGGGCGTCTTCGCCGTAAACAATCATTTTAGACATGATGAAATTCCTCCTAATTATTCAGCGATGGCCAGGATCTCGTCCTGCTTCACAAACTTGTAATCAACCTTGTCCAGGGTGACATCGGTGCCGACAAACTTGCTGACGACAACCTTGGTGCCGGGGGTGACGATCATCTCCACATCCTTGGTGCCGGGACCGACAGCAACGACTTCATAGATGGCGGGCTTTTCCTTGCTTGTCGTGGCAAGAATGATACCGGAAGCGGTGGTTTCGGTGGCTTCAGTGGTCTTCAGCAGAACGTTGTCCGCCATAGGTCTGAGTTTCATGATAAAAATACCTCCAAAGATGATATTTAGACTGGGGAAGGCGGAGGATCCGCACATTCCCATTTTCTACATGGTTTGATTAGATTAGCACTCAGTACCTTCGAGTGCTAACGCAGATATCATACAGCAATTGCTCTCAAAATGCAAGAGCGAAATATGTCGTTTATGTAAATAATTTCTCTCTGAACGAAAAATAACCGCCGCAGAATCTGCGGCGGTTTCAAAATATCATTTTTGTTAGTTGGGATGGCGGCTTGCGGACCGCAATTCCCGATAGAAAGAGGTGTATGCAGCCTCGATGTAGGGCTGAAGGAAAAGAAGTCCGATTCCGAGCGTAAGCACAGCAAGCAGGGCCCAGCCAATGAAGGTCAGTCCCAGCACAAACAGATCCATTTTACGGCCGGACATGAGCGCCCAGGAACGCTTGAGAGCCTCCACTGCGCCGCAGTCGGGATCTTCTGCCATGATGTATCCAGCCATGGAGAAACCGTAAGTAAAGAGGATTCCTGGGACAATCAGGCAAATCGTCCCCAACGTGATGGCAAGCGAACGGATCACGTGCATACACAGGGCGGAACCGAAATGATCCATGAAGGAAGCGAGATCAGAGAACCGTGCTTCTCTGCCATCCAGCAGATTCAGCTGATAGCGGCAATACCCCACATGCAGGGCGCCGCCGAGAATCAGGGCAATCAGGCCAAAGATTCCAACGCTGACGACAATTCCGGAGTTGAGCCGGAACATCATATTTTTCTGCTGAACAAGAAGTTGAAATTGGGGAATGGTGAAGCTCAGCCCGCCAAACCAGGATGCAACAAGTGTGATCCATATTGCGGTAGGCCAGTTTCCTCGCAGAGCTTCACGGGCGCGGGTGCGGTGCATAGATGGACTCATAATAATACCTCCATTTTCTTTTTCTAACAAAAAAATGATACCATTGAAACAGGAAATTTACAAGGCATATGGTACTTATAAAATGAACAAATACTGCATGAAAAAAGTGGTGAAAGTGACGAGAACACCCGTTTGTATCCCGAAACAACCATTGAAAATCGTTTGTATGTTTCGGGAAAAGGTTTACATTTTAAGATAATTATGCTATCATGGTTACAATTATATGGCTTTTGGAGAAATATGTCATAAGCCATTCGATTCCCTTTTTTGGAGTTGATCAAGTGAATTACGACAATACTTATGTGAAAATAGATCTCGATGCCATCTGTTCGAATCTGGAAGCGGTTCAGACAAAAACAGGTGTGAAAGTCATGGCAATCATCAAGGCCGATGCTTACGGCCATGGCGCGGTGCAGGTGGCCCGTCTGTTGGAGCCGAAATGTGCGTTTTTCGGGGTTAGTTCCGTGGCGGAAGCGCTGGAGCTGCGGCAGTCCGGTATTACCATCCCCATTCTGATTCTGGGACATACGCCTGTTTCGGCCTATCCGCAGGTGGTGCAGCTGAATATTCGTCCTGCAATTTTTCGGCTGGAGGATGCGCAGGAGCTTTCCCGAGTGGCGGTCCATCAGAAAAAGACAGCCAATTTCCATTTTGCTGTGGACACCGGTATGGGGCGGATTGGATTTGAGTGCAACGAAGCCGCGGCGGATTTGTGCGTAAAAATTGCAAATCTTCCCGGGCTTTGCGCGGAGGGGCTGTTCAGCCACTTTGCAACGGCGGATTGTGCGGATCTCAGCCGCGCCAGAAAGCAGTCCCAGAGATTTCAGGCATTCGACGCCATGCTTCGGCAGCGGGGGCTGAAAATTCCCCTGCGGCATATGAATAATTCCGCCGGCTTGATGAATTTTGATGACCAATATGAAATGGTTCGCTCGGGGATTGTTACCTACGGTCTTTATCCCAGCCCGGAGGTAGACCCCAAGCTGCTGCCCCTGAAGCCGGCGCTCAGCTGGCACAGCCGAATTTCTCACATTAAAACGCTTCCTGTGGGCAGGGAGATCAGCTACGGAGGCCTGTTTGTGACGGAAAGACCGACCTGCGTGGCAACAATTCCCGTTGGATACGCCGACGGCTATTGGCGCAGCCTCTCCGGAAAATTTTATGTTCTGATTCGGGGAAGACGGGCGCCGATTTTGGGTCGGGTGTGCATGGATCAGATGATGGTGGATGTGACGGATATTCCGGAGGTTTCTCTTCAGGATCCTGTGACCCTGGTGGGGACAGATGGGGAGGAAACCATCACTGTTGAACAGATTGCATCCGTGGCGGGCAGCTTTAATTATGAATTCATCTCCGGCATCAGCCGCCGGGTTCCTCGGTACTATTATCGCAATGGGCGGCTGATTCGCACGGTGCATTACCTTCTGGATAACCACTAAAAGGCCGCGGAGCCTTGCGTCAGAGGAATACTATTATGAAGAAAAAACTCTTCGGCGGTTCTTCCAAGGGCCGTTTTGCTGCCAATATGGCGGATATCAGCCTGTCTGATGAGGAGGAGCAGGAAGAGCAGGCGGTGCCGATCCACCTGTTCAGCAGCCAGAATGGAAAACACCTGCGGCCCAAATCAGAGAAACGGAAGCAGTCTGAGAAAACGGAAAATTCCCCCAAAAGAACTACCCGTCTGAAAATTGCGGCGGTGATACTGGCGGTGGTGCTGATATTGGAAGCCGCTTACTGTGTAGTAATTTTCACGGATCTGATTCCGCCGCTGTCAAAGCTGCGTGGTGCCTATATTGAGACGGCCATGACGACGATGCGCCATCAGTGGCTGGCAAAGGGGCTGATCCCCGGCGATATCGTTCAGGAGGTCATCCGGCGCATGGAGGAGGCCAAGGCAGAGCAGGTGGGAGTCAACTCCGGATGGGAAGATGTGACCCAGTCCACGGAAGAGCTCCGCTCACCTTCTTCGGGTTTTTCCAAAGAAGCGGCGGCGTCCATCCTCGGGCGGCTGGCGCAGGATTTGGGGATGAGCAGCGGAGAAAATGCCTTTTTCGAGACATTCTATGAGCTGGATGAGGAATCAACCCGGGCCTATGCCGAGGCGCATCCGGAGGTGATCAAAGACGGATGGAATCACTTTTTGGTCAATGAAGCGGGCCTTGAGGATCGGGGAACTGAGATCTATACAAAGCAGGGCGATCAAGTGCTTGCCATCGACGCGGCCAATGGTCTGATGGTGATTCGGATTTCCGCAAGCAGTTACCGGGGCGTTCTGGTGCTGGGGAAGGACCCTTCTCGCCTGAAGTGTGCGCCCGCTGCGCAGCCGGGTGTCATTGGGCAGAAGGTAGGAGAGATTGCGCAGGCCAATCAAGGCCTTGTGGCCATGAGCGGCTCCGGATTTGATGACGGGCCCAATGTGGCGGAAGGTGCGCTGATTTCCGGCGGTGCCATGTCCGGCGGAAGGCCCTACGGCACCCACTATCCCAGAGGATATAAGCGGGTGGAGCTGCACAGAGATAACCGGCTGTATATTATGGATGCCCATGAACAATTCGGAGAGAACTGCACCGATGCCACGGAATGGACCCCTGCGCTGATTGTGGATGGGGTGGATGTATCGGGGCAGGATAACCTCTATACCGCACTAAATCCAAGAACCTGTATCGGTCAGACCAAGGACGAGACGATCATGTTTTTGGGAATCGAAGGCCGGAAAGTTGATTCAATCGGATGCAATGCGCAGGAATGTGCCAAAATTCTCGCCCGTTACAATGGATATCAGGCGATGAATGTCGATGGCGGCACCAGTTCTATGATCTGGTATGAGGGAGAGTATATTATGCGCTGCGCCAATTCCGATCTTCCGGAGGGCCGCAGACTGCCCAATGCCTGGGTTTACTGTGCAGATCCGGTGGAAGATCCCGCCTGACGGTGTAATCAAAGCAAACAGCCGCCCTGAGGGCGGCTGTTTTGGCATATAGCGAAGGAAAGATGGGAATAGATAAAATGCCCCGGCGCAGCTGCGCCGGGGCATTGGAATTCCGGAAATTAAGCCAGATAGATTGCCTTGCAGGCCAGCATGGTCATATAGCAGTCGTACTTGCTGACGATTTCCATAGGAGCGTGCATGCACAAAACGGGCACGCCTGCGTCAACAGTGACGATGTTGCGGTTTGCCATGTAAGCAGCGACGGTACCGCCGCCGCCCTGATCGACCTTACCCAGAGTAGCGATCTGCCATGCAACGCCGGCATTGTCCAGAGTGGTGCGGACATGACCCATAGCCTCGGCGGAAGCATCGGAGCAGCCGCCCTTGCCGCGGGAGCCGGTGTACTTGCAGATTGCGACACCGTAGTTGAGCTTGGAGTTGTTGCGCTTGTCGCAGGTCTCGGGGAAGTTGGGGTCAAAAGCGTTGGAAACATCAGCGCTGAGGCAGAAGGAGTTTGCAAAGCAATGCTCCAGATTGACGCCCTGAGCGTCACACAGCATCCCCATGAAGTACTCGAAGAAGTGGCTCTGCATACCGGAGATACCGACGGAACCGATTTCTTCCTTGTCTGCCAGAATGCACACAGCGGTGTGGGTGGGAATACCCATATCCAGCAGGGGAACAATCTCTGCGTAAGCGCAGACACGGTCATCGTGACCGTAGCCGCCGATCAGGCTGCGATCCAGACCCACATCGCGGCTGGGGCCTGCGGGAACGAGATTCAGCTCGGCGGAGAGGAAGTCGGACTCGATGATGCCATACTTCTCGTTGAGCATCTTCATGATGTTGAGCTTGACGAGGTCGGAGCCTTCGCCAACCAGAGGCTCGGTGCCGACAATGACGTTGAGCTGCTCGCCCTCGATAACCTTGGAGGCAGTCTTTGCCATCTGGTCGCCGGAGAGGTGAACCAGCAGGTCGGAGACAACCAGAATGGGATCGGAGGGATCCTCACCGATGGTCACATTGACAATGGTGCCGTCCTTGCGGTAGATGACACCGTGCAGAGCCAGAGGAGTGGTGACCCACTGATATTTCTTGATACCGCCGTAGTAATGAGTCTTGAGGTAGGCGATTTCGGTATCTTCATAGAGGGGATTGGGCTTAATATCCATGCGGGGGGAGTCAACATGGGCGGCGCAGATGTTGGCACCTTCTGCCAGGGACTTCTCGCCGATGACGGCAACAATAATGCTCTTGTCGCGGTTATTGTGGTAAACCTTGTCACCGGGCTTCAGTTCCATGCCGGGAACCATGGGCTTAAAACCGTGCGCTTCACAGGCAGCAACAGTCCATGCTGTAGCCTCACGCTCCATCTTGCAGGTGCTGATGAACTCGGCATAGCCGTTGCAGTAGTCATTCATTTCAGCGCGCTGCTGCTCAGTCAGGGTCTGGTATCCGTTCTTGGGGGCGGACAGCAGAGAGGACTGGAGTTCTTCAATAGTCATAGGGATAATCTCCTTTTCTTAATAGTGTTGCTGTTTATCATTATACTGATACTGTTGCAAAAAGCAAGAGGATTGTTGACGAGGTTGGTACTTTACAAAAAGGATAAGATTGTGCTAAAATGAGTCAGAAAGAGGTTGATATTTGATGGAATGGATTACAAATTCTCCCGAGCAGACCGAGCAGGTCGCAGAGCGGCTCGCAAAAGTTTTAAAACCAGGTACCGTGATCGCCTATCGGGGAGATCTCGGTGCGGGCAAAACGGCCTTTACCCGGGGCCTTGCCAGAGGGCTTGGGGTCAAGGAAATTGTCACCAGTCCCACATACACCATTGTCAATGAATATCTGGGAGGCAGACTGCCGCTGTTCCATTTTGACATGTATCGGCTTGGCTCGGAAGAGGAGCTGTTTGATATCGGATGGGAAGATTATCTGGAGCGGGGCGGCGTCTGCGCCGTGGAATGGAGCGAAAATGTGTGGGATGCCATGGAAAATCCCATTATCATTACCATCTCCCGTCTGGGGGAATCCTCCCGGAAAATCGAAATGGAAGGAGGAGAGTCTCTTGCTGATTTTAGCGTTTGAGACTTCGGCCAAGGCCGTCTCCGCAGCACTGCATGACGGAGAAAAGCTCTTGGCGGAAAGCTACCAGAATTCGGGTCTGACCCACAGTCAGACGCTGATGAGCATGGCACAGGATCTTCTGACAAACTGCGGCAAAAGCCCTGCGGAGGTCACACATCTGGCGGTTGCGGCAGGCCCCGGCAGCTTTACCGGCGTCAGGATCGGTGTGGCTGCGGCCAAGGGATTCGGCTGGGGCGCAGAGAAACCGGTATACGGCGTTTCCACACTGGAGTCCATGGTAAGGAATCTGGGGGTATATGATGGAATTGTGTGTGCCTGCATGGATGCCCGCAGAAGCCAGGTTTATAATGCGATCTTCCGAATGAAACAAGGTGTACCGGAGCGCCTTACAGAGGACCGGGCGATTGCGCTGGAGGATCTGAGCAGAGATCTGGAGCAATTGGAAGGACCGATTTTTTTGGTGGGTGACGGCGCAGAGCTGACATATAACACCCTTTCGGGAAGAACATATCCGCTGATTCTTCCCATGGAACACCGCAGACATCAGAGAGCCGCCGGCGTTGCGCTGGCAGCACTTTGTGCAATTGAGCGAGGAGAAGCCGGAGACGGCGCATCTTTGCAGCCCAATTATCTGAGACTTTCCCAGGCGGAAAGAGAACGTCTGGAGAGACAAAACAAAGGAGTTTAGAACCTATGAGTAATGTTACTGTATTCGACCATCCCCTGATTCAGCATAAGCTGTCTATCCTGCGGGATCAGAACACCAGCGTCAAGGAATTCCGTGAACTGGTAGGCGAGATTTCTGCCTTGATGTGCTACGAGGCCACCCGCAATCTGCCCACGGAGGAAGTGGATGTGCAGACCCCCATTGCGGTTGCAAAGTGCCGCCGCCTTGCCGGTAAGAAGCTGGCGATTGTTCCGATTCTGAGAGCAGGACTGGGTATGGTTGACAGAATGGTTGACCTGATTCCCTCGGCAAAGATCGGCCATATCGGTCTTTACCGTGACCCGGAGACCCATAAGCCTGTGGAATATTACTGCAAGCTGCCTGAGGATATCGCAAACCGTCAGGTTTATGTGGTTGACCCCATGCTGGCAACCGGCGGCAGCGCAGTTGCTGCCATTGACTTCCTGAAGGAGCATGGCTGCAAGAATATCATTATGATGAATATTATCGGCTGCCCCGAGGGAATTGCCGCGGTTCAGGAGGCTCATCCCGATGTGGATATCTATCTGGCAGGCTGTGATGAGAAGCTGAATGAGAGCGCCTATATCATTCCCGGACTGGGCGATGCCGGCGACAGAATCTTCGGTACCAAGTAAATCAATATAGACTTCGGCATGCCGCCGAAGACACGGTGCGGCTCCGCCTGCATCCCAATAAAATCAAAAGTCCCGATCCTATTGGATCGGGACTTTTTGCCGGGATAGTCCGTTAGATCTCCATAATGACAGGGAGAATCATGGGGTTGCGCTTGGTCGTTTTGTAGAGATAACCGCTCAGGTCATTTTTGATGGCGGATTTGATGGTGGACCAGTCACGGACATTCTTGTGCTGGCAGCGTTCGATGGCCTCAACGGCGACCTGACGCAGAGATTCCATCAGCTCCTCAGATTCCTTGACATAGATAAATCCGCGGGTAATAATGTCGGGCCCGGTGAGAATGTCGCCGTTCTGGGCGCTGAGATTGACACATACGACAACCATGCCGTCCTGCGCCAGATGCTTGCGGTCCCGCAGAACCACGCTGCCCACATCACCGACACCGGTGCCGTCCACAAGGACCTTTCCGGCGGGAACCATGTCAGTGATTTTGCAGCTTCGGCCGGTCAGCTCAAACTGGGAACCGACCTGACCGATAAAGACACGGTTGGGCTTCATGCCCATGGAGACAGCCAGCTTGGCATGCTGCTGTAAATGGCGCTGCTCGCCGTGGATGGGGATGAAGAACTTGGGCTTACAGAGGGCATGGATGATCTTCAGCTCCTCCTGACAGGCGTGTCCGGAGACGTGCAGTCCCTGACTCTTTTCATAAACGACATCCGCACCTTTGCGGTACAGCTCGTTGATAATTTTGCTGATGGCCTTCTCGTTGCCGGGAATAGCGGATGCGGAAATGATAATCCGGTCGCCGGCCTGAATTTCCACCTGCTTGTGGGTATTGAATGCCATGCGGTACAATGCGGACATATTTTCGCCCTGAGAGCCGGTGGAAACAATGACAACCTTATTCTTTGGCATACTCTTGATGGCGGCCAAATCCACAATGGTATTGGCAGGGACCTTGAGATAGCCCAGTTCCGATGCGACTTTCAGCACGTTTTCCATGCTGCGGCCGGTAACGGCGACTTTTCTTCCGTAGCGGTGAGCGGTGGCAAGCACGGCCTGAATCCGATACATATTGGAAGCGAAGGTGGTGACAACAATCCGCTGGTCGCAGTTTTTGAACTGACGGTCCAGACTTTCCGCGACAATGTTTTCACTGGGGGTATAGCCGGCGCGCTCGACGTTGGTGGAGTCCGCCAGAAGCGCCAGAACGCCCTTCTTGCCAAGCTCGCCCAAACGGCCCAGATCAATCATGCCGTCAGCCGAGCTGGGGTCGATTTTGAAGTCACCGGTCATAACGACGGTGCCGACGGGGGTTTTGATTGCGAATGCCACGGCATCGGCAATGGAATGGTTTACGTGGATAAATTCAACGCTGAAGCATCCGGCCTTTACAACATCGCCGGGCTTGTGGGTAACCAGCTTTACCTTCTGGGCAATGCCGTGCTCCTCCAGCTTCAGCCGGATCAGGCCGTTGGTCATGGCGGTGCCGTGAATGGGGCATTTGATCTGCTGCATACAGTAGGGGATGGAACCGATGTGGTCCTCATGACCGTGGGTGATGAACATGCCTCGGAGCTTACCGGCATTTTTAACGAGATAGCTGAAGTCGGGAATTACCAGATCCACGCCATACATTTCCTCCTCGGGGAATGCAACGCCGCAGTCCACAACAATCATATCTTTTCCATACTCCAGAACGGTGATGTTTTTTCCGATTTCATCCAGGCCGCCCAGAGGAATAATTTTCAGTTTGTCAGCCAATTTAAATTCAAAACTCCTTTCAAAATGGTCCATACTGTCCAAAAAAGACAATAACAAAGCAAGCAGCCAAAATCCGGCCTCCGGGCCCTGAGTCGCCCATCCATCCGGAAATATGCCTGCGTAACGATGATGCGTTTTCTGTTCATTCCGGCCGTGAGAAGCGGGAATGTTTTTTGTGCGGGTCTGCCCACCCGGCACACGCTATAATGGATTATAGCACAAAACAAGGAAAAAGTATACTCTAAATTTTGAACAGCGGAACCGGGCGTTGCTTTTAACAGGGAAAGATCTCAAAAAAGCCGGTTGCGTACAGTCTGCCAATTTGATATAATGAAGAACACTATGGATAACAATGGGTAGGAATACCCTGAGAAGGAGGACGAGCAGATGAATCGCAAACTCGGTCGGCTGATTCAGCCCGGAATGGGAATGTATTTTGGCGTGATGGTTCTGTTTTCCGTGGCGGCACTGGTCCTGAGGCATCCGTACCTTGCGGCGTCAGAGGCAGTCATTACGGCGCTGCTATTTGTTTTTTATCAGTTTAATAAGGTCCATCGCCGCAGAGAACTGGAGGCTTATATCCATTCTGCGACCAATACCCTCGGTACTACCGATGGCGGCAAGACACCGTTCCCAATGGTGCTGGCCCGATTGGGCGATGGGGCGCTGATCTGGGCCAATGAGCCGTTTATGAAGATTTCCGGATTCAAAGATACCATGTATGAGCAGCATATCTCGGAGCTTGTACCGTCATTTACAACGGACTGGCTCACCTCCGGAAAGAGCGAGTATCCCTACGACGTGACATTTAACGACCGCCGCTATCGGGTCTACGGTACGACCATCCATGCGGATGACCCGCAGGGGACGCTGCTGGCGGCGCTGTATTTTACCGATCTGACCGATCTCTACCAGATCCGCGATGAGTATATCCGTTCTCGTCCGGTGGTTTCTTTGATTCTCATAGACAATTATGAGGAGCTGACGAAAAATCTGGGGGAAAGCGCAATTTCCACCCTGAATGCCAACATTAACGGGGTAATTACCCGCTGGGCCGACGGCTACCACGGGATGCTGCGCCGTCTGGAACGAAACCGCTATCTGTTTGTATTCGAGAAACGGGATCTTCAGGATGCAATCAACAATAAATTCTCCATTTTGGAGGATGTCCACGAAATTGTAAGTCCCGGCGGCATTGCCGCATCCATCAGCTTTGGTCTGGGCGTGGATGGTGCGACCTTTGAGGAGGGATATGATTTTGCGGCCCTCGCCATTGAGATGAGTTTGAGCCGAGGCGGAGATCAGGCGGTCATCAAGGATCGGCTGAATTTTGAATTCTACGGCGGCAGAACCCGGGAGACGGACCATAGAAGCAAGGTCCGCTCCAGAGTGACGGCAAATTCGCTGATGGAGCTGATCGGAAACGCCAGCCAGGTCTTTATTATGGGACACCGCATGGCGGATCTCGATGCGGTGGGCTCTGCAATGGGCGTGGCGTGTCTGTGCCGCAAAAAGGGAAAAACCTGCCATATTGTTATGGATGTGGAAAAAAATGCGGCCCAGAAGCTGGTGCAGGAGATCGTATCGGTTCCGGAGTACAAGGATATCTTTATCTCCGGACAGGATGCGCTGCTGCTGTGCGATGCTGCCAGTATCCTGATTGTTGTGGATACCAACCGCCCCGATCAGGTTGAGTGCCATCCGCTGCTGGAGTCCATTCCCAAGGTCTGCGTCATCGATCATCACCGCAGAGCTGCTGACTATATCAATCCTGTCGTGGTGAATTTCCACGAGCCTTACGCATCTTCTGCGGCGGAGCTTGTAACAGAACTGCTGCAATATGCCGTGGAAAAGGCAGACGTGATGCCCATTGAGGCAAAGAGCCTGCTGGCCGGACTGTTTCTTGATACCAAGAGCTTCAATGTCCGCACCGGCGAGCGAACCTTTGAAGCGGCGGCATTTCTGCGTCGTTTGGGCGCAGACCCGATTGAAGTTAAAAAGCTGCTGCAAAGTGACCTCCAGACGACCATGGAGCGGTATCAGATCATCAAATCCGCACGGGTCTATCGCAATGAAATTGCCATTGCTGCACTGAATACAACGACATCCCGGCCTTTGGCGGCACAGGCTGCCGATGAGCTGCTGAATATCACCGGTTTCCAGACCTCGTTTGTGCTGTATCCAAGCGACAATCAGGTTATCATTTCCGCCCGATCCATCGGGGATGCCAATGTGCAGGTAATTCTGGAGCCCCTCGGCGGCGGCGGCAACGCAGCGACCGCCGGCGCGCAGGTGAAGGATGCGACAGTCAAGGAGGTTCTTGACCGGTTGGTCGAATCGATTGACAAATATTATGAAGTTTAAATCGAAAGTCCAAATTTAAAAGGAGAACAATACAATGAAAGTTATTTTGCTGACTGATGTGAAGAGTAAGGGAAAGAAGGGCCAGATGATTGAGGTTTCCGACGGCTACGCCAGAAACTATATGCTGCCCAGAAAGCTGGCCATCGAGGCAACCCCCGATGCGGTCAATACCATGCGTATGAATGACAAGGCCACGCAGGAGCGTCAGGCCAAGGAGCGCGCGGAGGCGCTGGAGGTTTCCAAGAAGCTCAAGGAGATGATTCTTGTAGTAAAGGCCCACGGCGGCGGAAACGGTCGGCTGTTCGGCGCTGTGACCAATCAGGAAATCGCAGAAACCCTCAAAAAAGAGAGCGGCATTTCCCTCGATAAGCGCAAGATCGTCATTGATGAGCCGATCAAGAATGTGGGCACCTACACCGTCAAGTGCAAGCTCGGCTATGAGATTGTCGGTCAGCTCACCGTCAAGATTGAGGAAGCTTAACGCTTTTTCGGCAGAGGAAAATCGCGCGTTCGCGAAATGATACATGATTACCGGGCATTGCCCGAAAGGAGGAGCAGACAGCGTGGATGAGGAACTGACATCCCGGCAGCCGCCGCAGTCTGTGGAAGCGGAGCAGGCAGTGCTTGGCTCAATCCTGATTGACAGCCGCTGCGTGGCGGATGTCATAGGACTGCTGCGGCCGGAGGACTTTTTCCTGGAGCAGAATCGGGAGATTTATGAAACCATCTATACGATGTTTAATTACTCCCAGACCATTGATCCGGTCACTGTGTTGGATAAGATGCTGGAGCTGGGCTATCACCATGACAATTCCAGAGACTATGTCATGCAGCTCATGGAGATCACGCCCACAGCGGCGAATGTTGTCCGCTACGCAAACATCGTTCGGGACAAGGCGATGCTTCGGGGACTTGCCAAGGCAGCTTCGGATATTTCCGAGATTGTGAGCGATCAGGTCGGCACCCCGGCAGAGATGCTGGAGGCCGCCGAAAAAAAGATCTATGCCCTGCGAAAAGGAGAACGGGGCGATTCTCTGGAGCATATCGGCACCGTTCTTTACAAGGTGTTTGACCATCTGGCGGAGCTGAGTGCCTCTGATTCCGCAATTCCCGGTCTTTCTACGGGGCTGCGGGATTTGGATACCAAGATCAACGGACTGAATAAGTCCGACCTGCTTTTGATTGCGGCCCGTCCTGCCATGGGTAAAACATCCTTTGCCCTCAATATCGGACTGAATGTTGCGAAAAAATACAAGCAGACCGTGGCGCTGTTTTCCCTCGAAATGTCAAAAGAGCAGCTGGCGATGCGTCTGCTCTCCGGCGAAAGCTTTGTAGACAGCCAGAAAATGCTGACCGGCAAGCTCAACGATGATGAATGGAGTAAGCTGGCGATGGCATCGGCGGCGTTGAGCCAGACCGATATCCGAGTGGATGACAACCCTGCTGTCACCGTAGCCGAGATGAATGCAAAGCTCCGAAGAGTCGAGAATCTGGGACTTGTCATCATCGACTACCTTCAGCTGATGACCGGTTCCGGCTATGGAAAGCAGTCGGAAAACCGTGTACAGGTGGTCGGTGAAATTTCCCGCTCCCTGAAAATTATGGCGAAGGAGCTCAATGTTCCCGTCATCTGCCTGAGCCAGCTGAGCCGTGCGGTGGAAAGCCGTACCGACAAGCGCCCGATTATGTCCGACCTTCGGGAATCCGGTGCCATCGAGCAGGATGCCGACTGCATCCTGTTTCTTTACCGCGATGACTATTATCACGAGGACTCCGAGGAAAAGAATGTGGCGGAGTGTATTGTAGCGAAGAACCGTCACGGCGAAACCGGAACGGTTAAGCTGCAATGGCTGCCGCAGTATACGACCTTTGCGGATCGGGAGTGGAAGCATGGAGAATAAGGTTCTTGCTTCGATCCGACGCTATGAGATGGTCTCGCCCGGAGAAACGGTCATTTGTGCCGTTTCCGGCGGTGCGGATTCCATGGCACTTCTCTGGAGCATGTGGATGCTGCGGGAAAAGCTTGGAATTACGGTTCAGGCGGCTCATTTTAATCACCACCTGCGGGGAGAAGAATCCCTGAGGGATGAAGAATTTGTCCGCCGATTCTGCGATTTTCATGACATTCCTCTGACTGTGGGGGGATTTCCGGTGAAATCCGGAGCAAAAGGACTGGAAGCGGCGGCAAGAGATGCCAGATATGGTTTTCTGATGGGACTGGAGGGGAAAATTGCCACGGCCCACACGGCGGATGATAATGCCGAGACGGTGCTGATGCACCTGATTCGGGGGACGGGGCTGCGTGGCCTTGGCGGGATTACCCCCAAGACAGACCGCATGATCCGCCCGATGCTGGATGTCAGCCGCAAAGAGGTGGAGGCCTATCTGAAGGAAAACTGGATCGATCATGTGGAGGACAGCTCCAATTCAAGCGATGCGTTTTTCCGAAATCGGGTGCGCCGCCGCCTTGTTCCGCTGCTTCAGGCGGAAAACCCCAGTATTCTGGGAAATCTTTCGTCGATGGCCCAGCGGCTGCGGGAAGAAGAGCAGACGCTTGATGAGATGGCCTGCCTGATTGATCCGACAGATGTGGTGGCGCTTAAGCGGGCACCGGCCTGTCTGCGCCGCAGAGCGCTGGAGCAGCTGCTGGTTCGGAGCGGATTTCCCGAGCCGAATGCCAGCCATATCGCGCAGGCAGAGGCATTGGTTTTTGCCAAGCGGCCCTCCGCGTTTGCGGCATTTCCCGGAGGCGTGATTCTGCGCCGGGAATATGACCGTCTCCTGGGCTCACAGCACTATGAAGAGCTGGGGACAATCCCGCTTCCGACCTGCGGAAGTGTGGAGCTTGCCGGTATTTCCATGAAGGTTACCATCCGTCCGGATACCGCAGCGCCGAATACAGGCGCATCTTTTGCGGTGCATCCTTCGGGACCGATGGTTTTGCGGGCTCGACTGCCCGGAGACGTTATTGCGCTGTCCGGCGGTTCAAAATCCGTCAAAAAACTGTTCATTGACCGGAAGATTCCGGCGGCTCGTCGGCATCTTGTGCCGATTGTGGCGGATGAGCAGGGAATTTTGGGAATCTACGGAATCGGGCCGGATGTCAGGAGAAGCGGCGGCACCCCCCTTCGAATCGAATTTGAGCCTCTCACGGAATCAGACGGAGAGGGCTATGAGATAAACTAGAATGAAAAGTGAGGCTTTTACACTATGGAAAAAGACATTCAGAAAATCCTGCTGACGCAAGAGCAGATCCGTACCCGCGTGGAGGAACTCGGCAAGCAGCTCTCTGAGGAGTATGCGGACAAAAACCCTATTTTCGTGGGAGTTTTGAAGGGTGTTGTGGTATTTTACGCAGATATTATCCGGCAGTTTACAGGACAGTGCCAGCTGGACTTCATGTGGATCTCCTCTTACGCCGGAACGGAATCCACCGGAAACATGGTGGTCAAGAAGGACCTGTCCTCCGATATCAAGGGACGGCATGTGGTGATTCTCGAAGATATCTTCGACACCGGAAACTCTCTGGATTTTACCTATCATCATCTGCTGGCCAAGGAGCCTGCCAGCCTGAAGATCTGCACCCTGCTGGATAAGCCCGAGGGCCGCAAGGCAGGCATCACCATCAAGCCCGACTATACCGGATTCGTCATTCCCAACGAGTTCGTGGTGGGCTACGGCCTTGACTTCAATGAGCATTATCGCAACCTGCCCTATGTGGGTGTGCTGAAGCCTGAGGCTTATAATTCCTAAAATCAAAAAGGAGTACAGACATTTGAAAAATCGAAGAATGTTATCATTCCTGATTTATATGGCGGTGCTGTTTCTTGTTTTCACTTGGGTGACAAACAGCTTCGGCGGTAATCGGGATCATTTGGCCTATTCCGAGATCGTCTCGCTGTTTGAAGACGGGAAGGTCAAAAGCTTTATCGTTCAGGGCGACCAGATTCAGCTGGAACTGAAGGAAGCCCGCAAGGGACGCACAACCCTTGTGACCCATCTGGGAGATCCGGATGCGTTTCGGGAGGATCTGGGAGAACTGATTCACCGTCAAAGTGAGGATGGAACCCTTGTGTCCTATGATTTCGCCCCCGTGAAGGGGTTTTCTGCCATGGATCTGATGCTTCCACTGGTACTTTCCGGACTGGTGCTTTTGCTGCTTTGGTTCCTGCTGATGAGCAAGGCCAACGGAAATAATCCGCTGGCAACCTTCGGCAAGGCCAGAACGGTGCTCGGTGTGGCGGATGGACGGAAGGTCACATTTGACGATGTGGCCGGTGCAGACGAGGAAAAGGCCGAGCTGCAGGAGGTTGTTGATTTTCTCCGGGCTCCGGAGAAGTTTAACCAGATGGGAGCCAGGATTCCCCACGGCATTTTGCTGGTAGGCCCTCCCGGTACCGGTAAAACACTGCTGGCAAGAGCGGTTGCAGGCGAGGCAGGGGTGCAGTTCCTCTCCATCTCCGGTTCCGACTTTGTCGAAATGTATGTAGGTGTCGGTGCAAGCCGTGTTCGGGATCTGTTCGATCAGGCGAAGAAGATTGCCCCGGCCATCATCTTTATCGATGAGATTGACGCGGTGGGCCGCAAACGCGGTTCCGGTATGGGCGGCGGTCACGATGAAAAGGAACAGACCCTGAACCAGCTGCTTGTGGAGATGGACGGCTTTGGAAAGACCGAGGGTGTAATCGTTCTGGCGGCAACCAACCGCCCCGATATTTTGGATCCTGCATTGAGAAGACCCGGTCGTTTTGACCGCCAGATTTATGTCGGTGCGCCCGATGTCAAGGGCCGTGAGGATATTCTGAAGGTTCATGCCAAGGACAAGCACCTGGCTGATGATGTCAGCTTCAAGACCATTGCCATGGCAACTTCCGGCTTTACCGGTGCCGATTTGCAGAACCTTTTGAACGAAGCCGCGATTCTTGCAACCAGAAAGAACCGTCCCGTGATTGTGATGGAGGATCTGGAGCAGGCAATGATGAAGGTAATTGCAGGCCCTGAAAAGCGCAGCCGGCTCCGCAATGCCCGGGATATGCGCCTGACTGCCATCCATGAGGCAGGCCACGCGGTTGCGATGTATCATCTGCCGACCCACGATCCGGTGCATCAGATCAGCATTATCCCCAGAGGCAATGCCTTGGGCCTGACCTGGAGTATGCCCAAGGAGGAATCCACCCATGTGACCCGCAATGAGATGTTTGAGGACATTGTGGGGCTGTTGGGCGGCCGTGTGGCAGAGGATATTGTGTTCCACGATGTTTCTACCGGTGCCTCCAATGACATCGACAGAGCTTCTCAGCTGGCAAGAGACATGGTGGGCCGATTCGGCATGTGCAAGGAGCTCGGAACGGTTTCCTATACGAGCGATGACGAGGTTTTCATCGGCGGCAGCTACGGAAAAACCAGAAGCTACTCCGAGCAGGTGGCCGGTATGATGGATGAGCAGGTCAAAAAGCTCATCGATGAGGCGTATGAACGGTGCACGAAGATCCTGACAGAGGATCGGGAGAAACTTGAGAAGATCGCAGATTTTCTGGTGGAGTATGAAACCATGTCCGCCGAGCAGTTTGAGGACTGCATGGAGGGTCGGGAAATCCGCAGCGAGAAGGCATCCCTTTTTGACGCTTTCCGGCAGGAGGATGCACAGAAGGATCCGGAAATTTCCCAGAGCGGGGAAACAGTATCCGAGGCGGTGTCCGACGATTCTGAGCAGACAGAAGACTAACAAACAAATCAGCCCTGTACAGTCTGTACAGGGCTGATTTTCGGCCTGAAGTTACATACCGTAAAAATAGAATGATAAGAAATGCAGCACACTTCCAACCACCACAAGTACGTGGAAAATAGAGTGCATCCACCGGACTTTGGAGCCGATACCATAGGCAATCGCACCGACGGTATAGGCAATGCCGCCGGCCAGCAGCAGATAAAAGCCCATGGGAGAGAGAATGTGATAGACCTTCCCGAGAAAGGGAAGCACCCCCCAGCCCATACCGATGTAGCAGATCATGGAAAAGCAGCGGTAGGCCTTGAGATCGATGGCGGTCAGGACGGTTGCGATGACGGCGAGAACCCATTCTGTGGCAAACAGCCCCCAGCCCAGCAGGGGATCGGCCCTGCGGATGGCACCGAGTGAAATCAGGGTGTAGCTGCCCGCAATCAGAAAATAGATGGCACAGTGGTCGATGATTTGCAGCACCTTCTTGGTCATGGAGGGCCTCATGGCATGGTAGAGGCTCGATGCGCTGTAAAGCAGCATCAGGCAGCTGCCGTAGATCGCAGCTGCGGTAATTTCGGTCGGGCCATAAAATTCATGAGCTTTTTTCACGCAGAGTATCAGGGCGATTACACCGCCGATCAGTCCCAGAACATGGGTGACGGTGTTGGTAATTTCCTCGCCTACGGTATAGGTGGGGAGGATGCGGTCTGCAAGTTTGATTCGTTTGGTCATTGCGCTTCACACTCCTAGAGGGTCATTCATTTGATGACATCATCCTATCACAGGAGCGTGAAAATGTATCTCCACACCTTGATTCTCCCGGTCAACCGGTGGGAGAATGGGATTCTACTTTGGATAGTTGTCGGTTATATACAAAAATAGAGCGTTGAAATTTGTTGCCATATTGCAAAATTCACACATATTTCATGTGAATGTTGTCATAGGGTGTGTTATAATAAAGAGCGGCGCAAGGCTGTGATTTGCGCGGATTTCAGAAAGGGAGTTCCTCTAATGAGTAATATATTATTTTTCCTGACACCGAAAGCCATGTGTGCGCATCTGCATGCGGACGATACGCTGCGGCAGGCACTGGAGCGGATGGAAAAGGCGCACTATACTGCGCTTCCGATTTTGGATCGCAAGGGCCACTATGTCGGCACACTGACGGAGGGGGATCTGTTATGGGCCCTGAAGGATATGTGCAATATGGATATGCGCCAGACTGAGGAGCATCGGATCATGGAAATTTCCCATCGAAAGGATAATGTTCCGGTTCGCGTCAATACCTCTATGCAGGATCTGATTGATCGGGCTGCCAACCAGAATTTTGTTCCGGTGGTGGACGATAAAAACGATTTCATCGGAATCATTACACGCAGATCCATCATGAAGTTCTGCCAGGAAAAGCTGTTTCCGGAGGACTGATGATACATAAGAAACCCCGCCGAATGTTCGGCGGGGTTTTATCAGGTGTTTTGGGTAATGCTGGAGGCCCAAAGGGGAAACTGCTTGGCATAAGCCGGCTGATTTTCACGGAGGCAGGCAAATTGCAGCACCAGAAAATCTGCCTCGGTTTCGGCAATGCAGATCATATTGTAATACGAATTTCCGACCTCGTCGGTGGTGTAGAAATGGGTGTAGAGATTGCCGTAAAGATTCGTCTGGAACTCGTCGAGCTCATTGTTCTGCCGCAGAAGATCGGCATAACCCAGCGCATCAAGCTCTGTGAGATAGTTCTCCTGCTTATTGTCGGCGGTTACCAAGATGATAACATCGCGGCTGCCGATACAGGCGCTGAAGCCCTCGGCCTTTTGGGGGAGAAGCCCTTCTTCGGCATAGATGCTGAGACCGATGCCCAAATCATAGAGGGTCAGATTGCTGTAATCCAGCGCAATACCTTCTGAGTCGAGGATCAGATGGATTGTTTCGGCACTTCGTGCAAAGGCATCCTGCCACAGCCGCTCATCGGTGGTGTCGGTAAAGGTGAAAACGTAGTTGGCATTATTTGCAACTACCTCATAGCGCAGAATATGGGAGGAAAAGCCTGTGAAGGATAGATCGTATTTGCACATCAGTGCAGGCCACCCGTCCAAATCCACGTTCTGCATTTCAGAAAGAGAAAACTGCTGATGTCCGGCGGGGGCGTCTGTCCCATGAGATTCTTCCGATGCCGCATTTCCGGTCACCATGGCCTCAAACTCCTCTGCGGTTCGTGTCAGGACGCTTTCGTCCCGGGGCGTTGTCTCAACAGTGATGGAGGAGGTGTCCACGGGGGCGTTGGGGCTGATGAGGAAGGTGAAGGAATCCTGCACCACACTGGCTGTAAATCCTTCGGGAGTGTCCAGAGAAAAATCGATCACTTTGGAAGTGGGGGATATGACTTTTGGAGCCGTCGGGACGGTGGATTCCTCCGGAGTGCTGTCTGAAGACTCGGCGGAATCTGAAACGGAAGGATCTGTTGTTTCGGCTGTGCCGCCGCAGGCACCGAGCAGGGCAGCCATCAGGCAAACCACCAAAACCAGGCTGATTTTTTTCATATTGTACACTCCTTTGAGACAGAAGGATATTTTGCTCATCATATCATAGCTTTCGGGGGCTTTCAATAGTGTCGGAAATGATTTGAAGTGCGGCAGGGAGATTCTCTTCCTGCAGACCGGAGTAGTTCACAATCAGGCAATGGCGCGCGGCAGGGGGAATCGCTCCCCGATAAAATTCCCCCAGAGCCTGTACACGGATTCCGGCATCGGCGCACAGAGAGACCAGAGCTTCATCCGGCAAATCAGTGTCGGCCCGCAGCAGAAAGTGCAGCCCTGCGTCCTGCTCAAGAATGGAAATTCTATGGGAGAAGGGGGCCTGCGAAAGCAGCTGAATGACCCGGTTGCGGCGGCTGCGGTAAAATTTCCGCATTCGGTTGATATGCTTTTCAAAGTGCCCTTCGTTGAGAAAACGGGCCAGTGTATACTGTTCAAAGCTGGGAACCGTACAGGCATAAAACCCCAGTTTCTGTCGGAACTGTGCCATCAGATCCTTCGGAAGAATCATATAACTGATACGAATGGAGGGTGCCAGAGTTTTGGAGAAGGTATTCATATAGATCACCCGACCCTGACGATCCATGGACTGGAGCGCCGGAAGCGGATGGGAGTGAAAGCGGAATTCGGAGTCATAGTCGTCCTCAATGATCCATCGATCCGGCCGGGCAGCGGCCCATTCCAGCAGCTGCTGACGGCGTTTGGCAGGAATCACGATTCCGGTGGGGAAGTGATGGGAGGGAGAACAGTGCAGCACCTGCGCCTGGCCCAAGCACTGAGGGTCTACACCCTGATCATCCAAGGGGACGCTGATGCAGGCGACACCGCCGGCGGTATAAATTTGACGGATTTTCTGATAGCCGGGATCTTCCACGGCGTAGATTTTGTCCCGCCCCAGAAGCTGAAGCAGGAGATTATAGAGAAAATCCGTTCCGGCACCGATCAGAATATTGGATGGATCGACACGCATATTACGAAATGCCAGCAAATGGCCGGCAATGGCTTGGCGCAGCTCGGGATATCCCTGACTTGGAAGCGGAGCGAGGAGTCGATCACCATAGTCGAGCATGACCTGCCGCTGAAGCCGCATCCAGACGGTGAAGGGAAATCCTGCGGCAGAGCCGTTTGAGGTGCAGTCCACATTCCATCTGGGGGCCTCCGGCTCCGGATGGGGAGGTATGGCCGGTACAGAATACAGATGGTCCACCGCCTCCACAAAATAGCCCACTTTCTCCTCGGATCGAAGATATCCCTCCGCAAGAAGCTGAGAATAAGCGGTTTCCACCGTAACCTTGCTCACCTCAAGATGCTCTGCAAGGGTTCTCTTGGAGGGCAGTTTTTCCCCTTTTGCCAGCTTTCCGGATAAGATATCATCCCGAATACAGCGATAGAGGGATTCATAAAGGGGGACGGAGGGAGATTTTTTCAGTTCGTAGGTCAGCAAGACAGGGCCTCCCGGTCACAAAGACCGTTGCAGCGGTCCCACATGGCCAGCAGAAGACCTTTTCCGACGGTGACACTGGAAGGACGCTGCTCAAAGGCATTGCTCACGGCCAGGGGGAAGGACGCACTGAGATGTCCATGCTCCAGAGGGTATTTGAGTCCCCGAATGGTCAGATCATCAATCTCTGCGCCCATACAGAACAGTGACAGGATGCCGGTGAAGGTGTCTGAAAAATGCAGGGTTTCCTCGGAGGCCACGGTGATGATATAGTCCCGTCCGATGAGCCATCCACGACCACCGTGGGCGGCAAGATAGGCCAAGGTCTGGAAATTTGCCACAGTATGATCCAGACGGGGACCGTCCAGCGCCCCATAGAACAAAAATCGGTCGCAGCCCCGCTCCAGTCCCACACGCACCGCCAACATCGCATCGGTGTCATCTTTTTCAACGGGATAGACTCTGGAATCCTTCGGAACATAGCCGAGGGAATCAAAATCTCCAAGAATCAGATCCGGAGAAATGCCAAGGGTCTGGGTATGGATTAGTCCGCCGTCGGCGGCGATGATGAATGCGTCCGGAGGGATCGGCGCAATCAGCGTGTCAAATTCCGCAGCACAGAAAATAATACAGGGTTTCATATGAGAGATCCTCCTAGAAATCGATAAAATGATTATAACATTCTGACCCTAAAAAGAAAACATAAAATTTCAGGCCAGCATAATGAGGCGGCTCGAAAATCTATGCGTCTTCCGAAAAAAGCTTTTAAAAGTATGGAAAAATCCAGAGAAATTCCATCTGTTTCCTCCTGAAGATACAAATAAACGGGAGCTTCGCTATGATATTTCGGTGGATTTCGTGAATTTTTTATTAGCCTATTGACATACTAGGTTGGATGTGGTATTCTTGCTCCAGTAAATAACCAACCTACTGAATTGGAGGGTAAATATATATGAGAGTTTACGCAGATAACGCTGCTACTACCAAGGTCTCCAGACGTGCGCTGGAGGCAATGATGCCTTATTATGAAACCATTTACGGCAATCCGTCCAGTCTGCATACCTATGGCCAGGAGGCCAAGGAGGCACTGGAAAATGCCAGAGAGCGGATTGCAAAGCATCTGGGGGCTTCTCCGAGAGAAATCTATTTTACCTCCGGTGGTACAGAGTCTGATAATATGGCCATCCGCTCGGCGGCTGCCATGGGTGCGCGCAAGGGGAAAAAACATATTGTTTCCACAGCCTTTGAGCATCATGCGGTGCTGCATACCCTGAAAAAACTGGAAAAAGAGGGCTTTGAGGTGACATATCTGGATGTCGGTTCTGTCGGAACCGTCACCGCAGAGCAGGTCCGTCAGGCAATCCGTCCGGATACCGCATTGGTGACAGTGATGTATGCGAATAACGAGATCGGCTCCATCCTGCCCATTGCTGAGATCGGCGCGGTCTGCCGGGAAAAGGGCGTCCTGTTCCACACGGATGCGGTTCAGGCAGTGGGGCATATCCCCGTAAATGTCGAGAAGGAGCATATTGACCTGCTGAGTCTGTCCGGTCATAAGTTCCATGGCCCCAGAGGCACCGGTGTCATGTATATCCGCAAGGGAATTGCGCCGCTCAATCTGATGGAAGGCGGCGCACAGGAGCGCAATCGTCGTCCCGGTACCGAGAATCTCCCTGCGATTATGGGTATGGCAGAGGCACTCGACGAAGCACTGGAGCATATGGAGGAGAATACCCGGAAGATTACCGCCATGCGGGATAAGCTGATTGAAGGACTGGGCAAAATTCCCCACAGCGTCCTCAATGGTGATCCGGTCAACCGACTGCCCGGCAATGTGAGCTTCTGCTTTGAGGGAATCGAGGGAGAGGCGATGCTTCTGCTGTTGGATGCGGAAGGCGTCTGCGTCAGCTCCGGTTCCGCATGTACCTCCGGTTCACTGGACCCCAGCCACGTGCTGCTGGCCATCGGCCGTCCCCATGAAATTGCCCACGGCTCCGTGCGTCTGAGTCTGTGTGAAACCAATACCGATGCGGAAGTGGACCACATTCTGACGGTTCTGCCCGCTGTCATTGACCGCCTGCGCAGCATGAGCCCCGTGTGGAGAGATCTGCAAAACGGGAAGCGCGAATTTGTCATCAAGGACTAAAAGGAGAGAAAGATTATGGCACTTTACAGTGAAAAGGTTATGGATCACTTTATGAATCCCAGAAATGTCGGCTCCATGGACGATGCCAACGGTGTCGGTGAAGTCGGCAATGCCAAGTGCGGCGATATCATGAAGATTTATCTGAAGATCGAAAACGAGATCATCGAGGATGTCAAGTTTGAGACATTTGGCTGCGGCAGCGCCATTGCTTCCTCCTCCATGGCCACGGAGATGATTAAGGGAAAATCCATCCACGAGGCAATGGCTCTGACCAATGCTGCCGTGGCAGAGGCACTGGACGGACTGCCCGCCGTTAAGATGCACTGCTCCGTGCTGGCAGAGGAGGCCATCAAGCGTGCGCTTCTGGACTATTTCCAGTCTAATAACATCCCCTATGATGAGAAGGATTTCCCGGAATTTGACGAAGACGAAGCCCACGAGCATATTCCGGAAGAGGAATAAGCTATGCTGGTGTCATCGAAAGGCAGGTACGCCCTGCGGGTTATGGTAGCACTGGCGAAAAACGAGGATCAGTGCTATACACCCCTGAAGGAAATTACACAGCAGGAGGGAATCTCCCAGAAATATCTCGAATCCATTATGACCCTTCTCAGCAAGGGCAATCTGGTGGAAGCATGCCACGGAAAAAATGGCGGCTATCGGCTCAATCGGCCGGTGGAGGAATATACGATTGGTTCGATTCTGCGCCTGACCGAAGGGGAACTGGTTCCGGTGGCCTGTGCTGCGGAGTGCGAGCGGGCAGATCACTGCCCCAGCCGTCCCATGTGGGACAAGCTCACTAAGCTGATCGATGATTTTTTTGACGGCATTACTCTGGCAGATCTCATGGAAGAAGAATAATCAGACCCCCCGTTCCAAAGAGAACGGGGGGTTGCACTATATGTGGAATTGCGATAGATGCTCAGCGGAGATCTTCGCCGCGGAAGTAGCGGTTCATGGGCTTGAACAGCAGCGCGGCAATCACCAATGCCAGAATGGTGCAGGGGATCATATAGCAGCCGTTATAGACGAGGGAGTAGAGGGTGGGACTGTCAAACACGCCGAAGCCGGGGATTTCCGTAGGCTCATAGATCCGATAGACGGTAACACCGCTGATGAAGTGGACGATGAAACGGCCGAGGCAGCCAAGGACGCTGCCGGGGAAAATACCCCAGGACTTGCCTTTAAACAGACCCGCAAGGCCGAGGGGGGTGTAGGCCACGAGATAGTCCAGCAGCATACTCTGCCAACCCCAGGCATAGGCACCGTCAAAGATCAGCTGAAGCAGACCGAAGGTGAAGCCGGCCAAAAGACCTTTGCCCAGTCCCCAGCGGACGGCGAAGAACAGAATCGGGAACATGGCAAGGGTGACACTGCCGCCCTGCGGAAATTCGTAAAATTTGAGATAGCTCAGAATTTGAGCAGCAGCCACCATGATGGCACCCTCCGTCAGGGCTCTCACCTTCATATGCGCGCGATTGGTATTGTTTGCCATGATTGCAAACCTCCAAGATAAAAAAGTATCGCATTGCAATTCCGTCTGACGGAGTACAATGCGATACAATACGCTGAAAAATTCGCATCTTTCCCTACGACGGCATGATCCGTATCAGGTTGCGGGTCGGCGGTACCAATCGCCCTCTCAGCCGGATGCATCCGGCTCCCCGAAGATATTCCTATAAAATTGCCTTGCGACCGAAGGCTATTCTACAAAAAATCAGGAAAAAAGTCAAGCCATATCCGTGTTCAGAACTTTTCCGCCCAGAACGTGGAAATGCAGATGGTTGACGGTCTGACCGGCATCGGCGCCGCAGTTGGAGACAACCCGGAAACCGCCGTCGAGCTGCTCCTGTTTGGCAACCATGGCGCATACCTCAAGGCAGTGGGCAGCAATGGACGCATTTTGGGCGCAGATTTCACTGACACCGCTGATATGCGTCTTGGGAATCACGAGGATATGGGTCGGGGCTTGGGGATTGATATCCCGAAAAGCCAGAACGGAATCATCCTCATAGACTTTTGTGGAGGGAATCTCACCGCGGATAATTTTACAGAACAGACAATCACTCATAATGAATTCTCCTTTTCTATGCAAATCCTTCTATTAAAAGCCGAGTACGGCAAACAGTCCGCTGCTGCCCAGTGCCATGATGACACCTGCCATCACAACGCCGAGAGAGACGGCAGCACTGGTGCTTTTCCAGCCCATGTCCAGAAAACTGGCCGCCAGGGTACCGGTCCAGGCACCCGTTCCGGGCAGCGGAACGCCGACAAACAGCATCAGCGCCAGAAACAGCCCTCCGCGTCCGGCTTTTTCCGCCAGTTTCCGGCCACCGGCCTCGCCTTTTGCTACAAACTTGCGGAAGACCTTTCCGATGACAGGTTTATTTTCACCCCAAAGCAGGACCTTCCGTGCAAAAAGATAAATGACCGGAACAGGAAGCATATTTCCGATGACACATACGATCAGAGCCGGAAGATAGGGCAGATCCATGGCCATGGCCATGGGCATACTGAACCGCAGCTCCAGCAGAGGTACCATGGATACCAGAAAAACGAGCAGATAATTTTCGATCATTTAAGTTCCCCTTATGACTATGATAAATTTTTCAATTTTGGTTAACGGATTTATCTTATCATACTTTACAATACGGCGCAACTGACGGAATGGCTTAGATTTGTAAAATTTTGGTGACAAAACTGGATAGAATCCACCGAAGAAAGGCTTTTTTCAAAAAAACAGAAGAAAAATAATCCGAGCAAACACCGCAGAAAAGAGCACTGCGAAGATTTGCAGCAATGAGATGGGACAGGGGGACATTAAAATTCCCGGCGGCCTTCCAAGAGGCCGCCGGGTTTTTCAGAAGTTCATAACTACCTTTTTGTCTCCGTGTTCCAGGACATCCAGATGCACCCCATAGACTTTTTCCAGCATATCGCCGGTAACAACCTGTTTGGGATCGCCCTGTGTCACAATCTGCCCACTGTGATTCAGCGCGACAATCTCATCGCTGTAATGAATGGTTTGATTCATGTCGTGCAGAACCATTAAAATGGTGATTCCGTAGCGGCGATTGAGCATTTGCACCAGCTGAAGAATCTGAATTTGGTATCGGACATCGAGATAGGTTGTCGGTTCATCCAAAAGCAGAATTTTGGTTCCCTGTGCCAGTGCCATGGCAATCCAGACCCGCTGCCGCTGACCGCCGGAGAGATTCTGGATGCTGCGGTTGCGCAGATTCAGAATTCCGGTGATTTTCATGGCCCGCTCGATGAGCCGCTGATCCTCGGCGGTGGATGGAGAGCGCCCCAGTTTGGTGTAGGGAATTCGCCCATAGGCCACCAGCCGCTCGACGGTGAGATCTCCGGGGGCGGTATTGTTCTGGTGGACGATTGCCACACGTCTGGCAAAGTCCTTGAGATTCATCTGACTGACGGGATGCCCATGAAGCCGGATTTCACCGGCGGAAGGGGAAAGATTTTTGGTCAGAAGCTGAAACAGGGTGGATTTTCCGCAGCCATTGGGGCCGATCAGGGTGGTGATCTTTCCCTTCGGAATCCGTAGATTCAGATTCCGAAGGACGGCTTTCCCGTCATAGGCAAAGGAGAGATTGGAAATCTCAAAGCATGTTTCATTATTTTCCATAGATACCTCCGCTTTTCCGCAGCAGCAGAACAAACGCAATGCCGCCTACCACCGACAATATGACGGAGGCATTCATTTCGTAGGGGCGGATCATGGTTCTCCCCAGTGTGTCTGCCAGCAGGAACAGCAGGCCGCCTGCCAGGGCTGAGAAGGGAATCAGAAGCTTATGTTCGCTGCCGACAAAGATCCGGCCGATGTGGGGCACCAGAAGACCGATAAAGCTCACAGGGCCGACAATTGCGGTACAGCCGCCCACCAGAAACACGGCGGTGATGCTCACAACCAGCCGAACGGAATCAATATTTACACCCAGTCCTCGAACAGTCCGATCCTCCAGACCGCAGAGGTTGCACCATCTGGCGCAGAACCATGCACCGATCAGGCCGACGGCTGCCACAAAAGAGAGCAGATGAACGTCGCTCCAGGTTTTCATGGTGATATTTCCCTCTACAATAGAGGCAACGCCGGAGAGATTTCCGCCGCTCATGGAGCCTACGGCTTCAGAGAGTCCGGAAAACAGGGCCTGCATTGCAATGCCCATCAGAATAATGCGAAGCGGTGACAGCGCCCCCTTCCACGCAAGCCCATATACCATGGCAAAGACCGCAAGACCGCCGAAAAAGCTGAATGCGGGAGCCAGAAAATAGAGCTGCGGGAATAATGTCGCGGCAAGCACTGCGGCAAAGCCTGCGCCGCTGGAAATGCCCAGAAGCCCCGGGTCGGCAAGGGGATTTTTCAGCACGGCCTGAAACAGGACACCGGCCACAGCTAAAGAGGCTCCGGCCATGACAGAGATCAGAATGCGGGGAAACCGCAGATCATAGACGGTTGCCACATCTGGATCATAGGCAATCAGCAGACCCCGCAGCAGCTGCATGGGACTGAGCTGAATGCTGCCCAGATTGACCGAAAGGAAAAACAGCGCCACAAGCGCAAGACTTACTATTATAAATGCAGCGGTGATTTTACCAACAGATTTTTTTTGACTGCTCATTCTGCGCCTCCTATGATAAGATCGTCCCGGAAGAGAATCTCATCGAGAACCTTCAGCGCTTCCGGGTGGGTGAAGTTGGCACTCATGCCGAAATATTCAGGAGGGAGATCGAAGACCTGATCGTTCTGTACAGCGGAGAAATGCTTCCAGATGTCATTGGTTTTGAATTCTTCGGCAAACATTGCCATGACACTTTCCGGCATTGCATGGGCGGTGCGGAGGATGACGTCGGGATTCTTTTTCAGCATGTCTTCGGTATTGACATTTAAAAATTCCTGATCGGTGCCGGCATAGACATTTCTTGCGCCTGCCAGCTCAATCAGACTTCCGACGTAGGAATTTTCCGTTGCGACCACGTAAGAGCCGGGAAGGCCCATCAGAATCAGGACAGATGGCGCGGTCTGATTGCGGTGCGTGTCACGATATTGCTGCATAAAGGTCTCAAATTCGGCAACCATTGCATCAGCCTGTGCTTCCCGATGAAAGAGCGTTCCGAGATTTTCGATGGATTTGTACATTCCGAATACGGTTTTAAGATTCAGAAATCCATATTGCAGACCTGCGGCCTCGTACTTCGGCTGAAGATCGCTCTGAAGACTGGAGGGGCTGAGCACCCATTGGGGGGAGAGCTGGGCGAGAATTTCCATATCCGGGGCCATGGGACTGCCGATGGTGACGGCATTCTGATAACGTTCGGGGATCTGCACGAGGCTGCTGTCCGGAACGCCCACCAGATCAAGATCCAGCTTTTGACAGATCTGCATGACAGCAACACTGGTGGCGGCGATGGTGGGCGAGCCGGAGTCGGCGGATGCGCCGGAGCTGCGTCCGGCCTTCTGATCCACGCATCCGGTCAGGAGCATTGATGCACACAAAAGTGCGGCCGCAATGGCTTTAGCGGACTTCATCTTTTGATTCCTCCCAGTTTTCATCCCATGCTTCGTTCAGAAAATCCATATCCTCTTCCGGTTCGTCGTCAAGAGATGGCAGGCGCGGCTCGGATACAGGGGCTTTGAATCTGCGAATCAGGACTTTGATGCCCGAGAAGCACAGGCAGGCCAGCATCTGCGCGCAGAAGACAAGCAGGAAAAACATGACCCAGACACGCCATGTGATGATGACTTCCTGCACGGGAGCATTTTGTGTGGGCATTTGGCTGTCGGAAGATGTTTTCTCCGAGGAGGCCTTTCCGGAGCCGCCCGTGACCAGTCCGACCACATCATCTCCGATGACACTGCCATCCGCCTTTGGCTTTGCGGGGGCAGCATCAGGAAGATGGTTTTCATCCAGCTGGGCGAAATTTCCGGCGTTTCCGGCGGTGAAATGGTCAGTGGTGACATAGAAAATGACCGCACGGCCCATGGCATCAACAAAGCATTCGGCTCGAACGACGGCGTCCTTGGAGGGAACCGGAATCCGAAGATCCTGACTGTCGTCTCCTTTTCCGGTGACTTCGTAGGAAACAGGACTCCAGGATGTTTCGCCGGGTTTCTGAACAGAAAGCTTTGTGCTGGAGATGTTACTCATGAGGTTAAAACGCAGGCTCAGATAGAGCGTTCCGTCGGGCGCAGTTTCCATTAGAGCATCGGGGCTGACCACGCTTGTGACCATGCTCTGGCCCAAAGCCTCACTGCTTGTGCCGCCGGAGTCTTCAATGCTTCCGGTTGCGGGGTGGCGGTAGGAGCCGGTGGCCGTGGCACTTTCAAAAGGAATCGGTGCTGCGGCTGCACCGACTGTGATGCAGCTGATGACCATTATCAGCGTCAACAGGGCAATCATATATTTTTTTGCGTTGTATTTCACGTTAAAATCCATCCTTTCCGTTGCGCCGATACCGGATCAGTGCATAACTGCCGCCGAGAATCACGGCGGTAAACAAGAGATAGCCCAGAATCTGGGGGAACAGTCTGGTGTCGATGCGGACAACTTTCGGGCCTTGCTGCTGCGGCGCAGTGGGCTGCTGGACATCAGGAAGCTCGACCGGTGCGGCAGAGCTGTCGGAATCCGGGGTTGGAGCTTCAGCTTCTGTCAAATCGTCGAGCACCACATAAAACTGCTGTGTGGTGTGCATGACGGTGTTGATATAACCGCTGCACATCAGCTTTTGCTGAAGGGAGTCCTCGATGGCCTGCTTGGGGAGAATGACAGTGACAGGGGTTGCGGTGTAGTCCCCCTCAGTGGGGATAAATCCCGGTGCAGTGGGAAAGTGTTTGGTTACCTGCTGCTCGGGATGAACCTCAGCGGCATAGTTCTGTCCGTCGTAAAGAAAGGCAATATCCGAAATAGGGGTGCCTTCATCGGCAAATTTGGGAACGGGATCAATGACATAGAGCGTCAGCTCGGCAAGATCGCCGGAAAAAGCAATGTCTGCTTTTTCATAAAACAGGGGATTGCACATGCTGACAGTGTCAAAATCATCCGCACGGCGCATGGAGACGCTGCTTTCAAAGTAGGTTTTCGGATCATCTCCCATGGTCAGGGTTACGGCCTCCCCAGATGGGTCAGCCTCCTCGGCACCGGCACCTGACGGACCGGCACCGGAAGGGGCAGCCTGATTGGATGGAGCACTTCCGGTTTGCGTCAGATCGCTCAGGGCAACATAGAAATTCACGTTTTGCTTCATGACGGCATTGACAAAGGCGGTGCAGGTGAGTTTCTGATTCATGGAGTCTTTCAGTGCCTGCATGGGCAGCTGAACCACCAGAGCGGTTGCGGGATAATTTCCCGCAGTATCAATGAATCCCGTCTGTGCTTCAAAGGATTTGCTGACCTTGCTGCCGCTGGAGATGCGAACGGGGTAGTCTTTTCCGTCGTAGTGCATGGTCATTTTGGAAAGCGGCGTGCCGTCACTCGGGAATTTTGGGACGGGGTCGATGACATAAATGGTCAGTGTGGCGGTATCACCGTTGACGGTAATATCGGCTTTGCGGTGAAAAAGCGCATTGCACATGCTGTATGTACCAAAGGCATTCTCTTTGCGCATGGTAACGGTGGCGGTATAGTATCCGCTTCCGCCGGTGCTGCCGGTGCCTGGGGCAGTGCCGCTGCTGCCGCTATCACTGGGGGGAAGCGGAGCCGGAGGCTGCGGATCGGAGGGAGCGGTCGGAACCGGAGCGGTAGGTTCGGTGGGGGGCGCGGGGACTGTGGGACCAGGCGTTTCGGTTTGGGTCAGATCATCCAGCACGATGAAGAAATCTACCTCGGTTTTCATCACGGCTTCCACATAGGCGGTGCAGGT
>JARIAT010000040.1 GCA_029257715.1 Faecousia sp. | reverse complement strand
GATGCGGCAATGCATCTACCTGGAACGCGATCTACGTACCGAGCTGGACAAGATTGATTTTCTTGTAGAGCGCTAGAACCGTTATCAGAATCCGGAAACCTCCCCTGCCGAACGTGAGCAGCATCGCTCCTTTATCCGCTGGTGCGGGTGCAATCCGGACGATCAGACGGAATATCTGGAACTCCTGCAGGAACACCAAACCGTATCTCTTCAAATTAAGGAGGCCGAAGCCATTCAGGATGCTCTGGCCCAAACCGCACCAAGCTGGTGGGGGCATGATGACTTTCACCTGGATGCAGATCTCAAGCTCACAGCCCAGGAGCAGCTCCGGCATTCCCTTTCGGCCATCAAAGCAAACCGGAAAAAGCTCGGACAAATCGCTTACAGCCGTCAGAAAGCTGCTGATCGCCGGATTTACAAAAATGAGTATCTGGAAAAGGCCGTTGATTTCCGCGAGCTGTGGCACAAGGAACTGATGAAAGAAAAAGCCGTCAAGGCAAAGATTCGTCAGCTGCGCAAGTCTTCTGCGCCCTCCCGTCGCAATCAGAATCTTCACTAGCCGGAGGCTGCAGGGTTGGGGTGCCCAGCAAGGCTCCTCCGGGTGTCCAATGGACACCCGGAGAGGGAACTTGCTCTTAAAACCAGAGAAGATTTCCTCTTTTCCTCCTCTGAAACAATCCGGAAACAGTGTATACATACCTCAAAAATGGAAATCATTTCTTAAAAGAAAGGGTGATTAACTTTATGATAACCGAAACCGATCTGAATTCGTTATGTCAAATCAATATTGAATCCTGCATTCCTTCTGAACTGATCGATATTCGGGATGTTCAGATTGACAGGACAAAATCTGTCCCTCAACGTATGCAGGATTACTTTACCGCCGTGAGAAACCCTTACCTCTTTAAGGTCGATGATGTGGTAGTCAAAATCAGCTTCAATCCCAAAGGGAAAAAATTTAGCGATGCCATTGCATCTGTGTTGCGTACACGCTGATCCTCCAGTAATTTCCAGCATTGATTTTAGGTGTTTTTCTTGAAAAACCCGAGGCAATATGTTATAATTCGAACGTAGAGAAAACGGAATAGGCATATTGCCTCCATACGAAAACAATATGGAGGTTTATACCATGAGCAGCAAATACGCTGAATTTGTCGGGCAGCCTCTGAAACCCAGCCGGGTTTGGAAGGCTGCCCTTTATATTCGTCTGTCCCGAGAAGATGAGGACATGACACACAATGAAAGTAACTCCATTACCTCTCAGCGAGAGTTTCTTAGGGAGTTTCTGAAACAGCACCCTGACATTGAACCCTTTGATACTTATGTAGATGATGGCTGGAGTGGTACAAACTTTGACCGACCGGATTTTCAGCGAATGCTTCGAGATATTGAAGCACACAAGGTAGACTGCGTCATCGTCAAGGATCTGAGCCGTCTGGGTCGTAATGCTTCGGAAACCGGAAATTATATCGACAACATCTTTGCCCGGTATCAGATCCGTTTTATCGCCGTCCACAACTATGTGGACACGGTCGAGCATAAGATGAACGCCGCCACGCACTGTATCACAGTTGGTATTCAAAACGTCATCAACGAAAGCGTCGCAGCTACCACATCGGTCAACGTCCGCGGTACACTCAACGTAGAGCGCCAGCAAGGGAAATTTATCGGCTCCTTTGCTACTTACGGATACAAAAAGGACCCCGAAGATCACCACAAACTGCTGATCGACGAAGGTCCTGCGGCGGTTGTACGTCAAATCTATTCATGGTTTCTGAACGGGAAAAGCATCCTCGGAATTGCAAAGCAGCTCAACGAAATGGGGATTCCCAATCCTTCTACCTATAAAAAATTGGAAGGATTCAAGTACCGACATCCCCACGGGCTTAACGAGGATGGACTGTGGCCGGACAGCTCCGTCCGTCGGATCCTTCGTAACGAGATGTACACTGGCACCATGATCCAGGGAAAAAACACCACCATTTCCTTTAAGCACAGACAGTGCCGTCCTGTCCCAAGGGAGGAATGGTATGTAGTGGAAGGGACCCACGAGGCCATTATCGACCGGGAAGTCTTCCTTCAAGCACAGCAGCTATTTAACCGAAATATCCGAAAATCTCCTCTTCGGGACGACGTAGATCTATTTTCAGGTCTGGTGCGATGTGCCGACTGCCACCGTATCATGAGCAAGAAAACTATTACGCAGCCCTACGGCACATATCGATACTATCGCTGCACCACTGCCCGAAAGATGAATCCCAAAGCCTGTACCAATCACACCATTCGCATCGATCACCTTCAAACCGCCGTGACAGTCACCATTCAGAAAATGATCGAAACGGCCATTCAGATGACAGAGGTCATCGACAAGATCAATCAAAGCCCCGCACGAAAAACACAATCCGCGCACTTGCAGGCCGCCATGAAGGCTGCGCTAAAGCAAAAGGAAAAGATTGAGGTCATGCAAACGGATCTATATCCTGACTGGAAAAGCGGCGTTCTGGATCAGAAAGAATATCTGCGTCTAAAAAGCCGGATGTCTGAGCAGTTGGAATGTATCGAGCAGAACATTCAGAATATTGAAAACAGCATCGCCGAATTTTCGAAAGGCATGAATGAGGATAATGATTTTCTTACCACTTTCAAAAAAATCGGCAATATTACGGAGCTGACTCGCCCCATGCTCATGGAACTGGTCGAGAAGATCCTTGTACACGAAAACGGCAGCATAGAGGTCTGCTTTAAATATCGAGACTCATATCTTGATGCAAAAGAATATATTACGATCAATGAACCCTTGCTTTCCGAAGGAGACTGCAAAAATACAGCATCATCGTCTTGCTGAAACCCAATGAAGTGAAATCCCTTACAAAGGAATCAGAAAGATTCCCTTTGTTTCTTTTTATGATGTCTGACCACAACCAGTCAACGGTGGATTCGTAAAACGCACTGCTGCCCTTCCCTATATGCGATATTTCATAAGAGAATCCAGTTATTGTTTACCGTTACGTACGAATTCTTTATGTGGTCTACCCTTGACATTGGCCCCTGCTGCATTTGAAACCATCAAAACCCACATGGAAGATCTGCACGAGGCGCCGGAAGACTACGATCTGATTGTTACGGGAGATCTGGGAATGCTCGGAAAACAGGCCCTTATGTATCTGTTTCAAAAAGAGGGGATTTCCATCGGCGGTCGAATTACAGACTGTTCCACACTGGTTTTTGATCCCACCACACAGGATGTTCACGCAGGAGGATCCGGGTGCGGATGCAGTGCCATCGCCCTATGTTCAGAGCTTTTAGGAAAACTTCAAAAAGGGAAGCTTAAAAAAATCCTGTTTTGTGGAACCGGAGCACTGCTCTCCCCCACATCGACGCAGCAGAACCTTCCCATTCCGGGTATCTGTCATGCTGTCTGCATAGAATCGAGGCGATAAATATGGATTATATCAAAGCATTTCTATTTGGCGGTCTTCTCTGTTTGTTTGGTCAGCTTCTCATCGACAAAACCAACCTGACTCCTGCTAAAATTCTCGTCTGCTATGTTGTAGCAGGCGTCATTCTCAGCGGCTTAGGACTGTATCAGCCTCTGGTTGACTTTGCGGGTGCCGGTGCTACTGTACCATTGACCGGATTCGGTCATACCCTCGCCAAGGGAGTACGCACAGCCATCGATAAGGATGGATTTCCCGGAATCTTTACAGGCGGCCTGACTGCAACAGCCGGTGGAATTACCGCTGCAATCGCAGCCGGTCTTTTGGTCAGTCTCCTATTTAAGCCGAAGGATAAATCATAATATTTAAGCCCCCGAATGTGAACATTCGGGGGCTTGTGCTACACTTCTATCAATTTCTTCATGTGGAAAAAATAAAGGTATCGATGGATCACGGATTTTTCATAGATTCGTTGAAGGGCATCTGCATAAACTTCAATCTGCATTCGGTATCGCTCTGTCACCGCAGGAAGCGTGTGACTTGTCACATAATCCGTTTTAAAATCTACCACCGTAATGCCTTCTTCCTCAATCATCGCACAGTCTACCACACCTTGAAGCAGCACCTGTTCTCCTTCCAGCCCGTCGCCATACTTTTCACCATGATCGAGAATTGAAAATTTAAACTCTCGCAGGGTGTTTTCCTGACGAATTTTATGGCCCAATGGGGACTGGAAAAATGCAAGGATTCCTTCCCGATCCACGCTTTCTCCCTGTCCTTGTGTCAGAAGATGCCGGTCAATTAACCTCTGAACCTCTCTTTCGATTTGCTCCGGAGTTATGCATTCTTCAAATCGGATATACTGCATCACCGTATGCATGGCTGTTCCATATTCTCTGCCGCCTCGGGATTTTGGTTCATCTGACATTTTTCGCCAGATGCGCTCCATGGCCGGTTTCTTGGCATCTTCTGCAACTTCCTGATCCTTGTCCCGGCCCTTCAGCTGCGTTGCAGTCTGCTTCGAGGGGGTTTTCGTTGCCATATCGTGTCCATACTGAAACGCCAGATGCTTTGCAAGCAGCTCGGCTGTATGCTCCGGCATCGCAATCTGGGCAGCGGTCTGCTGCGGAAGATTTTCCCCCGTTGGCTCGTAACTTTCATGAACCTGAATCAGCCAGGGATATTTTTGAAGATGCGTTTTTGACGGTCTGCCGTCTGCCAGCGCAAAGAGTTCTCCTGCCTCTGTACGGCACATCGCCTCCATCAGCACCCATTCACCGGGACTGGTAACTTCACTGGAAAGTAGTCCTGTACCCCCCAGATCCATTTGATTTGCGATCTGTGACAGTTCTTTTTCCGGAGATTTGGCCGCATATGTCATAATCAGACGATCTCTCGCTCGGGTCATGGCCACATACAGAACCCGAAGCTCTTCCGATAGATTTTCTCGGGAAGTTCGGACCGCAATTGCTCTCTTGGCAATGGTCGGGTAGCGGACACGAGCGGACTGATCCACTGCGGAAAGTCCAAGCCCCAGCTCTCCGTCACACAGCACCGGAGCGCGGAGATCCTCCTTGTTAAAGCTCCTCGACAGTCCTGACAGAAACACCACCGGATACTCCAGACCTTTGGATTTATGGATACTGAGAATGCTGACCGCGCCGGCCCCAGAACTCTCACTCATGGTCAACCCTGAGGCCTCCAAAAGATCCAGATACTCCAAGAACTGGCTCAGATCCCGACGGGATGTTGCTTCAAAATCCATCGCAATGCGATAGAATTCCCGCAGATTTGCCGTACATTCCACACCGGACTCCATCGCCGCATAAATACTGTCCAGTCTTGTGCTGCAAAACAGGTACTCGAGAAGCTGTGCCAGCGTTGCAGTTCTGGAAAGCCGCCGAAGCTGCTCCAGTGTTTGAACAAATTGGCGGGACTGGAGCGTGTCGTCCCTACAAAGTGCTTCATAAAAATCACAATATTTGTTTTCTCCCCGAATGCGAGCCAAATCATCCGCGGTAAATCCAAAAACAGGACTTGCCAACGCTGCTATCAGAGGGATATCCTGCCTCGGATTGGAAATCACCTGAAGAATGGAGCGCAGCACGCTGATCTCTCCCGTCTGAAGCAGATCCCTGCCTGCACCGAAGGAGCTTCGGATTCCCCGCTGAGACAGCGCATCCTGAAATGCCTGTCCAACTGATCCTGGAGAACGCAGCAAGATGACAATATCTTCCGGCTCGATTTTCCGAAGACCTTCGCTGCCTCGGACCATATGCGCTCCGCTGAGCAGTTCCACAATCCGATCGGCTACAAATGCTGCTTCCTCCTCGTATGCTTTTTCTGAAGTCTTTACTACATGCAGCTCCACCTCCGGTTCGCCCAGAGAATCGTGAGGAATTCCCTCTTTCAGCGCTTCTGCATCTCCGTAGTCAAGGCCTCCTACTTCCTTACTCATGCAGCGGAAAAATACATCATTGGTTGCTTCCAGAATCGCCTCGCCGGAACGAAAATTCTGACTCAAAAGGACTTTTCTTCCTTCGCCGTCTAGTGCCTTTTCTGCTGAACCGTAGTTTTCATACTTCTCCAGAAAAATTCCGGGGTCTGCCAGTCGAAACCGATAAATCGACTGTTTGACATCCCCAACCATAAAGCAGTTCTGCCTTTGGGCTGTCAACGCTGTAAAAATAGCATCCTGAACCTCATTACTGTCCTGATATTCGTCCACCAGAACTTCCCGGAATCTCATACCAATTTCTCTTGAAATCCGAGTCGGGCCGGTTCTCGATTTTCCAAGTACCAGATCCAGCGTCTTATGCTCCAAATCACTAAAATCCAGTACCCTTCGGCGCAGCTTCAGCTGCGTGTAGGAAGCGCCGAAAGAACGGGCCAGCTTCACAAGTCCGCGCACAGCTCCTCCGGTCTGCATCAGGTCCTCCAGCACCTGCGCAGACGGATCGCAGAAGATTTTGATCCGTTTTTTGATTCCTTCCTTGCATCCGTCCCGAACTGCCTGAATACGGCACTTTGCATCGGGATCTTCCATTTTTTTCGGGAAGCGCATCGTGCCAAAAGAAATGCTGCTCCGTGCTACAACTTCATCCCATGTTTTTGCCTGTGCAAGCTCTCGAAGTGCTGTAAGATTCTCACTGAGCAGCAACGCAACCTTTTCCAGTGCCTTGTCCTCCTGCGCAATTTTGAGACACTTCTCCATGGCGGCAATCTGCTTCGCAAGATAATTTTGAAGGTCTTCGATCAGATAAGCTCCCCACACGGTCTGGGCGGCATCTTCTGTTTCGGAAACATCTGCGCTCTCAACGCAATGGTCCAGCCATTGTTCGGGATTGAGATGACACCTTGCTCTGTCATAGACCTTCAGCACAATCTCCGGAACCATACGGTCATTGCGTCCCAAGCCCTGCGTATCAATAAACGCACGGAAATCGGCATCCTCCAAAAGGGTAGAATAGCTCTCCTCGAGAATCTGATCCATCGCCTGTGTCCGCAGCTGCCGACATTCATTTTCATCCGCCACCCGAAAATCTCCGGGCAAGTCTACATCGTAGGCATACTGCCGCAGCAGCTCTGTACAAAACGCATGGACAGTGGAAATCTTTGCCAAATATAGCCTCTGCATCTGCCGCTGCAAATGCTGATGATTCGGTTCTTCTGCCAGACGCTCTGATAGCTTCTTGGCTATTTTCCCCCGAAGTTCTGCGGCTGCGGCTTTGGTATATGTAATAATCAGAAAATCATCAATATTGCATGGAGACACAGGGTCCATGATATATTTCAGCAGACGATCCACAAGCACTTTTGTCTTGCCGGAGCCTGCGGCTGCGGAAACAAGCAGTTTTCCGCCTCGGTTGTCCACCGCAATTTGCTGTTCTTTTGTCGGTGTCTCAGCCATCTATTTCCTCCTCCCTTGCGATTTCATCCCAGAACCGCTGCGCCGTCATTGTCTTATAATTTCTTCTGCCTTTTTCCCGCTCTCTTGCACAGACGGCCCCAAATGGGCAAAATGCGCAGGCACTATGGGCGCTTCCCCGGGTATAGGGATTAGGCTGCACCTTACCGTCTGCAATCTCATCAACCATATTCCCGAGCATATGGAACACATACTTCCTCAGAAGATTGAACTGTTCCCGATCTGCCACATCTCCCGTGATGGTTCCGTCTTTTTTACATTTCACACTCAGGCGGGGCATTCCCTCCTCCGGGTCCATTGCTTCAAGGACTGCTTCATCCAGTAATACAAGCCCTCGCCGTTTCATCTCACTAATCCTTTTCTCGGCCGCTTCCTGCGGGTCCAATCGGCCATCCTCGCTCATATATGGAACCCGTGCAGGAAAATACTGTACACCGGCACTGAGCGGATGATCTCCAAGAAGCTTTTCTCCCCCCTGCTCCAGTGCAAACAAATACAGAAGCATCTGTAAGCCTACGCCGTTGAACACATCGCAATAATCAAATGTCTTTTTTCCTGTTTTGTAGTCCACAACTCGAAAAAAATTCCGGTAACCATCATTGAAGCAATCAACACGATCCACGTATCCTCGAACAATCGCAGCCATTTTTCCCTCTGGAATGCGTATGGGCGGCATTTCTCCACGCAGATCAAAATTCAGCTCAAATGCTGCCGGTGCAAATTCCGCCTCAGACAGTTCCAACCACAATTCTTCGATCACAGCATCCAATTCCTGTCCGTTTCGATCAAACAGGTAACTCAAACGGTCTGAATCGAGATCTGCAAACCGTTCTTTGGCATACTGCTGTGCGTATTCATGGGAAATTTCCATTGTTTGCTCAAGACTTACTTCATGGAATCCCCCAAGCTCCATTACCTTCCGAGCCGTCTGCTCCAGAACCGAGTGGACAAATGTACCAAATTCTGCCGAATCCACCTCTGCCTCCTTACGCTCTTTCGCACGAAGACCATACTTCAAAAAATACGCCAGCTTACATTCTGCCTGCTGGTCAATCTGAGAAGCTGAAAGCGCCAGCTGCTTTCCATAAAGCTTCTTTATATGCTCCGGCTCCACAGTCCCCAGAGAAAATGACGCTCTCGATTTTACATCTTGATAACCTTCGGAGACATTCAGTTCCGCGGCAATTTTTTCTTCCTTCCAGCGGGCAAGATAAGCACCGGCCTCCCATGGATCGCTCAGTCCGGGACCCGGTCCGGGATCGACCCCGATTCCCTCCTTCATGCCTACCATATCGCACAATCTCCGATAGACAAATGCCGTCTGCCCGGAAGGACAGGATACCGCCACAGACTCTGTTGCTCCGCAGAAACATCCATAGATCTCCGCAAACTCAGCGGCAACGCCTTCCATGGCACCACCGGTCAGGGAAACGCCCAAACGACGAATTTCCGTTCGCTCCTGATCCGTCAGGACTCCCGTAGAACCGCCATAGCTTGGAAGCATACCCTCCTCCGCACCCAGGACGAGCAAATGCCTGACCTGCTGACAGCGCATCGCACTGACAGGGCCCACGGTTACGGCATCAAGAACCGTGGGAATTGTGCCGACATCATACTGACTCAACAAAAGACGGAACAGCCGTGAAAATGTCTCCGGTTCCCAATGGCTCTCCCCGAGAACACCCTGTAGCTGCTCCATGGCGGTTACCATAATTTCCCACAGCTGATTATATTCCTGCGCCGCCCGGTTATCCCCCTGCACCTCGGCCTCTTGCGCCAGTTTTTCCAGTCCATCCGCAAGACCGATCTGCTCCAGAAAGCGATTCAGTGCTTGGACCTGATCCCCAATTGTTGTCGAATCCCGCATTTCCCGACGAAGCGTCATCAGAGGAGAAATCCCAATTGTTCGGGCCTGATTGAGTTTTTGCAGAGCTTCACGGTCCTCATCTTTCCAGTCCTCGCCCAAACCTCTCGGATGCCAAGTCCATTCCTTTCCCCATTTTTCTCCGCGGATTCCCCAAAGCAGTGCATAGTTTTCCACAATATCGCAGGTATCCGGCTCCAACGGCGACAGGACGGATTTGAGGTAACGCAGGACATCCTTCTGTTCCATCCCTTCCATCGCCGCATCCAGGGCAGAAAGCACTGTTGCCACAGCCGTCTTTTCAAGGATATCATCCGTTCCCGACAAATAGACAGGAATCCCACAACGCCGAAAAACAAGCGATACAATCCCACGATAATGCTCAATATCCGCACAGACAATGCCAATATCCCGATAGCGGCAGCCCTGAACAGCCAATTCCCGGACTTGCTCCGCAGCCGCCATACACTCATCAAAAATTGTATCCGCTCTCGTCAGGCGAAGGCAGTCCTGCAATTCCTCCTGCGGCGCAATCTGCCCCTGAAAGAGTTTTTCACGCAGATACCCCAGAGCATCGTTTCTCGGTGCAACATGGACGATCTCTACCTCAATCTGATGCCGGTGCGCCTCCTGCAACAGATCTGCCGCCGTCTTTCCGGCTTTTTCGAATGCGGCCAGAGAAGAACGCTCTCGATCACAGTTAAGGCTGATTGTAACAAGGGGACTGACCCGAATCAGATGGTACAGGATTTCCATATGCTGCAACGTAAAATCCGGAAATCCATCTATGTAGAAACAGTGATTTTCGGCAAAATCGCTGCATTCCAGTTGCTCAAGAAGCCAGTTGACCTGATCCCTCGGATCCTGCTTTCCCATAGCGCAGACGCTGTCGTAGCCCTCAAGGATCAGTGACAGCTCCGAAAGTTTCTGCGCAAGCGTCCCTTCCGTTCGTCCAGAAGCATCCCGAAGCTCTTCCGGTGTAATGCAGCACCGCTTAAATTCATCCACGGCGTCAAGAAGCCCGGACAAAAACTCCGGTCTTGTCTCCACGGATGCGTATGACTTTAGTTTGCTCGAAAGCATCTTTGTGGCAGCTGCCATTGCAATCAGCCGTCCGCCGCCATCCAGACATTCTCCCGGCACCTGCTGCTGTGCTTCCGATACTCTCCGAATCAGACGCGTAAAAGATAGAACTTCTGCAAATCGGCTGGCTGTGTCTCCTGCGGCAGCACACAGCCGGCGCTCGGTGTCATGGCTGATGAGTTCCGGAACCATCAGGATTCTGTTTCCTTTCTTTTCCGCAACGTCCGTACTCACACGCCGCAGCACTTCCTCCCGGTTCGCAATCCAGTCCTCTCCCAAAATCAGCCTCAGCATGATATCACCGTCCTTTCTACATTTATCAAAAATTTGTTCATATTATATCATAGATTTGTCCTACTTCAAAGCATCTGACAGGAAATTTTCCAACTTGCCCAGCTGATCTAACAGCCAAAAACGAATCTCATATTCCCCTGTCAGGCTGCCCAGGAGCGCTTCGGAAAAACCGGCATTCTCCGCCGACTGCTCAAATTTCTCCGTATCCGTACCGGTACATAACTGAGGAAATACCACACACCACCAATTATGACCCTCTCCCTCCCCGATCACAACCCGCAGAGAGTGATAAATTCCGGAAGGCAGTGAAAAGCTGTCATACTCACGAATCGGAAAGTTTTCCTCCGTCAAGCTGACGGTTGCGGTATCATCAAATCCTGCTTCCTGTAATACGCGGTTGGCGGTCTGCTCCAATTTTGGTAGCATCGTCTCCACATAGGAAAACACTTCCTGCGGATCGGTCAGTGATGCCAGGGATTCCTCCAGTGATCCCAAAATGGCATCTCTGACCCGAAGCTTTACATCCTGATCTTCTTTCCCGTCAGACGCCGCCACCACATGCAGACGCAAAATATCTTCCCGCAGCTTCGCTGAATCCCGCAGTAATCCGACTGACAGTGTCATCCCAACCGCCAAAGCAAGAAAACCCAGCCGTCTGATCTGTTTTCCCATAAAAAATCACCGTCCATACTGACCTTTTCTGCCAGTATGGACGGTTTTTTCCGGAATTATACAGGTTTGCAGATAAAGATACAGCTGTAACGCCTGCGAAGCTGCTCCGCTGCACGTTCTGCGCTTTGTGCATCGGGCATAACGCCAAAAAATGCCGAGCCGGAACCGGTCATCTGCTGACCGAGCGCACCGCACTGCTGCATGACGTCTCGGATCTCGTTCATTTCGGGATGCACCTCCGATACAACGGGATCGAACACATTCCATACGCCCCGTGCAATGCTTGCAAGATCCTTCGCTTTCAGCGCCTGTTCCATCGCCGCATTGTCCGGCCGCCGCAGAATCTCCTTTTCATCGATTGTTCGGTAAAGTGCCGGTGTGGATACTCCAAATTCCGGCTTACACACAAGAATGGTACACTCAGGCATGGCGGGCAGTCTTCTGAGGCGCTCTCCTCTTCCTTCGCACATACAGGTTCCACCTGCCACACAGAAGGGTACGTCACTGCCAATCCTTCCTCCGAGATCTGCCAGTTCCATCTCAGAAAACAGATGTCCGCAATACCGATTCAGCATCCTCAGGACTGCAGCCGCATCAGAGCTTCCGCCGCCCATGCCCGCCTGAGACGGAATTCTCTTCTTGATGCGGATTGCGACACCGCCGAGATTTCTCCCACTGTGCTGCTCAAAAAGTTCTGCTGCTTTCCACGCAAGGTTTCTGCTGTCGCAGGGAACGTCTTCCTTATCACACCAAAGAGTCCATTCTTTCCCGGTCTGTACATCAATCTCTACATCATCGCACAGCGACAGTGTCTGCATAATGGTTTCGAGATCATGGAATCCATCCTCCCGTTTACACAGGATGTCCAGTGTTAAATTAATCTTTGCATATGCACTTTCGTAAAGTGTCGTCATTTAATAATTCGTCCTTCCAGATAATATCTCATTTCATTAGGATCACACAGATCAAAACTCTTTCTCGGGAAAATACCGCCGGCAATGAGATCCGGGAACATAAATTCCTTCTCCACCTTCGGCAGCAAAAATCCGATTGCGTTTTTCTGGCACGCCAGCTCTTCCACATTGCGGGAATCCACAATATAGTCAAGTTTACCTGGATGTTCTCCCAAATAGTCATCCAGAAAATCCTGAAGCACACTGATTGCTCTTTGGCCCAGCTGGCGATCAAGATATACGACGCCATGCTCCGTACCAATACACCACTTTACTGGGAATCCATTCGGAACACTGATTTGCTGCAGCTTCATCAGCAGCTTTTTGGCATTGGTTCCGGTAACTACCCGGTGAACCCGCTCTACATGAACCGCCGGATCATAGAGATTTTCCAGCTCCACCAGCGCATATCTGGCCGGATGGTTGGAATAATCCATATCGGGATTGGTGGATTTCAATTCCTCATATGCCTTCTTCGCAGAAACCATAGACAAATTGCCCTCCCCGACTGCAAACAGCATGGGAACACCACTGACTCCCTGGTATTTTTTGTAAAAATCGGAAGCATAACGCTCTAATCGAGCGTCAAATGCCTCAGCTGCCTCTCCCTGAACAAGCCATCCGGTCACATGACCGCCATCTTCCATCAGGTCGAAGTCATATAGCAGCGGCAGCTGATCCTTCATCTCAGCGAAAGGTTCAATCAATTCTTTCCGATCATCGTCGCACATCAGCTGTACATGGGGAAATTCCAGCACTGCGTCTTTCCGAATTTTAACACGGGCAGGCAGACGCTCTTCCACAATTTTTTCCGATGGACGAATCAGAGAAACACTGTTGTTATGGTAATCGTATGCCTCGAGATCCACTGCCCCAATCAGTCCTCCGCGGACCTTTCCGCAGGGCAGTCTTCGCTCTACATAGACATAGGCATTATCGTACGTTCGGAAAATCCCGTCGTTTAAGTACCATTCCATCGTCTCGTTGGCATAACGAATGGCATCATCCACACGGGGTTTGTTCAGATCCCCATCCAGAAGAATCATATGCATTACCGAGCGGTATCCCTCACAGTTTCTGCGTACACGGTTCCAATAACGGGGTTCCGACGAAAATTGATCGCATGCTACCACAGACCATTTTTCATAATTGATATCCTGGGGCAGCAAAATTGAGGATGAACGAAATACGTTCATACGGCCACTTCCTTTCCCTGAGGTTGTATCATAATTATAGCGCTGTTATGTAAAAATTGCAATCATCCTTCTGTTTAAGAACCATTCTTTTTGGATATTTCATGTAAAATTGTGAATACTATTTCCAGCATCAAAAACATTGGAGGTAATTTCATGGACATGATTGCATTGATTCTAACCATTATCGGCTCCTTCAACTGGGGACTGATCGGCCTGTTTCAGTTTGACTTGGTGGCATGGCTGTTCGGCGGACAAACTTCCGTTATGAGCCGGGTCATTTACGGAATCATCGCACTGGCAGGACTGTGGTGCATCTCGTTCCTGTTCCGAAAGGATTTTCTCAACGGAAATGACTAACAAATGGGGAACCGATACGGTTCCCCATTTGTGCTTCCCTCTTGCTTTTTTTCTCTTCCTCCGCTATCATAAATCCCAGGAAGTGATAACTATGAATCAAATCTCTATTCAACCAATTGCTCATATGCACAGCGATTTTCCCACAAAATTCGGGATTCCGCGTCAGAGCAATCTTGTTGAAAATCTGCGCTCTACAATTGTTTTCGAGCCGCAGTATCGAAATGCCGATGCCCTGCGGGGAATCGAAGGCTTCAGTTACCTTTGGATTATCTGGCAGTTCTCTGAAGCTGTCCGGACCAAATGGTCTCCGACTGTACGACCTCCCCGTCTGGGAGGCAATACACGCATGGGAGTCTTTGCGACACGATCTCCTTTCCGTCCGAATAATCTGGGATTATCCTGCGTCAAATTTGAGGGGGTGGAAATTGATCCCGAACTCGGACCTTTGATTCATGTTTCGGGCGCCGATCTGATGGACGGAACCCCGATTTTTGACATTAAACCCTATATTCCCTATGCCGATTCCCATCCAGAGGCTCTTGGAGGGTTTACAGATACCGCCGGCTCTTTTCTGCTTCAGGTGGATTTCCCAAAAAATCTTTTGGAACTTCTGCCGGAGGAAAAACGCGATGCGGTTATCGGTGTTTTGAGTCACGATCCCCGACCGTCCTATCAGCGCAATCCCGACCGGGTCTATGGACTTCCTTTTGCCGGATTCGATATCCGGTTCCGTGTAACGGACAATATGCTGACTGTCTGTGAAGTTCTTCCCCTATAACATGAAACAGCCGCCCAGCAGGGCGGCTGTTTTTCATATGTTCAGAATTATTTGACAACTCGGACAATACAAGTAAATGTCTTCCCATCCACCGTCGCAGTCAAATTCGTAATACCCGCAATCTTACCAGTTATGGTATTTCCGTTCACCGACACCACGCCGGAATTGGAAGAACTCCAGCTGACATTCGCAGTTTCACCGGAAGCATTTGTGAGTTTCAGCGTGAAGGACTCGTCTACTTTCAGTGTCACATCTCCGTCGGCATCACTCATCTTCCAGCTGCTGTCAGAAGACTGACCGCCGGGGTTCGTTGCCGCAGGTTCCATCCGGCAGCGAACCACACACTTTTGTGTCATACCGTTATAAGAGGCCGTAATGGTGGCAGTGCCGCCGGAAACGGCTGTAACTGTTCCGTTTTCAACCTTTGCGATGGCCGGATCAGAACTTTTCCACTCCACCTGAGAACGGCTGATGCTTTCTCCACCATTTGTAACACCAAAGGTAAACTTTTCTCCAACACTAAACAGCGAAACATCATTGTAATTCAGGCGGAGATCCTTCTTTTCGGGAGCCTCTGTAACTTCTTCTGTCTCTTCCGTTGCCTCGGTTGTCTCAGATTCCTCTGTAACTTCGGTCGTCTCTACACCGTCAAAGCTGCAGTTTACCGTACACTCCTTGGTAACCGCGCCGCAGGTAATCGTGATAGTGGCAGTACCGGGACCTACGGCAGTAATCCGGCCATTGTCAGAAACCTCCGCAACCTCTTCGTTGCTGGAAACAAAGGTAAGTACATCCGTTGTATTTTCAGGGTAAAGTGTCACATCCAGCAGCCAGCCGCGTCCGGGCCCTCTGAGCTCAACCGTTTCATTGCTCAGCAGCAGATCGGTACATGCGACAGAATTCATGGAAGGCTCTGTCTTGGTGGCCGGATCTTCCGTTGCGGAAACAGATTCACTGGGTTTTGTTTCCTCTTTTTGATAGGCATCTGCCCCTGAAACAAAACGGTAGGCAATATAAACACCGACCAAAAGTACAACTGCCGCCAAAATCGCTACTGCTATTTTCAACCCCTTCTGAGGCGCCAGCTCCTTTTCCAGTTCCTCATTGTCATCCTGAGAATCCTGTAAATCCGACGGTTCTGGTGTGCTGTCGTCTGAAGTTTCATATTCTTCAATATGGCGCTTTTTTACGTTTTTGCTGCTGAAGCGCCCTCCTTTTACCTTTTTGGGAACTGCAGGCGCAGTCTGTTTATCCTCCTGCCCCTGCGCTGCGTCTAAATCAAGGTCCAGATTCAGCTCTTCATCCGCAGGGGTATGCGGAAATCCGCAGATCGGACATTCCTTGGCTGTATCAGGGTAAGCAGTACCGCAAATCTCACAGATAATTTTGCTCATATTGTTCCTCCAATCCAGTACAGTATCGGAACTGCACAGTATTCTGTACAATCATATCATTTTCTTCAAAATAAAACAACTGCTTATTAAAACAATCCTGTTGCTTTTTTTCAAAATCTATTTTATGATATAGGGGTATCAGTAAAAGGAGGTGATCGTTTTGTCAGAAATCAGATTGGTATCTCCCATGTTGGATAACTTCGCTCTGGGCGATGCGATTTCCAATCACAACGGTGTGCGCTGCTATCCCGCCATGCGAGCCGATTCTGAAGAACGATATATCGTAAAAACCATCTCCATTCCCGCCTCTCAGGTTCAACTGGATGCCTTGCTGCTCACCGGCGCGTATCCTGACACTGAGGCTGCCAAGGACTATTTTAAGAATCTGGCAAAAGGAATCCGGAGTGAAATTCAGGTTTTGGACAAGCTTGCTGCCCAGCGAGGATTTCTCCCTTATTTGAATCATCAGATTGTCCCGATGGAGCACGCCACCGGATACGAGGTCTATCTGCTCAGCCCCTATAAGCTGACACTGGAGCGCTACTTGCGTCATAATCCGCTGACGCACCTCTCCGCAGTTAATATGGGCATCGATCTGTGTGCTGCGCTTACTATCTGTCGGGAAAACGGTTATCTTTACGTAGATCTTAAGCCAGAGAACATCGTTCTCTCCGGCGATCAGAACTATCATATCGCAGATCTTGGCTTTATTGCAATGAATGCTCTTCCGTATTCATCCCTGCCGGATCGTTACCGAAGCAGCTACACACCGCCTGAAATTACAGACGCATTTGCTACCCTCAATACTACCATGGATACCTACGCTTTGGGTCTTGTTCTGTATCAGGTATTCAACAACGGTGAGCTTCCCAGCATGACACAGCCCGGCAGTGAGCTCGTTCCCCCTGCCTATGCGGACTATGAAATGGCAGAGATTATCCTCAAAGCCATCTCCCTCAATCCTGAAGACCGTTGGTCTGATCCCACAGAAATGGGTAAGGCATTGATTGCCTATATGCAGCGCAATACTGTAAATGACATCCGCATTGGCCCCCCTGTTGTCGAAGAGCCGGAACCCCTGATGGAATCGGAGGATGAGGAAAGCCTTCCCGAGAAGGATGCTTCCTCCGAAAGTGACGAGCCTGCGAAGGATGCCCCTGACGATGAATCCGATTGCGAATCAGAAGACAGCAGCGATGATTCTGCTGTGGAGAGCGAGGATACCACAGAATCTGAAGCATCTGTGGAAGATGACGAGGAAACCGAGGCTGAGGAGTCTTCCTCGGATAACATTGATGAATCTGAATCCGAAACATCGGATGACGATGCAGTTTCCGATGATGCGGAAAATCAGTCAGAGGATGACTGGATTGATGTCATGCGGAATATCATTGCGGAAGATAGTGCGGAAAATCCTGACGAACCCCCATTGCGTGAGCTGCTTGGCGACCATGGTGACTCCCCCTCCGGAGAGGAAGCAGATGAAAATGCTCCCCTAACGGAAGAAACTGCCGGTATTCTGACGCAGGCACAGGAGCTGATCGATCATGAGACTCCTGATCCCGTTGTCGCACCGGATCCTATCGAAATTCCCATGCCGGAACCCATCATTCTTGAGGAAGAAAATCAGACGGGTGATGCCGAAAATTCTGAAGCAGCATCCTCTGGTGAGGATTCTATGGAACAGTTGGATTCTCCCGGAAAGAAAAAGCATGGGGTTTTGAAGAAAATCGCAGCAATTACGGCTTCCGTAATTGTCATTTGCGGACTTCTGGTTGGTGCCTATTACTACTACACAGAAATTTATCGTCAGGCTGTCTCTGCATTCACAATTTCCGGTGAAGGAGATACGCTGGTTATCAACGTAGAAACCGAAGCCAGCCCTGAACGTATCACAGTTATCTGTAAGGATACCTACGGAAATGTACTGACAGAGCATCTGGTAGACGGCAGTGCGACATTTACCAAGCTTAAGCCCTCTACACAGTATACCGTTTCACTGCAAATAGATGGATTCCATGAGCTTGTGGGGGCTGATCCCCTGACATATTCCACGCCCGCGCAAACCCAGATTCTAAACTTGAGTGCTGTCACAGGCACCGAGGACGGTTCTGTGATTTTGAATTTTGCCGTGGAAGGACCCGACAATCAGGAATGGACCTTATCCTATTCCTCCGCAAACACAGAGCCGCAGACGATGACATTCACCGGCCATACAGTCTCTGTCAATAATCTTACCATCGGTGAAACCTATACCTTCACGCTCAGCGGTAATGATTCCACCTATGTAATCGGTGAAACCTCCATCGACTACACCGTTCGTGATGTTGTCCTTGCCCAAAATCTTACCGTTGACAGCAGCGCAGATCATACCATGAATATCTCCTGGAGTGCCCCTGAGGGAGAGGAAATTTCCTCTTGGACTGCACACTGCTATAACGAAGAAGGCTATGATCAGGTTGTACAGGTGGAGAGCAACTCCGCATCCTTTACGGATATTAGTTCTGAATCCGCCTATACGGTAGAAGTCGTTGCTCAGGGTATGACACAGGCCGCCCGGATGTTTGTCACAAAAAATCCCATCTCTTTGAAGAATTTAAATGTCTCTGTTGCGGACAACACGATTTCAATGAGTTGGGAATTTGACGGCAAGGCTCCGGAGGGAGGCTGGGTCATTCAGGCCTCTGTGGACGGAAGCACCGAACAGCAGAGCTTTAAGACCGATCAGACCAGCTTTACCATTTCTCCTGTCGCCCCCGGCAGCCACTACAATCTCGCAATTCAGGCTGCGGACTCCAGCAGTGTCTTTGGTGGAACCGCCTCTGTCGATGTGCCTGCCATTACAGCAGATTTTTCCGGCTACGGTCTGGCACGTTCTCAGATCAATACATTTACCTACCACGCCCCTAACAAGGAAAGCTGGGATTATTCGGATTTGACTCTTGAGGACGCAGGTTCTACCTTCCGTACCGGAGAAAATGTAGTATTGCTCTTCTATACCGGCAGCACCTATCAAGGTTCAAGTGACAATATTACGACTTTGGTTGTCTTCCGCAACGCAGACGGGAAGCTTGCTGCTGTTGATTCCAGCACTAGAAGCTGGAGCGATATGTGGAAAGACGGTTATAGCGTAATGGAATGCGATCAACTGCCCACGACCCCCGGCACTTACCAAATTGAGGTATACCTCAATAATGCCGTTCTCGCTACCACCGAGATTACCATTGGTGAATAACGTTTTCCCCCGGTCAACAGAATGACCGGGGGATTTTTCGGTTTCTTCCCTAAAATTCAATTGCCCAAACTTTCTTTCTGACAATCAGGTTTATTTTTTATTTAAACCTCCTCCGATCTGGACACGGATTCTTTTTAAGCAACAACAGGCACCAAGTTCTTTCTTCTTTTTTATTTACAACCGACTCCAACAGCGATATAATGACCAACGTAAGCCGCAGTTTCCAAGTAGATTTTAAAAGGTTCAGATCACCAACGAAAGTCAAGGGATGAAAGGAGCTTTCCATGAAGCAATGTGCAAAACTGTTCTGGGTATTTGCCCAGATGGGAGCCGTTTGTTTTGGCGGCGGATACGCTATGCTGTCACTGCTGCAAAAAGTTGTAGTGGAACGGTATCATTGGGCTACGGAGGAAGAGTTGATGGACTACTATGCCATCGGCCAGTGTACACCCGGGATCATTGCGATCAACACCTCCACGTTCATCGGTTATAAATATTCCGGACTCCCCGGGGCCATCTGCGCTGCCCTCGGATTTCTCAGTCCATCCATTGCTATCATCACGCTCATTGCCGCATTTCTGGAAAATTTTGCGCAGCTCCCTATTGTCATGCACGCCTTTGCTGGAATCCGGGTCTGTGTATGCGTCCTGATTCTTGATGCCGTACTAAAGCTGGGTAAGAAATCTGTAACAACCGCTTCTGCCTGGTGGATTTTCGGAATTACTACGGTATTTGCTTTCTTTACGGAAATCCCCACTGCCGTGATTGTGGTCTGCGCCGGAATCGCCGGTTATATTCTGTATGTGAAGGGACTGGTGAAAAAATGAGCATAATGCTTCGTATGATGTATGAGTTCTTTAAAACCGGTCTATTTGCTGTAGGCGGCGGATTAGCAACCCTTCCGTTTCTCTATGAAATGAGTGAAAAAACCGGATGGTTTACACATCAGGATATTCTGAATCTTCTGGCAGTCTCGGAATCCACTCCCGGAGCCATCGGCATCAATATGTCAACTTATGTGGGCTATATCTGCTCTGGAATTCCCGGTGCTGTTCTTGCTACACTTTCATTGGCTGCTCCCAGCGTTATTATAATTATTCTGATTTCCAGAATTCTGGATCAATTCAAGGATTCCCCTTTGATTCAGGGCGTTTTTAAGGGTCTTCGCCCTGCGTCCATTGGGCTGATTACTGCAGCATTGCTCTCCGTTTCTCAGAAGGCTCTGTTTCATTTTGAACGATTCGACGGATTTTCAAACCTTCTCACAGTCTTTAATTGGCCGGCTATTGCCCTTGCCGCAGGACTGTTCCTTCTGATGCGCAAATGGAAGGCGCACCCTATTGTCTTCATCGCGATCTCCGCTGCACTCGGCATTTTATTCTCTTTCTGACAAAAAAGCCTCCCGAATGGGAGGCTTTTTTCATACTCGTATGTATAAGCACATCTCGTAAGCGATTCCATTTTCCACACCGGAATCCAGAATCTCAGAGAGCTTCCAGTGGGAATCCTCCTCCAGATTCGGGAAGAATGTATCAGAACGGGGCGCTGCATGGACCTTTGTCACATAAGCCCGACGGCAAAGCGGAAGCATCTGTCTGTAAACACTTCCTCCGCCAATCACAAAAACCTTCTCGTCTTTTTTGGCAAGTTCCATAGCCGCTTCAGGAGAATCCGCCAGTTCTATCCCTTGCATATCACAGCCCTGACGGGTCAAAATGATATTTCTACGCTTTGGAAGCGGATTTCCGCCGGGAAAAGAGGCCAGTGTCTTATGTCCTACAATCACGGTCGAATCCTTTGTGACAGACCGAAAGAATTTTCGGTCTGCAGAAAGCGCAATCGGCTGATCTCCATCTGCACCGATTCCCCAGTCATCATATACTGCTACAATTGCATCCATGGCACACCTCAAATTGCAATGGGGATTTCAAATTTAAAATCATTATAGTGGTAGTCGATCATCTGGAAACTGTTTTTGGTGAACTGATAAAAATCATTCACGTCCGGATCTATCACAAACTTCGGTGCCTCGTACATAGGATTCTCCAACATTTTCTCAACCATAGGAATATGACGGTCGTAAATATGACAATCGGCAATTACATGAACCAGTTCTCCTGCTTCCAGTCCGGAAACCTGCGCCATCATGTGCACAAGGGCAGCATACTGACATACATTCCAGTTATTCGCCGTGAGCATATCCTGACTACGTTGATTCAAAATGGCGTTCAGGGTATTTCCGGTGACGTTAAACGTCATAGAGTACGCGCAGGGGTAAAGATTCATCTCGTGCAGATCCTCAAAATTATAAATATTCGTCATAATTCTGCGGGATGCAGGATTATGCTTGAGATCGTACAAGACCCGATCCACCTGATCGAACAGCCCCTCTTGATACTGGTGCTTGATACCAAGCTGATATCCATAGGCCTTTCCGATGGTGCCGTCTTCTCCGGCCCATTCATCCCAAACATGGCTGCCGAGATCTGCTATCCGGTTGGACTTCTTCTGCCAGATCCAGAGGATTTCTTCAATGGCTGACTTCCAATAAGTGCGACGCAGTGTCATGATCGGAAATTCTTCTTTCAGGTTGTATCGGTTCACAACACCAAATTTCTTGATGGTGTGCGCAGGCGTTCCATCTGCCCAATGGGGGCGGACCTCCAACTCCTGATCCGAAAATCCGTTCTCAAGAATCTCACGGCAAGTGGCAATATATAATTCATCGGCTCTGCTCATGCAATTAACCTCCCTCTTTGATTCAATAGCTGATTCATAGTAACATATTTTCCACCTGAATTCAATGTTGCCACTTGACTAAATCGGCGCTCAAAATCCTTGTATTTTTTCCATTGACGAAGCTCGTGTATTCTGCTACACTATCTGTTGCGCAAATTGCGCACATTTTTTCCACACATTTTTCCAAAATCTATTAACATTTCTGGAGGGATAATCTATCAATACAAAAGAGAATCTCACAATTAACGATATTGCCAAGGCACTCAGCATTTCAAAAACCACCGTTTCCCGGGCAATCTCTGGAAAAGGCCGTATCAGTGCCGCCACACGCTCTAGGGTGCTTGATTATATCGAAATTCATAACTATATCCCCAATGCTGCCGCAAAAGGACTTGCAGAAAGACGAACCTTCAATCTTGCTTTGGTCATTCCTCACTCCTTTCTGTGTCTGGATCTTCCCTTTCTGCGCGAGAGTATGCGGGCAATCTGCCAGGAAGCATTTCTTTTTGACTATAATGTGATGGTCTGTCTGTCCACCGGAAAAAAATCCGATCCACTCATCCGTACATTGGATCACCGGAAAGTAGACTGTGTTATCCTGACCAGGACCGCAGAACATGATCCTATTACAGAACTCCTGATTGATCGGGAAATCCCATTTGCCACCTTAGGCTCTCTTCCCAACAGCTATTTTGGGAAGGCCACTGTGGAAGCGGACCATCTTCAGACAGAAGGATGCTGCGCCTTTTCCCGAATTTTTCTATCCGAAAGCCCCGATAGGGTTGCATTGCTCGGAAACGATCTGAGCTATGTTGTAAATCAAAGCAGGTTAACAGGATTCACAGAGGCGCGAAAATCCCTTTCCCTTCCGCTGGACCGAACTTCCGTTCGAGTGGGACTCGACACACCCGAAATCATCCGAACCGCTGTATCAGACCTTCTTCAGCAGGGAATTCATCGTTTTCTCTGTATGGACGATGAGATCTGCATTCAGGTACTTGTCGCCCTCACATCCATGGGGCTGACTCATCCAAAAGATGTACAGGTTGCATCCCTGTGTGACAGCCCTATTCTCAAAAACCATGTTCCACCGGTAAGTGCCGTGGAATTCGATCCGGCAGAACTCGGGCGGACAGCTTGTCGAGAACTGCTGTTGAGTCTTCAAGGAGAATCATTCGATCCCACCCCGCGGCTCGACTATCAGATTCATCTGCGATGAATCCTTCCGAATAGAATTTCATGCCGCTGAACTTGACTTTCAGAACAGTTTTTGTTATGTTAAATGATATGCAAAAATCGGATTTTTCGGGATAAGGAGTAACATATGAACGAATTATTGGAATTATATCAGACCATGGGCGTTTCTGCCGGGGTCTATGAATATGGGGAAAAGGCTCTTAAACGTCTGGAAGAGCGTTTTGCCAAGATTGACCAGATTGCCGAATATAATCAGGCAAAGGTTCTTGCCGCAATGCAGAAGCACCATGTTTCCGCAGCCTGCTTTGCAGCTACCTCCGGTTACGGCTATGACGATCTTGGCCGTGACACACTGGAGAAGGTCTATGCCGATGTCTTCCATACAGAGGCTGCACTTGTCCGTCCCCAGATCACCTGTGGTACTCACGCACTGACTGTGGCACTGAGTGCAAATCTTCTGCCCGGAGATGAGCTTCTCTCTCCTGTTGGTCTTCCTTATGACACCCTGCAGGAAGTCATCGGTATCCGCCCCAGCACCTGCTCTCTGGCTGAATACGGTGTCTCTTATCGGCAAGTAGATCTTCTGGCTGACGGCACTTTTGACTATGAGGGAATCCGTGCGGCCATTACCGAAAAAACAAAGCTCATCACCATTCAGCGATCCAAGGGCTATGCAACTCGCCCGACCTTCTCAGTTGCGCAGATTGGTGAGCTGATTGCTTTCTGTAAATCCGTTAAGCCCTCCGTGAAAATTATGGTAGACAACTGCTACGGAGAATTTGTCGAGACAATAGAGCCTTCGGATGTTGGAGCCGATATGGTGGTTGGTTCTCTCATTAAGAATCCCGGCGGCGGACTTGCTCCCATCGGCGGCTATATCTGCGGTACCAAAGAATGTGTGGACCGCTGTGCATACCGGCTTTCTGCCCCCGGCCTTGGTCAGGAGGTCGGTGCAAACCTCGGTTTGATGACCTCCCTGTATCAGGGATTTTTCCTCGCTCCCACTGTCACCGCCGGCGCTGAGAAAGGTGCTGTTTTTGCAGCAAACCTCTATGAGCCTCTGGGCTATAAGTGTGTCCCCGGTGCAGATGAAGTCCGCCACGACATCATTCAGGCTGTGGAACTGCGCAGTGAAGAGGCGATGGTTGCATTCTGCCACGGAATCCAGGCTGCAGCGCCTGTTGACAGCTACGCCATGCCCATGCCGTGGGATATGCCCGGATATGATGACAAGGTGATTATGGCTGCCGGCGCATTCGTGCAGGGCAGCTCCATTGAGCTTTCCGCCGACGGTCCCATCCGTGAGCCTTATGCTGTTTATTTCCAGGGCGGTCTGACATGGTATCATGCAAAGCTCGGCATCCTGATGAGCCTGCAAAAGCTGGTCGATGCCGGTATTATCCGGCTGTAACGCGCGGCTACACCATTATTTAAAAAACTCCCGTCGGAACATTCCGACGGGAGTTTCTTTATTTTGCGGAGAGATCAACCGATCTTCTGAGAATTGATTTTGCCGGAACCTGCTTTGGCAGCCGGATCGTAAATGTCATCTGGGGCGTTCTCGGCTCCTCAAGGATTACACCATCACTGTCGTGCATTTCATCAACCGTAAATGCAAAAGGACGGGTATCCGGTCCCACCAGTTCAAGCTCATCACCCTTGTGGAACTTATTCCGCAGGGAACAGGTCGCAACGCCGTTTTCATCACAGTTCTCTACAATTGCGCAGATCTGCCATTCCCGAATATACCGAGAATTTTCCGTATACTGACCGGGATCGCCGTAATAAAAGCCAGTGGAATAAATTCGATGAGACACGTGGTCCACCTCATTGCGCCACACGGGGTCCACTTCTCTTCCGGCGGTAATATCGTCAATTACATGACGGTAAGCACCTGTTACAATTGCCGCATAATATGCCGACTTTGCACGGCCTTCGATCTTAATGCAGTCAACACCTGCATCCATCAGTTCCGCCACGTGGTCAATCATGCACATATCCCGGGAATTCATGATGTAGGTACCGCGCTCATCCTCAAATACGGGGAAATATTCACCGGGGCGCTTCTCCTCCATCAGTGCGTACTGATATCGGCAGGGCTGCGCACATTCCCCTCGATTGGAGTCACGTCCGGTCATATAATTGCTCAGCAGGCACCGTCCGGAGTAGCTGACACACATGGCTCCATGGCCAAATGTCTCAATCTCCAATTCCTTGGATGTTTTCTCCCGAATGGTGCGGATTTCGTCAAGACTTAGCTCCCGTGCCAGAACGACCCGACTGGCGCCGAGATCATGCCAAGCCTGCGCACATTCATAGTTTGCAATGGACTGCTGCGTAGAGACATGTCTTGCACAGTGGGGGGCATATTTCCCTGCCATTGTAAACGCGCCCAGATCCGCCATAATGAGCGCATCCACCCCGGCATCATCCAATCGCTCCAAATGCTCGGGCAGAGATACAATCTCGTTATTTCGTGGCATGGTATTAACCGTCACATGAACCTTTACACCGTTTTCATGAGCATAGCGCACAGCATTTGGCAGCTGTTCTGGGGTGAAATTTCCGGCAAAGGAACGCATCCCGAAGGAGGTTCCTGCCAGATAAACCGCATCCGCGCCATAGAGCACTGCCATTTGCAGCCGCTCCATGTCACCTGCGGGGGAAAGTAATTCGAGTTTTGCCATATTATTCTCCCAAACTTGCCAGGAATGCTTCATGCTCGGCAAGCGTCTTTGTAAAGTGATGCACACGAGTCTCCGCACCAGTATCCAGTGCATAGAAGTAGTAGTCCGTATCATTGGGGGTCAACGCAGCCTTGAGGCTGTTGAGACCTGGGTTTGTGATAGGACCGGGGACCAGACCCGCATGGTTATAGGTGTTATAGGGGCTGTCGATCTGCGTATCCTCCGTCGTAATCTTCTCCTTGTGTCCCAGAACATACAGCAGCGCAGCATCAATATTCAGGTAAGGATATTCGTTCGGATCGCTCAGACGATTGTAAATAACAGATGCAATATTGAAACTCTCATCATTGCTTGCGGTTTCCTTTTCGATCAGAGACGCAATGATAACAATATCACGTACATCCAGCTTATGCTCGGCAATGTAGGTATCGTCCATCCCGTTTGCGCGCAGCCGTGCAGCATACTTTTCATTGAGTGTATCAATACCTGTAATCATGTCTTCCGTAAAGCGCTTTTCGAAGTTATTCAGCAGTTTCTTCAGCACCTGCTCTGCATCGTCATTTGCATAGAAGTCATAGGTATCTGGGAAAAGGAAGCCCTCGAGGCAGTATTTATCGCCGCGCTCAACCCCTTCGAGGAACCAATAATCCTTTAGTTCACCTGTTGCCGCATAATTTTCCAATTTCTCTACGGAACAGACCCCTTTTTCCTCCAGCAGCGCAAACATCTGCTGGCAGCTGTATCCTTCCGGAATCGTAACGGAGATGATCTCACGGGAAGAGGAATAATAATTCATCTCGTCAACAAGCGCATGATAATCATAAAGCGTATTGAGTGCAAAGGTTCCGGAGCTGATATCCTCTCTGGCATTGGAGAATACACCATAGGCCTTGAACAGCTGAGGATAGCGGATCAGGCCTGCCTGATGCAGTTTTTCTGCAATATCGTCCAGTGTATCAGCGTCGTCAATGGTAATGCTTACGACCTTGTCCTCCCGACCAAACGCAAGCACATCCGCAGCACATACCCAAGCTACACGCCCGAGCGAAACGCCGATTGCTACAATAATGGCAAGCCAGATGCCTGTTGCCAGAATGTGAGGAATACCAAACATTCCATAACCCTTTTTCCGCTTCGGACGGCCCTTCCGCAGAGGAATTTCCTCATTTGAAGTCCCATGCGGTGTTTCCTGCGCAAGCAAATCCCATGGATCCGATTCTTCCGCTTCGTCGGAAGCATAGGGCTCGTCCGCAAAAATACGGCTCAAATCCTCCCCTTCACCAAAAGTATCACGGTACTCTTCATCCCGAAATACATTTCCGGTGTTTTCTGCTTCGCAATCTTCCGGCTGCTCCATTCCGCTGGCAATTTTTGCATCTGCCAGCAGCTGATCCAGTTCCTGCTGATCCGGGGCTGTAAATTCTGCGGAATCTATATTTTCTTCCCCAGCCAGAATTTCCTCTTGAATCTGATCCTGAAAAAGCTCGTCTTCAGAATTCCATTCTTTGTGATTCTTTTTTTTCATAGTTTACTCCTTTCGCTTTTCTCAGCGAATGACGATCTGATCCTGAATTTCCCGAGCCGTCGTCTCACCACGAAGCGCTTCAATCAGTTTCAGCGAGAATTTGACTGTACATCCCACCGAGGTCCCTGTAATAACCGTTCCCTCTCGGACGACTGCTACATCCTTCTCCATCTGTGCATGTTTCATGCCTTCTGCGCAGGCCGGATAACAGGTGGCCTTTTTCCCGTCTGTAATCCCGAGGTCCGCAAGAACCGTGGGGCCGGCACAGATTGCCGCCACAAACAGCCCCTTTTCGTATGCGTTTCGGACAATCTCCAGTGTTTTCTCGCTGGCGCGGATAGAGGCAACGCCACCCAAGCCGCCGGGAAGTATGACCATTTCCATATCGGAAGGATTCAATTCATCCAGCGTCAGGTCTGCCTCTATGCCGATTTCATGGCTGCTATACACCATTTTCCCGTTGATTCCGACTGTTTTAACTCCAATTCCGGCTCTGCGCATCAGATCCACCGGCGTCAGCGCCTCTACTTCTTCAAACCCGGTTCCAAGCATGACATAAACCATAATTATTCCTCCAAACATTTTATCACGTGACGATAAATCTCTTCATGTATATCCTCTATGGAACGCATCTCCCCGTCTGCAACACAGTCAATCACCGTCCATCCGTAGTAAGCCGCGGCCCTGCGTCCGATTTTGCGGCAGGTTGCAAGATATGCAAGATCCTGCTCGTGAATATCGGCATGGGTTCCGGTGACTTCCTCACGAGTTCGCATCATCCGCTCGGTGTATTCCGTAGGAACATCTAAATAAATCGTAAGATCCGGCTGAGGCAGTCCCAGACGGTCATATTCAAATTCGTAGAGCCACTTAAGAAATTCTCCCTGCCTTTCTTCCGGCTCTTTGACAGTCTGGTGGACGGCATTCGATGTCGTATAACGATCAGACAGTACAAGTCCGCCCTGTTCATACCATTTTCCCCAGACCTTTTTATAGGATGCGTACCGATCCACCGCATAAAATGCAGATGCGGCATAGGCATTGACATCAGAGGGCTTATCTCCGAACTCGCCGCCCAGATACATCCGAATCAATGCCGAGCTCTCCTCCTGATATTGGGGAAATACCAGCTTTTCAAAGGGAATTCCATCTTTTTCGATCCGCTCTGTCAGCAGGCGGAACTGTGTTGATTTTCCGGAACCGTCCGTTCCCTCCAGGACTATCAGTTTACCCATTTTTCTTCCTCCGCAGCTTCTCTCGGAAGCAGACTATCATAAATTTCGGCAGTCTCATCATGCGCCCCAGCCGTTTAGGCTCTTTGAGCAGCCGATAAAGCCATTCAAGGCTTAAGTTTATCATCCATCTTGGGGCACGCTTTGCAGCCCCTGCATAGCAGTCCAGGCTGCCGCCCAATCCCAGCATCAGCGATACATTCATATCTGCCAAATGATTTCTCATAAAGCACTCCTGCTTTTTGGCGCCAAGGCACACAAATACCGCATCGGGCTTTGCTATGTTTACCCGTGTAACCGCCGCCATTTCATCTTTAAAATACCCATGATCGGCACCGCAGATCGTCAGCCCCGGATACTTTTTTTGGAGATTATCTCCTGCTTGCTCCGCAATTCCGGGTTTTCCTCCCAGCAGATACAGTCTTCCCTTCTGTTTGGCAAGCAATTTGCAGATTTCTTCACCAAACTCAATTCCCGCAACTTTTTCCTGCAACGGTGTTCCAAGAATCTTAGCCCCCAGTATCACCCCAGCCCCATCGGGCAGAACCAGACTGGCCGCATTGATTGCACTTCGGAAGTTTTCATCCTGAATCGACTCATATACAATCTCTGCGTTTGGCGTGACACAGTATCCTTTTTCATGGGATTGCAGCATCTGCGCTGCGCGGTCTGCAAACTCCTGCATAGTGAGATTGTCAAATTCAATCCCCATTACATCAACTTTCAGGAATATCATACCTCCCCATACTAAATCTATCTTACAATAGCATATTATCGCTAATTTGTCCACAGAATGGTTCTTAGCATTTCTTAAAAAAAGAGATTCCATCTGTCGTTCTGCTGAAATTGGTTGCAAAAGTTGTAGAATCCTGATAGAATGTAAGAAAAATGATTCTTAATAGAAAAGGAAATAAAGCATGTCGGAAAGCACTGTTACATTCGCAGAGCTTGGTCTGAGCGAGGCCATGCTCAAGGCGCTTGAAAAAAAGGAATATGGTTATCCTACTACCATTCAGGCTGAGGCAATCCCGGTCTTCCTTGCGTGGAAAGATGTCATCGCCAAAGCTCCAACTGGTACCGGAAAGACATTTGCCTTCGGTATCCCTATGATTGAACACATTGACCCTGAATCTCAGGATGTTCAAGGCCTGATTCTTGCCCCCACCCGGGAGCTTGCCATCCAGATCGGGGATGAACTTCGGGGACTGCTGACCTACTTTCACAACATCCGGGTTGCCGTTCTCTATGGCGGCTCTGGTATCGGCGCTCAGATCAAGCAAATGGAGCGTAAGCCTCAGATCGTAGTCGCTACTCCCGGTCGTCTCATGGATCACTACAACCGTAAGACCATTCGGCTTGATAAAATCCAGACGGTCGTCCTTGATGAAGCTGACCGTATGTTAGATATGGGCTTTTTCAAGGATGTTACAAAAATCATCGAAAAAGTCAAAAATCGCAAGAATCTCGGTCTGTTCTCTGCCACGATTTCTCAGGAAGTCATGACAGTCTCATGGATGTACCAGCGTGATGAAGTGGAAATTACGGTTGAACCGCAAAAAGAAGACCGTCCCGATATTGCCCAGTATTCCCTGAGCGTTTCGCCTTTGGAGAAAGCTGAGACAACCTTGCGTCTGATTCGCACCCAGGGATATGAGCGCGTGATTATTTTCTGCAACACCAAACATATGTGCCAGCGGCTGTGTGACGAATTCCAGCGAGCCGGTCTGGACTGCGAGTGCATCCATGGAGATATCCGCCAGAACCTCCGTGAAAAAACCATGCAGCGTTATCGCAGCGGCAAACTCCCGATTCTGATTGCCACGGATGTCGCCTCCCGTGGAATTGATGTGGACGATGTGGACTGCGTCGTCAACTTCGATATTCCCGCCGAAAATGAATATTATGTCCACCGCATCGGTCGTACCGGACGCGCCAAGCGCAAGGGCGTTGCATGGAGTCTCCTGGGAAACTTTCCCGATAAAGCAAAACTCGATGAAATCGCCAAATTCTCCGATTATCACATTAAGCCAATGATTTTGGGTGCGGATGGCAGTCTGACCGAGGAAGCGGTTCAGGCTCCAAAGGCTCCCAGAAAGCGGTTCCGTTGAGGGCCGTTGACCGGGGATTTCTGATGCTGTGCTCTCATCTCGGAAATCCTGAACGGGATCCTCTGACAACTTCCCAGCTCCGCACTCTGTTTGATAGGGCTGCACAGCATCCGCAAGAGACGGAAGACCGCCTTCTGGAAGTTTCGGATCTGACTTCGCTGGGCTATTCCCATGTGCAGGCTCAGAGGATCATTTCCCTGCTCGAGGATGATTGGCTTCTGGATCGATATCTGCGTCAGGCTCAAAAATACAGCTGTCAGCCGCTGTGCCGCAGCAGCAGGCAATATCCGTCCGTTTTGCTGGATCGTTTGGGAGCAGATGCACCCGGCTGTCTCTGGATCAAAGGAGATCCTGCACTTTTGAGCACCCCAATGATTTCTCTCGTCGGCAGCCGTGATCTTCGTCCGGATAATCAGCACTTTGCCCTCATGGTCGGCTATGAAGCTGCCAGACAAGGGTATACCCTCGTCTCCGGAAATGCTCGGGGCGCAGACCGCACTGCGCAGGATGCCTGTCTTCAAGCAGGCGGCCGCGTTATCAGCATTGTTGCCGATTCCCTGCATTTACAGCCATCCCATCGCCGGATTACCTATGTCAGCGAAGATGGATTTAACTGTCCCTTCTCCTCTATTCGCGCTCTGAGCCGCAACCGCATCATACATTGTCTTGGCAGCCGCACCTTTGTCGCTCAGTCTGCACAAAATCACGGCGGCAGCTGGGACGGAACAGTCAAAAATCTGAGAGCCGGCTGGAGCCCCGTATTCTGCTTTCAGGACGGGTCGGAAAGCACACGGGCTCTTGCGCAAATGGGGGCCAATGTAATCGCAGAAGATGCTCTTCAAGACTTGAAAGCGCTGCATGGAGCTCAGATCAAATGGTTTTAGCTCGCGATTACAAAGAATTGTGCTGAAAAAGACTCCGTGGAATTCTATCAATATGGTAAACGGGCCTGCGGTTTGGAAGACCGCAGGCCCTTCTGTTTTGAATGAACGAATGCACTCTACTTATCCGCTTCCATGCCATCCTTTTTTGGATATCGGGCAGGAATCACATTCGCCTTCTGAAGAAACACAACCAGACTTGGAAGCAGCACCAGCTGCACTACAATTCCCGGCAGCGCCGTCACAAAACTTGCCATCACCCATACCCGAATTCCCATCCCGGGTGCAAAAATCAGCGCCTTGGAAATGCCGGAAAACATCCGTCCAGCCAGCATCGCAACAGGTAAGCTGACATAAAGATCCCGATAGATAGAACCAGAGTGGATCTTACTCATCATCAGACCGGCTGTAATGCCATATACGCCGCATTCCACCATCATTGCAGGCAGTATCGGTGCAGGGGGCATTCCAGTCAACGCAGACGACAGCAGCGGCCCCAAAATGCCGCACAGAAAACCAAACTGCCATCCACAGATCAGTCCGCACAGCAGCACAGGGATGTGCATGGGCAAAAACATCTGTCCGCCATTGGGAATTGCGTGAAAAGCCATCGGAAGCACAACACAAAGCGCAATGCACACCGCTGACATGGTCATTTTTTTGCTTGCAGGGAAACGATTCATCACATCTTACTCCTTTTTTTATCAACATTATATAGGAAAATACCTTTCGATGGAACCCCTAAAATCTTCTAAAAGAAAAAATCCCAAACACTTACGTGTTTGGGATTTGGAGCGGGTGACGAGGCTCGAACTCGCTACCTCCACCTTGGCAAGGTGGCGCTCTACCGGATGAGCTACACCCGCATATATGGTGCCTCCGGTCGGAATCGAACCAACGACACGTGGATTTTCAGTCCACTGCTCTACCGACTGAGCTACAGAGGCATATTATGAGCAAAGGAAACTTTACTCATAATCCAATATGGCGACCCGGAACGGACTCGAACCGTCGACCTCCAGCGTGACAGGCTGGCGTGCTAACCGACTGCACCACCGGGCCAAATGGCTTGCTGCGTTGGTGTTGTGCACCTCAGCAACGTGGATTATTATACCTATAGAACGCTGTTTTGTCAACACTTTTTTTCATTTATTGAAATATTTTTTCATCCGAACAAACAACGCAAAAGAATCGGGAGAAAACATCCGTTCTCCCCCGTCTTCCAAACTTCTCAGCAGATAATTCTGCTATCTAGTGTTCATTTGTGTCTGCCGCATCCAAAAATTCCTGATCCACTTTGACGTAATCAACCCAGTAATAATTTTCGATGGGGCTGCCCCGCATTGCTTCAATTGCGACATCCACCGCTTTATGTGCCTGTGCAACATAATCATTGCGCACCGTTCCCGTCATGGTTCCGGCTCTGACCATATCCTGACACTCTTCCAGTGCATCCACGCCCACCAAGAGGATATCTTTCCCCACCGTTCGTCCGGATGCCCGAATGGCACTCGCCGCACCGAGCGCCATAGAATCATTGTTACAGATAATTACGTCAATCAGATCTCCATGCTCCGACAATGCTTGCTGTGCGATTTCCTGAGCCTCTTGCTCATGCCAGTTTCCAGACTGACAGACAAGCTCCTGCACCTCAATTCCTGCATCGGTCATTGCCTTGATACAGAACTGCGAGCGATCTGCTGTATCGGGATTTTCAGGATCCCCCTGAATCATCACATAACAAACCACCCCATCGCCGTTCATATCCGCGCGGTTGCGCTGATCTCGAAGGATTTCCCCCTGAAAGGTACCTGCCTGCCGAGCATCCGCCCCTACGTAGCAGACTTTGGCATTCTCCAAAATCCCCGGATAGCTTTCATCTTCCGTACCGACCCGCGGCTCTCGATTGATCAAAACCAGCGGAATATCCGCCGCAGCCGCTTTCTCAATCATCGTATTCGCCGTAGATGTTTGCACAGCATTCAAGAGAATGACATCCATTTTCTGGGAGATAAAGTCGTCCATTTGCTGTGCCTGTGTATCCGAATCATCCTGTCCGTCCACAACAGTTACATCATATTCTACCGCATCTGTCTCAAGGCTTTTGAAATAATCCGAAACCTCCTGCTGGTAAAGCGACATAAATTCATCGGAAGAATCGTAAATGGCCACACCGACTTTCTGAACTGTTTTTCCGCCGGATCCCCCCGTGCATCCTGCAATCCCAAGCACCATCATTGCCGAAACCATTGCCGCCATGATTTTTTTCATAACAGAATCCTCCTTTGTCATCCCAGTCTTTTCGGCTGGATTCTTTCTGAAATTCTATTATACAACTTTTTTGATCAAGAAGCTTATAACTGCAAAAATTTTACATTTTTGCCGCAATCACATCGAGAATCCGATGTGCTGCCTGCTCCTTGCTCATAAGATCCAGTTCCTGCTCCTCGGCTTCTGTAATCATTGTAATAATATTGGTATCGGTACCAAATCCGGCTCCAGCCGCTCGAAGACTGTTGGCGCAGATCATATCACAGTGTTTCTTTTGCAGTTTTTTCCGGGAATTTTCCAACACATGATCCGTTTCCATAGAAAATCCGCAAAGGAACTGCCCTTCCCGTTTATGCTCGCCCAGATAACTCAGGATATCCGCTGTACGCTTCATTGGAATGGACAAATCCCCGTCACTCTTTTTCATTTTGGAATCTGACACGGAAACGGGGGTATAATCCGCCACTGCAGCTGCTTTGATGATAATATCCTGCTCCGACGCAATTCGCTCCACTGCCTCAAACATTTCCTGTGCGGAAATCACCGGAATCACCTTGACAAAGGGAGGGGCTTCCACTTCCATGTGGCCAGCTACCAGCGTCACCTCTGCCCCTCTGAGCATTGCAGCCCTGGCAAGGGCAGCACCCATTTTTCCGGTGGAGTGGTTTGTTATAAAGCGGACAGGGTCAATGGCCTCCCGGGTTGCACCAGCAGTGACCAGAATTTTTTTCCCGCGCAGATCCTTCTCGCAGGCAATCTCTCTGAGAATATACTCCATCAACAGACGTTCATCCGGCATTCTTCCATCACCGGTATCTCCGTTGGCGAGCATTCCTGTATCCGGCTTCACAATCTCATAGCCAAACTGCTCCAGACGCCTCAGATTATCCTGTACAATGGGATTATGATACATATTGTGATTCATCGCAGGAGAAACAATCTTTTTGCACGGGCATGCCATAATCGTGGTAGTAAGCATATCGTCCGCAATTCCACAGGCAATTTTTCCAATGACATTTGCCGATGCAGGCGCAATCATCACGACATCTGCCTGCTTTGCAAGCGCCACGTGTTCAACCGAATATTGAAAATTACGGTCGAATGTATCAATCAGGCACTTGTTCGCAGTCAACGTCTCAAAGGTAATCGGATTGATAAAATTGGTGGCATTTTGCGTCATCAAGACCTGTACATTACAGTTTTGTTTTTTCAGCATTCTGGCAAGGTTTGCAATTTTGTAGGCTGCAATGCTGCCCGAAACCGCCAGCACCACAGTTTTTCCCTTCAGCATGGAGATCCCCTCTTTTCTTATTTTCCTATATATTACCATAAAACTTTTTAAAATGATATATCATTTTTCTCTTCTCTGTGCTACAATAATTCGGCACAACTCGTGCATAATTGTATTGTATCTCCATTTTGGAGAACGATAACAAGGAGGAATTTAATATGAAAACCGGCTTTAAAGCCCGGCAGATAACCCTTTTAGGGCTTCTGACCGCAATTCTGCTGCTGATGTCATATACCCCTCTGGGATATCTGCGCATCGGCCCGCTGTCTCTCACGCTCAATATGATTCCGGTGGCTGTCGCTGCAGCAGCTCTGGGACCTGTGGGAGGTGCATTCACCGGAGCAGTCTTCGGACTGACCAGTTTTCTGCAGTGTCTCGGATTCGGAGGCGCAAGTCCGCTGGGTGTTGTGCTGTTCCAATTCAGTCCCCTGCGGTGTTTTTTGATGTGTTTTGGCGCTCGGCTGCTTACAGGTCTTCTGGTTGGTTCCATATGTAAATGGATTCAGCCTCATATTCGATCTTCAGCCGCCATCACTGGGTTTCTAGCCGCATTTTTCAACACAGTATTCTTCATGAGTTCTCTTGTGCTGCTGTTCGGTAAAACAGAGTACGTTCAGAATATGATGGGCGGAAAAAATGTTTTTGTGTTTATCTGCACATTTGTCGGCCTTCAGGCTGTATTTGAAATGCTTGCATCCACATTCCTGACCACCGCACTGGTCAAGGGACTGGAAAAAGCAAAGCTTTTAGAAAGGTAATTTCTCTATGGTTCTAGCAATTGATATCGGCAACACCAATGTAGTCATCGGAGGATTTGAAAACGGCAAAATCTGTTTCACAGAGCGTCTTTCCACCAACCGAAACTCAACCGCCTCAGAATATGCCATGTCCATTAAATCTGTCCTTGATTTTAACGGCTTGGCAAATCACCCGTTTGAGGGAGGGATCCTCTCCTCGGTGGTTCCTATGGTCACCAATGCGGTCAAAACCGCTGTCGAAAAAATCACCGGTCAGAATGTGATTGTCGTTGGACCCGGAGTCAAAACCGGTCTTAAAATTCTTCTGGATAATCCCAACCAACTGGGCAGTGATCGGGTTGCCGACGCAGTTGCCGCAACCAATAATTATCCCTGTCCCATGGTGATCGTTGATCTCGGCACCGCCACAACGGTTTCCGTAATTGACGCAAACAAAAACTTCATCGGCGGCATGATTATCCCCGGGGTCAATATGTCCCTCGATTCTCTGGCTA
>JARIAT010000018.1 GCA_029257715.1 Faecousia sp. | reverse complement strand
AAAACGAAACACCTTAAATTTAAGGTGTTTCGTTTTTGTGATGAGAAATGCAATCCTGCTGAACGTGCAGAAACTTCTTATTGTGTAAAAACGAGGAGCAGACATAGAATCCAGCATAGAATTGCCAGAGTCACGACACAGCATAAAACGATGGTTGTTTTTCGCAAGTGGTGTTCCTTGAGCGTTAAAGCTATAATAGATAGAACGTCGAACAAAAAGAAAAACTGGCAGATTCCGCATAAAACAGACGTGGTCTTTGAATGGATTCTCTCTTTGCGGGCGGATAGGATATAGGCAATGGCATATGGCGCGCCACCAAGCAGAGCAGCATAGCCAAAGCATACTAGAAATACAGCAATTATCCCGAAAAAAATCATAAATGGTAAAGGAAAGAATGCTGTAATTACCGAGGCGAAAGTGAGGACACTCCCGATCAAGTAAAAGGGAATCAATCCGTATTTGATAATCAGTGTACAATTGAGCAGCGTTTTTCTTGACCAGTTCCGACCAACGGTAAGCACCACAATCAAGTGGATAATGTCCAAAATGAGAGGCAGAAAAAACGGTAAAAAACTGAATCCTGAAAGTTTAAAAGCTGTACCTAAGAAAAATAAAAACCCATAGGAAAACAGAACATGGAATATAGGGAGGATATAGCTCATGCGGTCGTCTCCTTTTTCGAAAACAGCGGGGTAGAGATTCCTTGGTTTTTAGCATTATAGCAGACAAACTGAATTTTGTCATTGGCTGAGATTACAAAAAATCAACCGGGATTTTGACATATGAAATCCCGGTTGAAAAACAAAAATATACATGATAAGATAAACCAATATGGAAGAAAAGAATTTATCGAAAATGAGGACATGATATGAAATTATTGACGGTTACAGTGCCGTGCTATAACTCTCAGGATTATATGGAGCGCTGTATTGACAGCCTTTTGACGGGAGGCGACAGGGTAGAGGTGATTGTCGTGGATGATGGATCTACTGATAATACCGGTGCGATTGCAGATCGATACGCACAGGAATATCCTCAAATTGTTCGGGTTGTCCACCAGGAAAACGGGGGACACGGTGCGGGAATCAATGCCGGACTGAAGCTGGCATCCGGTACATATTTTAAAGTTGTTGACAGCGATGACTGTGTCAGCGGTGACTTCTGTCGGTTCCTGGATCAGCTGGGCGCCTGCGAGCGGTTTGGCGGAGTGGATCTGTTTGTTACAAATTATTATTATACCCATACCGACGGAATAGGCGACAGATCAATTCAGTATGGCAATGCACTGCCGGAGGGGAAGATTTTTGGCTGGGGTAAAACCAGAAGATTTCTTGTGCATCAAATGCTTACCATTCATAGCTGCACGTTTCGGACAGAAGTGATGCGCCGCTGCGATACAGACCTGCCGCGCAAAGTTTTCTATGAAGATAATCTGATGGTTTGCAGAACCCTTCCTTTTGTGGAGAGAATTTTTTATATGAATTCCGATCTCTATCGTTACACCATCGGAAGAGAAGGCCAGTCCGTGCAAGACGATGTCTGCCGCCGGCGCTATCCACACCACTTGCAAATCGCAGAAGCCTGCTTCCGTTCGGTTCGTCTCGATGAAATTAGAAGTCCAAATCAGAGACGGTATATGCGCCATGAGCTGTTTATGCTGTTTGGAATTGCATGTATTTTCACTCGGCTGAATCACTCAGCACAGGCAGATGAGGACCTGCGCAAAATGTGGGAGAGCTGCATGAGATGGGATGAAAAATGGGCGGCATATTTTCGGAAAAAAAGTCCGCTTCTGTTTCTAAATCTCCCAGGAAACCCCGGGCAGAATCTTACTGAAGGGATCTATCGGTTTTGTAATCGTATAGTTCGGTTTAATTGATCTCCGGACAGGGGAGATGTGCCATCAGTGTCTGAATAAGACTTGCATCCATGTTAGTTTTGTGATAATATAATATGGAATAACAGGTAAAGGATGGATATATATGCAGATTCACGAATCAGCTGAAAATTATCTGGAGACAATTCTGATGCTCCAGCAGAAAAATGGATCCGTGCGTTCTATTGACATTGCCAACGAACTGGATTTTTCAAAACCCAGCGTCAGCGTTGCCATGAAAAATCTGCGCAATAATGGCTATATTGAAATGGATCGCTCCGGATTGATTACGCTCCTGCCCTCCGGTAGGGAAATCGCTGAGCGAACTTACGAAAAACATAAAATTTTGTCACAGTGTCTCATTGCCCTCGGTGTCGATGCGCAGGTCGCAGCAGAGGATGCCTGCCGAATTGAGCATGTCATCAGCGCTGAAAGTTTTCAGGCGATTAAAGATCATGTAAACGGTCGTATGTCGAATCGGGACTAACAAACTTAAGACCGGGTCCAATCAAGACTCGGTCTTTTTTGCCGTGGAGTGCAATTCACCGATATCGATCCTGTAACGATTATATATTTATGCAACGGAGGAAAAAGATGAATACAGAAAAGATTAAGCAGCTTTTAAACGAAACAGCTTTTATTCGGACCGGTGGCTCCGAAGAAGAGCGCAAGTGCGCGGAATATCTGGCAGCACAGATGGAAGAATTGGGATGCAAAGCAGAGCTTGAACCCTTTGAAGTGGACTTGTCCCATATGAAAACCGCAAAACTCATTATTGACGGCAAAGAATATCCCTGCAAGGGATATACCAATGTGGGATGTGCAGATCTAGAAGCACCGCTTTATTATCTGCGAAGCACCGATAAATTTGCATACTCCCAGTGTAAGGGCAAGATTGTACTGTTTGACGGTTACCTCGGTACATGGAGATACCATGATCTCGTTAAGAATGGTGCGGTAGGTTTCATCTCGCATAACGGTCATAATAATTATGCTGACCGGGATATTGATCAGCGGGAAGTGCGTACAATGGCAATTGAAAAGGCTGACGGTAAGAAAATCCCCGGTGTGAATGTCAACATTAAGGACGCAATTGAAATGGTCAACTCCGGCGCAAAAACAGCACGGATTGTTCTGGAGCAGGAGGAGTATAAGGGAAATTCTCATAATGTCGTTGTAGACCTGCCCGGTCAGGTAGAGGAGTATATCTCTATTTCTGCCCATTATGACTCGACCCCCCTCAGTGTTGGTACATATGATAATATGTCCGGTACAGTGGGCGCAATGGCACTTGCAGAGTATTTTAGCACCCATCCCCACCGCTACGGCATCCGTGTGATTCTCTGCGGTAGTGAAGAGCGAGGTCTGCTGGGCTCCAAGGCCTATGTCAAGGCCCATCCGGAAGAAATCAGCAAGATGGTTCTGAATATCAATTTGGATATGATTGGCTGCATTATGGGCAAATTTATTGCCGGCTGCACCACAGAAGAGAAGCTGTGTCACTACATTGAGTATATGGGCAATGAGCTGGGATTCAGCGTCAGCGCCAAGCAGATGGTTTATTCCTCTGACTCGACTCCTTTTGCTGATGCAGGTGTTCCGGCTCTGAGTTTTGCAAGAGATGCCGATGAGGGAAATGCTGCAACCATTCACGACCGTTATGATACAATGGCTGTGATGAAGGCAGAACAGATGGCGGAAGATATTGATTTTATTATCGCGTTTGCAGACAGAATGGCAAATGCAAAGTTCTGCCCTGTTTCTCGGGAGATCCCGGAGAAAATGAAGGAAGAGTTGGATAAATATTTGGCTAGAAAGCGTGTCTAATCATTTCTCAATTATCATTTGTCAGGAAGCCCACCGATCCTCTCGGTGGGCTTTTTAGGTTATGGATTTTATTCCCTGAGAAACAATTTATGGATGAGAGATTGTTCAAAAAGTTTTCAAATGATTTTCTGTTCAGAACGGCTCTATTATGGTATGATAGGGAAAAACAAGGAGGATAAGTATGAAACAATCAACATTCAAACTGCTGGTGTTAATTCTGACATTGGTCATCGTTATCGGAGGAAGTGTTCTGCTTTATCGCAGCTTTGATGATAAGGTGCGCCCCGAGCTTTCTGCTGTGGAAACGGCAGAGGGGGTGGCTCCGAATTTTTCGGTTTTGGATGAATCCGATGGAAGTTATCACCTGTCTGATTTTCGAGGCCAGCCGGTTGTGCTGAATTTCTGGTCCAGTCGCTGCGGCCCCTGCAAGCAGGAGATGCCGTATTTTCAGCAGGCTTGGGAGACATATGGTGATAAAGCCGAGTTTATGATGGTGAATCTTACTGATGGTTATAACGATACCTACGGCAGCGCATTACGGGTGATTCGTGAGAATGGGTATACGTTTCCGGTGTATTTTGACACGGAGAGTGATGCGGCAAAAGCGTTTGAGATTGGGGTTATGCCTGTGACAGTCTTTATTGACGCAGATGGAAAGATTGCATCAAAGCATATAGGGGCAATTACAGAGGCTCAGCTGGAAAAAGGAATTCAATCGATTGTCAGAGATTGACAAAGTAAAAGAAGCATATTACAATTAGCCTATGTTTTGCAAATTTCAACTATGAGGTGATTAATGATGAACTCCAATCTTCATCCGGAAACGCTCTGCATTCAGGCAGGTTATACCCCCGGGAACGGCGATCCCCGTCAGATCCCCATTTATCAGAGTACTACTTTTAAATATGATACCTCTGAAGATATGGGAAGATTGTTTGATCTTGAAGCGGATGGATATTTTTATTCCCGCTGCGGAAACCCCACATGTGATGCAGTTGCAAGAAAAATTGCTGCGCTGGAAGGCGGTACGGCGGCAATTCTGACCGGATCCGGTCAGGCGGCGACGTTCTTTGCCGTGTTCAACATTGCCTCCAATGGAGACCATGTGGTTGCATCCTCTGCCATTTACGGCGGAAGCTACAATCTGTTTGCAGTCACGATGAAGCGTATGGGCATTGAATGCACCTTTGTCAGCCCTGACTGCACTGAGGAGGAGCTGAATGCAGCGTTCCGCCCCAATACCAAGCTGGTTTTCGGTGAAACAATTGCAAACCCTGCTCTGTCTGTTCTGGATATTGAAATGTTTGCAAAAGCGGCCCATGCGCACGGCGTTCCCCTGATTGTCGATAACACGTTTGCTACGCCGATCAATTGCCGCCCCATCGAGTGGGGTGCAGATATCGTCACCCATTCAACGACCAAATATATGGACGGACATGGCGTTGCACTGGGCGGCGTGATCGTAGACAGCGGAAAATTTGACTGGACTGCGTATCCTGAGAAATATTCCGGGCTTTGCACGCCGGATGAGAGCTATCACGGTGTTACATATACCGAGCGGTTTGGCTTAGCTGGTGCATATATTACGAAATGCACAGCACAGCTGATGCGGGATTTCGGCTCCGTGCAGTCACCTCAGAGTGCGTTTTATCTGAATTTGGGCCTCGAAAGCCTTCCGCTTCGGATGAAGCAGCACTGTTCCAACGCACAGGCGATTGCAGAGTATTTGAAGGGGAATGAGAAAGTTGCTTGGGTTAAATACTGCGGACTGAAGGGGGATAAGTATTATGCCTTGGCACAGAAATACCTGCCCAATGGATCCTGCGGTGTGATCTCCTTCGGACTGAAGGGCGGTCGAAGTGCAGCAGAGGTATTTATGAAGCATTTGAAGCTTGGTGCGATTGAGACGCATGTGGCGGATTCCAGAACCTGCTGTCTGCATCCGGCCAGCACGACCCACCGTCAGATGAGCGATGCGGAACTCGATGCTGCTGGTGTTGGTGCGGACCTCATTCGATTGAGCTGCGGCCTTGAAAATGCGGAGGATCTGATTGCGGATCTGGCGCAGGCGATCGAAAGCGTATAAGCGTCAGGAGGAACGATTTTGCCCATCCAAATTCCAAACGACCTGCCGGCAGCAGAGACGCTTTTGCAAGAAAATATCTTTGTTATGAGCGAGGGCAGGGCTGCCAGTCAGGATATTCGCCCACTGGAAATTGTTTTGCTGAATCTGATGCCTACCAAAATTGTAACAGAGACACAGCTGAGCCGACTCCTTGGCAATACGGCGCTTCAAGTCAATTTGGAGCTGATGAAGGTAACAAGTCATAAGGCGAAAAACGTCTCGCAGGAGCATTTGCTGACGTTCTACAAGACGTTTGAGGAGCTGAAGGACCGAAAATTTGATGGCATGGTTATTACCGGTGCGCCGGTGGAACTGATGGAATATGAACAGGTGGATTACTGGCAGGAATTGTGCCAGATTATGGAGTGGAGCAAAACCCATGTCCATTCCACGTTCCACATCTGTTGGGGCGCACAGGCGGGGCTTTACTATCACTATGGAATTCAAAAACATGAGCTTTGCGAGAAACTCTTCGGTGTCTACCCCCATCATGTAGACTATAAGCGCGCAATTTTATTGCGCGGGTTTGATGACCAGTTTTGGGCACCCCATTCCCGTCATACAACCATCGAACGGAAAGATCTGGAGAAAGTTCCCGGACTGAAAATTCTGGCATCCTCAGAGGAGGCTGGAGTTTACTGCGTTATGAGTAAGCAGGGAAGGCAGATTTTTGTGACCGGACATGCGGAATATGATCCGGATACTCTGAAAATGGAGTATCTACGTGACAAGAATCTGGGACTTCCGATCCATGTTCCGGAGCACTATTTCCCGAATGATGATGATACAAAAGATCCGATTGTCCGATGGAGAGGTCATGCAAATTTGCTGTTTTCCAACTGGCTCAACTATTTTGTTTATCAAACCACACCTTACGATATCATGTCGATCGGACAGCAATAAAACAAAAGCTCACCTGCAATGGTGAGCTTTTTTGTCAACTTTGCATAAAATAGTTGTATTTTTGAAAAGATGGTGGTATAATAATAACCTAAAAATTTACACCTTCCAAAGGAGGCGGTTTCCATGAAATTAACCATCGATCATCAGGAAGTTACGGCCAGACCCGGCCAGAGTCTGCTGGAGTTGGTCAGACAACTCGGAATGGATGACGATAAATTGTCTAAGCGTCCGCTGGTGGCGAAAATCGCCGGTGAGATTTTTACGCTGAATTATATTCCGGTTCGCACAGAAGAGGAAAGCTATGAGATTGCTTCACAGAGAAGAGCGATGGCTGCTTCTTGTGGTCAGGTAAATCTTTTACAGTATAACAGTCCTGCCGGAAAGGATGCTTATACCAGAACCGTTCAGTTTGTACTGTTTTTGGCAATGCGGCAGCTTTATCCAGGGGTAACCGCAAAGATGAACTGCACCATGGGGCAGGGACTATTTATTCAGGTGCTCAGCGATAATTTTTCGGCGGATGCTCTGAAACAGCGTGTAAAGGAATTGATCGATCAGGATATTCCCCTCATTCGCAGAAGAATCACAACAGAGGAAGCTGCAAAAAGATTCCGTCAGGATGGGCAGCAGGACAAGGCAAGGCTTCTTTCTTGGAGACCTGTTCCGTATTTTGATGTGTATACGTATGAAGATTTTGCTGATTACTATTATGGAGAGATGATGCCGTCTACCGGGTATCTTTCTGTATGGGATATTCTTCCGGTTCCCGGTGGATTTGTGTTTGTCTTTCCGGATCTTCTGAATCCGGATCAGTTGGCGGAGTTCCGGGAAATGCCGAATTTTTTCCGAGTATTCTCGGAGGGAGAGCGCTGGTGTACGCTTCTCAATTGTGAAAGTGTTGCGGATTTAAATGATCTTGTGTGCAACGGTGAAATTCGGGAACTGATTCGGATCAATGAAGCGCTTCATGAAAAGAGTTTTTCTCAGGTGGCAGATATGGTTTGCCAAAGGGGGGCCAAGGCAGTTATGCTGGCAGGGCCAAGTTCTTCGGGAAAAACAACCTCTGCAAACCGTCTGGCAGTGCAGCTTCGCGTGCATGGAATGCGACCGGTGCTGATGAGTCTTGATGATTATTATATCGATCGGGATCAGATTGCTCCCGGACCTGACGGAAAACTGGATCTTGAACACATCAATACACTGGATACGGAGCTTTTCCGCAAAGACCTGAAAATACTTCTGGAGGGCGGGGAAATTGAGCTGCCTGTGTTTAATTTCCTGACCGGAAAACGAGAGTGGTCAGGAAAGCGTCTCCATTTGGCTGACAACTCTGTGATTATTGTGGAGGGACTCCATGCGCTGAATCCTGTGATGCTTCCACAGGGAATTGAAGATCATCTGATTTTTAAAATGTATGTAAGTGCATTGATTCCACTGAATCTCGATAATCATAATCGAATTCCAACCAGTTACCTGCGGCTTTTGAGGCGGATTGTACGGGATTACGAGACAAGAGGAGCCTCAGTGGAGCATACGCTTTCTATGTGGGATTCGGTGCAAAAGGGAGAGCGCCGATTGATTTTCCCCTATCAGGAGAATGCAGACGTGATTTTTAATAGCTCTACGCTCTACGAGCTGGCGGTTCTTAAAAAACATATTTATCCGCTTTTGATGGCAGTAGAGCCGGAAAATCCCTATTATGATGATGTTCGAAATGTCGTAAAGGTCTTGAACTATGTCCAACAGGCAGATGTGGACGATGAAATTCCGCCGACAAGTCTGATTCGGGAGTTTATCGGAGGAAATACTTTCTACAGGAAATAAAAATCCAATTAGTGGTTTTGAATTTGTGGGGGAATCATGCCTGTATCTGTTTGCGTATATTCGGTCCGGCAGGGATAATCTCCACTGAATAGGATAAAGAATAATCCCCTCCTTGGAGTCCATTTGGATTCTTTGGAGGGGATTTGCTTTAGGCAGGATGTTTTTATAATCTTGGGGCAGACCACGAGAATCTGTTGAACGCCACCTTTCCAAACTAAAAATCATCCTGTATTTTGTTTGGTTGAATTACAGACCAGAGACGGCTAATCCCTTGAAGGAAAGGGAAGGAGCACGAAGCGACTGACTTTCTACGGATGTGGTGGCTGGATCATTACCGATAGCGACAATATTCTGGAGAAGGTCATAGATGTTTCCTGCGATGGTAACTTTGCAGAAAGGCTTGTCAATGACACCATTTTGAATGGTCATACCCTTGCATAGGAGGGAAAATGTGCCGCTGACGGTATTCACACCGGCAAAAACACCCTCTAAATCAGTTACCATAATGCCATTTTTCATGGTGCGGAACAGTTCTTCCCGGTTCATCCCCTTTCCAGAGGCGCTTTCTACACAGATGTTTGTTACACCGGTAAAAACAGCGGATGTGACATCACCTTTAAATCCGTTACCGGTGCTGACAGTATGGTCCTTTTCTGCGGATTTACGGTTATACAGGGCAGTTTCAAAAATTCCGTTGTGAATCAGATACTTTCGGGATACAGGGGTTCCTTCGTCGTCAAAGTGCCGACAGGATCTTCCGCCGGGGAGCAGAGGATCTTCCAGTATGTTGAGGTCTGAGATCGCAATTTCCTGACCTAGCTTCTGGGACAGCTTACTCATATCATTCTGGATCTCGGAAGCGTAAAAAATAGGAAGATACGCTTCCAGCAGCTCTGCCGCAGCACTGTTTTTCAGAATAACAGGATACGTTCCCGATGCAATCGGTTGTCCGTGCAGAGCAGAGGCACCCAACTGCGCAACTTCAGTTCCCAGTGCTTTACAGTCGATATCAGAAAATTGATTTCCGCTTTTTTGCCCCCATGCCAGCTCGACATCTCCGTTTTCTTCGGATACAACCTTCGCAAACACGTTGACAGAGTGACTCATATCGGTCAGCGTATGACCGGCTTCATCCATCAGTGTAATTTCCTGCATACTCTGTGTACAGGAGCAGCTTTCCGCATTTCTGGTTTTAGGTACAGATTGTATGATTTTCTCTGTTTCTGCCAAGGTTTTAACAATCTCGGCCTCCTCTACCATTTCAAAGGAATCGGAATATAGCTGATCCTGTTCAAAGGACGGAAACGGGTGGTAATCTTCTTCGGCAGAAAGGGCAGAGAATTCCATTTGTTCCATAACGTCGTCCATCATATCAATGGTATTAAAGAATGTACAGCAGCGTTTCCCATTTTTTCCGGCTTCCACAAAATAGGAACTCTCATTTGACCGAGAAGTCATTTCATTTTCGCCGTTTAAAACATTTACTTTAAACTGCTTGGTATTCCGGATATAATAGCGAATATCACAGAAACCTGCATTTTTCAGTCTCTGAGATAATTGAATCAGAGCCTCTTTTTCCAGTTTTATCATGTCTGATCTCCTCCCACAGTCATTTCGGTTACATGGACGGTGGGCTGGCCTGCACCGATATAGAGAGCGCCGCTGTCCGCCCAGCAGAAGCCCTGTCCAAGTTCTGCGTCATTGCCAACCATATCCACCTTCTGAAGAATGTCCCCGCCGGTTCCGATGAGTGTTGCGCTGTGAACAGGGGTTGTGATTCTTCCGTTTTCAATCAGGAAGGTTTCGGCAGTATTGAAGTTGAATTCACCGGTTTCCGGGTTGACGGAGCCTGCATTGATGCTCTTTACATACAGTCCTCGTTCGGTATTTGCAATCATTTCTTCCGGGGGAGTCGTACCCTGCGCAATGTAGGTATTTGTCATGCGGGATGTGGGGGCAAATCGGTAGCTCTCTCGTCGGGAGGAACCAGTGGGATTACATCCAAGACGCCGTGCATTGAGCTT
>JARIAT010000078.1 GCA_029257715.1 Faecousia sp. | reverse complement strand
CGTTAGCGCCGACGATAGTTGCCTGGTGACGGGCCGTGAAAATAGGTAATGCCAACACAAAGAACTCAGACGTATCGTCTGAGTTCTTTTTTTATATAAATTTAGAGTCTTTACTATGGGATTTTGAAATGAAAGGAAGTGCGCATGCATGGAGAGATATTACTCGTTGAACCAATATTTGAGAGAGCGATTTGGGGAGAAGGTATATAAAATAGCATTGGATGGAGGAATGACCTGTCCCAACAGAGACGGAACAATCGGTGTTGGAGGTTGTATTTTTTGCAGTGAAGGTGGATCTGGGGAATTTGCAGAGTGTTTTCAGAATAATATAGTCCAGCAAATATTAAATGCGAAACGTCGGATCAACGGAAAGACAACGGCGCAAAAATATATTGCATATTTCCAATCCTATACAAATACATATGCGCCTATAACGTATTTGGAAAATATTTTTACTACTGCGATGTCGGATCCTGAAGTTGTTGCTCTGTCAATTGGAACAAGACCGGACTGTTTGGATGATAAGGTTGTAGAACTATTAGCACGTCTCAATCAAATAAAACCTGTTTGGATTGAACTTGGGCTTCAGACCATTCATGCGCAATCCGCCCATTATATACGGCGAGGTTATGAGCTTCCGGTTTTTGAGGACGCAATGACTCGACTGCATCAGGCTGGGATTGAGGTAATTGTTCATGTAATTCTCGGACTTCCGGGAGAAACCAAGGAAATGATGCTTGAGACGGTCAAATATCTTTCAGATCAATATAAACCGGAAGGTATTAAATTACAGCTTCTTCATGTGTTGAGGGGCACCGATCTTGCTCAGGACTATCGATGTGGGAAATTTGAGGTGATGAGTGTGGAAGAATATATGGATGTATTATTTTCCTGCATTGAATTGCTTCCGAGGGATGTTGTCATTCATCGATTAACGGGGGATGGACCGAAACGGCTTCTTCTTGCGCCCCTATGGTCAGGAGACAAAAAACGGGTTCTCAACACAATCCATCGAGAACTGGTACGGAGAGATATTCTTCAGGGAAAACACTGGGGTCAAATTAAATAGGGTACATGCGTCATTCTTGACTTCCAATTTTTCTTATGATATGATTAAATAGTTAAGAAATGGCTAATAGCTATATGTGCGGAGCATACAAAGCAGTATTTAGTTGAACGATTGGTTATGCTGTATCCATTTTGCTTGCTTGGCAGGCTTATGAACTTTCACCCGATACATGAGTTTGTGTCTCTGCATATGAGACCTGCGTTTAACGCAGGTTTTTTCTTTTCTGAACTTGATTGCTCATAGAGGGGACAATCAAAATTTACAAAAGGAGATCTATTTATGCTCGTACCTATTTTACTGTTTGTCGTCGGATTGGTATTGCTCATTAAGGGCGGTGACTGGTTCGTTGATGGCGCTACAAAAATTGCCCATCGGTTTCATTTGCCGGAGCTGTTGATCGGCGCAACTGTGGTATCCATTGGAACAACACTTCCCGAGGTTATGGTTTCTGCAACATCTGCCATGACCGGTCACGGGGAGATTGCCTATGGTAATGCAATTGGCTCTATCATCTGCAATACCGCACTGATTGCCGCAATTACAATCACAGTCCGTCCTGGTCCTGTGGATCCTAAGACACTGAAAAAGCCCGTGATGTTCTTCTTCGGCTCTGCAGCAATTTATGTAGTCAGTGCATACATTACCGGTTATTTCAGCCGCACAGTCGGTCTTTTGATGCTGGCGGTTTTCTTTGCCTATATGATTATCACCGTTCGGGATGCCTTTCAGAATCCAGCAGAGGCTTCCGATACCTATATCAGCGCAGAAGGCCCGAAGGCGATTGCGAGCGAGGTTATTCTCCTGATTATCGGAGCGATTCTGATTGCAATCGGAGCGGATCTTCTGGTTGACAACGGTACTTTGATTGCACAGGCATTGGGGGTCCCCGAATCTGTCATCGCCCTGACATTCGTGGCTCTCGGTACGTCTCTGCCTGAGCTTGTGACGGCTATCACATCTCTGGCAAAGGGCCATGGCGCTTTGTCTCTGGGCAATGTCATCGGCGCAAACATTTTTAACCTTGTACTGGTTTCCGGTGTCAGTGTGTCGCTGGCGCCGTTTGAGGTGCCTTGCAGCAGTGTGCTGTTCGGCCACAACGCTTCTCTTGTTTTGGATATTCCGGTGATGCTTCTGGTGATGGCGTTGATGACGATGCCAGCTCTGAAACGCAAAAAATTGGAGCGGTGGCAGGGAATCGCATTACTCTGTATTTATGCAGCATTCTGTGTGATTCAGTTTACCATGTAATATAGAACGGGAGACTTCTGGGGAAGTCTTCCGTTGCCATAGAAAAGCGGCTGTCAATTGCTTGACAGCCGCTTTTTCAAAATCAGATTTCTTTATACATACCGGAAGCATCATCCTTGCGGACGGTTTCCGCAACCTGAAGCACTTCAACTGCAAGGGTCCGGGTACCGAGCGCAATCTCGATCTTGTCTCCGACCTTTACATCGTAGGAGGCTTTGACAACCTTTCCATTTACGCTGATCCGTCCGTTATCACAGGCTTCATTGGCCACGGTGCGCCGCTTAATCAGACGGGAAACCTTTAAATATTTGTCCAGACGCATAGAATTCTCCTTACTTTCCGATCAGATCCCGCAGGGCCTTGCTGGGCTTGAAGACAGGAACTTTGGTAGCGGGAATATTGATGGCTTCTTTCGTGTGGGGATTTCGGCCAATCCGGGCCTCTCTGGCCTTGACATCAAAGGTGCCAAATCCGGACAGCTGGACTTTATCATCGGAAGCCATTGCCTGCGTAACGGCTTCCAATGCTGCATTGATGACACGCTCAGTGTCCTTTTTGGTTAAGCCGGTACGTTCGGCTGCAATGGAGATCAGTTCGGTTTTATTCATAATAATCCTTCCTCTGCTCAGATAGGCATTTGACCATCAGCGGTCGAGACGGAGCAGTTTAGCAATCTTTTCGCCCTTGGGCAGAAGCATGCAGTCCTCAGCAGTAATCGCTTTGAAGCCAACAGCACACAGGGCATATACAATCACGCCAACTATGATGGGCAGCGCGGTCAGCATCAAAATACTGATCATGGAGTTCATCGTGAAGACTTTTCCCAGCAGCATGTAGGTACCAAGGACAGAACCACCCATCAGAAGCGCCGCAGCCAAAGGACGAATCATGTTGCGGAGCATCCGGGGAGGCTTTTCAAAGACACGGTTCATAGCGAACAGATTAAGTCCGGTGATGACAGTGTAGCAAAGCAGGGTACCCATGGGTGCGCCGACAATGTTGATAGAGGGATTGCCGCTGAGAATATAGATAAGTCCGAGCTTCAAAACACCACCGATAAACATATTGATGACCGGCAGATTTACGTGGCCGTGGGCCTGCATAATGGCATTGGAGAGCATGACTGTGGAATTGAAGACAATGCAGATGCCCAAAATTCCCATCAGACGGCTGGCAAGCTCCAGATGTTCCCCGGAATAGCCGCCCAGAAGCGCCATAACAGGCTTGGAAAGCACGGCAAGACCGATGGCGCAGGGCATCGAGATCAGAGCTGTGATGCGGGAGGCGGATTCTTCCGTTGCGCGTACCTGATTGTGCTTGCCGAGGGTCAGATAGCTTGTAATGTTGGGAATGGCAGAGACGGTAATGGGGACGATGAAAGCACAGGGCATATTAAAAATGGTCTGTGCCATGTTATAGACACCCTTCATAGAGTCAGCAGCATCCTGTGTAAAGCCAGAGCCGAGAATCTGCGACATATAGACTTTAATTTCCATCATCGTGATAATCTGAAGTCCTGCGGAGCCGATGGTGATGGGAATTGCAATGGCAAGCAGCTGCTTGGCTGTGGTGCCATAACTGAGTACGGGCTGACTCAGATCCCCTTCATCGAGAGCGCGGTAGGATTTGCGGAACAGGGAGAACAGATAGATGGTTGCGACCATACATCCGGTGGTGACACCCAAAATGGCACCGCCGGCGGCAAGAGGAATGCTGTGCAGAGCTTTGACCATAAACAGTGCGGCGCCCAAACCGACAATCAGTTTAAAAACAGCTTCGATGACCTGACTGACAGAAGTCGGAATCATGTTGCTCTGGCCCTGGAAGAAACCGCGGAAAGCAGAATTCAGGCAAACGAGCAGTGTCGATGGTCCGAGAAAAGCGATGGCGGCCCAGGCATCGGGCTGCTCCTGAAAGGCGGCCAGCTGACGGGCAAAGACGGTCATCAGCAGGGAACCGGCGAGACCCAATGTTACAAAGATTCCCTGAGATACACGATAGATGCGCTTCATCTGGCGTGTATTGTTCAAGGATGCAGCGGCGGAAATCATCCGGCTCATGGCCACGGGAAGACCCGCCGTAGATACCATCATTAAGACAGAGTAAATATCATATGCCGTGTTGAAATAGGAGAAGCCCTTGGTGCCGATAATGGCATTCAGAGGAATTTTATACAGTGCGCCGATTACCTTGACAATAGCCGTTGCCAGAGCAAGCAGGGCAGCACCATGGAGAAAGGACTGTTTTTTCTGTTCAGACATTTTGTTCCTCACTTTCCTGAGGCTTCGTCTCGGCGAAGATCTTAGGCAGACCGTATTCCATCAATTCCTGCACCGCAGCTCCCAGATCAATGGTGGGGAATTTTCCGTTGACGTAGAGCTTCTTGCCGCGGACCATCGTCATCGCCACGTCACCGCCCTTGGCGCTAAAGACCAGTGCGTTTGTGACATTGTGGCAGGGCATCAGATGGGGAGCGGTAAAGTCCACGAGGATCAGATCCGCATCCAGTCCTTCTTTAATCATTCCGCATTCCTCGGCACGGCCCTGTGCTCTTGCACCGCAGACCGTTGCCATCATAAGCGCAGCCTGAGCCGGCAGCGCATCAGCCCGTCCGGAGGAAGCACGGACACTCATAGCGGCGCCGCGCATGACTTCAAAAAGATCGAGGTTGCCGCAGTCAATGGCGCCGGATGTGCCGAGGGCGACATTCATGCCGGACTGCACACATTCAGTGATGGGAGCGCAGGCACGGCCCTGTTTGGCATCGGCGAGCGGAAGCACCACAGCGGAGGCTTTATTCTTAGCGAGAATTTTTCGGTCGGATTCACTCAGGGCATTGCATCCGGCAGCAGTAACGGGAACCTGAAACACCCGATGGCAGCTTAGAAGCTCCGTCTGGCTCAGACCGGTGCGGTCTTCACAAGAATCGGTTTCCGCCTGACTTTGCGCCAAATGAAGCTGAAAACCAAGGCCCTGATCGGCGGCGTAGTCGGCCAAAGCCTCCCAAAGGGGATGGTTGCTGGTGTATTCGGCGTAGATGCCTGCGTCAATTCTGATTCGATCATTATCATAATGATGCCACTTTTCAACAACTTTACGCAGCTCGGCACACTGCTCATCACGATGGAAGTCAAATTCTTCGCTTGCATCAATAAAGCGATAGGCAGAGAGCGCAAGATTGGCTTTCATACCGGACTGTGCAATGGCTTCGGCGGTGGCATTGGGGTAGTAATAAAGATCGGAGACAGAAGTCACACCAAAGCGCAGGCACTCTGCAATGGAGATGAGCGCCGCAGCCTTGGCGCAGCGGGAATCCATTTTATCCTCCTTCTGAAGCTGTGCATCCAAAGCTTCAGTCAGGCTCAACTCATCACAGTAGCTGCGCAGAATACTGGTGGCCAGCTGCGTGTGGCAGTTAATCAGTCCCGGCATCAGAACCATGCCGGTGCCGTCGATGATTTCACTGGGTTTGTCGTTTTTGGGGGGGACTTTTGCAATGTAGGCGATTTTTCCATCGGTAATTCCGACATGGCCGCCGAACATTACATCCATCTGTTCATTCATGGTCACGATTGTGACATTTGAGATCAGGGTATCCAATTACATGCTTCCTTTCATCAGGGCGAACAGTTCATCTTTCTGCCGGAGCACTTCGTCCAGCTTTTCAATGTACTGTTCCGGAAATTTGGGATTATGGAACCGCTTGAGCGTTCCATCGGGCAGATTGACCTTGTTCATTCCGCCGCCGCCCAGAGAAATAATGGAGTGTACTTCCTCCATCATATAGATATTATACAGGCACTCGGTGCCAGGCTTGCACCATCCTACATTCTCAAAAGAGCCGGACATATATTTCTGCCGGTAGAGGTAGTATGGTTCATAACCTGCCGCGCGCAGGGAGGATTCCGCAAGATCCACCATACGTGCAACCTCATCATCAGGGGACAGTCCTTCTCGTTTTTCATAGAGATCCGCCCCTTTTTTAATGGCGAGGGTATGAACGGTGATGTTGGCCGGATTCAGAGCAATGACACGATTGAGCGATTCACGGAATCCCGCAAAGTCATCGGTCGGTAGCCCTGCGATTAAGTCCATATTGATTGCTTTGTATCCGGCATCTACGGCCTGGGCATAGGCCCGTTCTACATCGGCAGCGTTATGCCGTCGGCCGCAGGCACGAAGGACAGAGTCAATCATGGACTGGGGATTGATACTCATCCGGTCGGCCCCGTTTTGCGCAATGATCCGAAGCTTTTCGTGATCGAGTGTATCCGGTCGTCCGCCTTCAACGGTAAATTCCAGACATCGGCTGAGATCAAAAGACGTTTGGATACACCGCAGGAGACGTTCCATCTGGGAGGAGGTCAGAGTAGTCGGGGTGCCGCCTCCGATATAGATGGTACGAAGCGTCAGCCCGGAAGTTGCCATCAATTTGCCGGTGTGGCGGATTTCTTCCAGCAGTGCTTCGAGGTATGGCTCCAGCAGCTCCGTGCGTTTGCCGATGGTTCTGCTGACAAAGGAGCAGTAGGCACATCGGGTGGGGCAGAAAGGAATTCCGACATAGAGGGACACATCCTGCGGCTGAAGAAGCTTCGCAGCACGAACAGTTGCCTGAGAACAGTCAATGGCAAGCTTTCGGCGCTGATCGGAGACAAAGTATACATTCTTCATCATCCGATCGGCACTGGCAGCGCTGCCGCCATCCAAAAGGTGCTTTGTGGTGATTTTTGTGGGACGGACACCGGACAAGGCTCCCCACACAGGTGCTTTTTCCAGATGGAGCAGGGCGGTGAGATAGTAGCTCTGCTGTAAAATCTGTCGACGCAGGCGCACGGTTTCGTCAGCTGCGCGCAGACGCTTGGAAATACGGGTGGTTTTGCCGTTTCGGGTGATTTTAGTGGTTGCGGTAAGCCATATAGCGCTGCGGTGGAGCGTGGAAACAGCACCGTCTCCAGTAAATGGTTCCTCTACGAATTCCATAGGCTCCAGTGGAAACAGCGCCATCTGGAGCTGTTCCACCGCATATCGGTCATCGTGGCCGATCAGGAGAAGTTTCATTGACGGTCCCCCATGAACTTTTTGAGATAAGAATTGTATTCCTGCTCCAGAGCCAGTGTAGATTCGGCGCTGTGGCCGGGATGAATGGCACATTCGCAGTCTTTCTGAAGTTCCGCAAGACGTTTCAGACTCTGCTGCATCTGTTCCTCATTTCCGCCGGCAAGATCCGTGCGGCCCATGGAACGGGCAAAGAGGGTATCACCGGTAAACATATGGTCTCCAAAGTCCAGACACACAGAGCCGGGGGTATGCCCGGGGGTGGCCATAACTTTGAAGCTCAGACCGGCAAGCGTCAGCTCATCTCCCTCGTCATAGGTGTCGGTATAGTAGAGTTTACCGTTTGTGAGGCTTTCGGGCATGGAAGTTTCCCGCTCATTCATAAACACACGGCATCCGGTGGCTTCCGCCAGACCGGGAACGGCGCCCACATGGTCAAAGTGGCCGTGAGTGAGCAGGATTGCTTCAATGGTCAGTCCTTTTTTTTCACAGGCGGCTTCAATGGCTTCGGGTTTTGCGGCGGGATCAATAACGAGACAGCGATCACAGCCGTCAGCCCACACAATATAGCAATTGGTCATATAAATGCCAATCGGCAGACGAATTACATTCATTATGCTCTCCTCCGATCCATGAGTTCGTCGGTGTCGAGAATTAAGGTGCAGGGTCCGTCATTGATGGACTCAACCTTCATATCAGCGCCGAACTGCCCGTGCTGGGGCGCATAGCCAAGCTCTGTACAAAGTTCGAGAAAGCGTTCGTACATTGCATTTCCTAATTCGGGGTTTGCGGCCCCCACAAAGCTGGGACGGCGTCCTTTGCGGCAATTGCCGTAGAGCGTGAACTGGCTGACGACCATCACCTGACCGCCGACTTCGTCGAGTCCCAGATTCATTTTTCCGTTTTCATCTTCAAAAATACGCAGCCCCAGAGCCTTTTCGGCCAGAGCACGGCATTCTTTTTCGGTATCCTCGGGGCCGACACCCAGAAGGATCAGAAAGCCTTTTCCAATTTCGCCAACCCGGGTGCCGTCGATTGTGACAGACGCGGATTTGACGCGGGTTAAAATAGCGCGCATGGCAGCTACCTCCAATTGCTTAGAATAAAATATGGTCACATAGTGCAGCGTGTCCGGACCCTCTTTGCAAGAGGGCCGGACAGCATGGCAGAGACGTGATTCGAATGTTAATTTTGACCGCGGCGGGTGCTGATGACATCGCGGATGTTCAGCAGACGCTTGCGCACAGCATCCAGCTCGGCGGTGTCCTTGACCTCGAAGCGGATGGTGAAGATGGTCCGTTCCTCGGGAAGATCCTTGCCGGAAAGCTCCTTCACTCGGACACGGGAGGAGGACATGGTGCTGGCAACATCCAAAAGCAGCCCGTCACGGGTATGGCACTCCAATTCCAGCGTTGTTTCAAAAGGCTGGGAATCCTCATTGGCCCAGTGGACCCGAACCCAGCGGCCGGACTGCTTGGGATCAAAGCGGCCGGAGGTGTTGGGGCAGTCGCACCGGTGGATCGAGACACCGAATCCCTTGGTGATGAAGCCGATGATGTCATCGCCGGGGACAGGGGTGCAGCATTTTGCGAATTTGATCATGCAGGAGTCGATGTCCTCGACAATGACACCGTTGACCGCATGGCGGCTCTTAACGGCATTTGGATCATCCTTGACAATTTTGACAGGGATGACAGAAGCGGGATCCTGCTGTGTTTTGACAGACCGTGTGATATCGTCCCGAATCCGACCGACAGCTTTTGTGGCGGTGAGGCCGCCGTATCCGATGGCGGCATACATATCGTCCCACGAGCCGAAGGAGAGTTTTTGCAGAAGCTGGGGAGAAAGATCCGGATGGTTCAGGGAAGAAAGCGGCAGATTCAGACGTTTCATCTCCGCCTCAAAGCTGCTGCGTCCGTGAAGAATATTTTCTTCTCGTTTTTCCTTTTTGAACCATTGCTTGATTTTGGTGCGGGCCTGATTGGATTTGCAGATTGTGAGCCAGTCACGACTGGGGCCGCGGGAGTTTTTAGAAGTAAGGATCTCCACAATGTCACCGTTGCTCAGACGGGAATCGATATTGACGATGCGGTTATTGACCTTAGCGCCGACCATGGAGTTGCCGACACCGGAGTGGATGGCATAGGCAAAATCGATGGGAGTGGATCTGGCAGGAAGACTTACAATTTTTCCTTTCGGTGTGAAGACAAAGACCTCGTCATCAAACATATCGATTTTCAGAGAATTGACATAGTCTTCAGCATCCGTATCCTGCTGGCTTTCCAGCAGACGGCGGACCCACTCAAAGTCCTTTTCTTCTCCCTTACCCTGGCCGCCCTGCTTATACTTCCAGTGGGCGGCGATACCATATTCAGCGGTTTCGTGCATTTCCCAGGTTCGGATCTGAACCTCAAAGGGAATACCCTGCTTGCCGATGACAGTGGTGTGCAGAGACTGATACATATTGGGCTTGGGGGTAGAAATATAATCCTTGAATCGTCCGGGGACCAGATTAAAAAGATCGTGAATATGTCCAAGTACATTATAGCAGTCGGGGATTGAGTCCACAATGACCCGGAAGGCATAGAGGTCGTACATCTCCTCCAAGGTTTTGTTCTGCGCCTTCATTTTGCGGTAGATGGAATAAACATGCTTGATGCGGCCGTAGGTCGTATTGTGAATTCCAACGGAAGCCAGACGATCCTTGATGGTGCCCTGAATGACGTTCATGAAAGCCTTATCCTGCTCTTCATGGGCTTTGAGATAGCTCATCAGTTCGTTATACCCCGCAGGATCGAGATATTGCAGGGCAATATCTTCCAGCTCCCACTTGAGCTTCTGCATACCTAGGCGGTGAGCCAGGGGCGCATAGATATCCATGGTTTCCCGGGATTTGGAGATCTGCTTGGCAGGCGTCTGATACTGCATGGTACGCATATTGTGCAGACGGTCTGCAATTTTGATGAGCACAACCCGGATGTCCTTGGACATGGCCATGAACATTTTGCGCAGATTTTCCATCTGCTCCTGCTCATGGGTGGTAAATTCTACACGGGTCAGCTTGGTAACACCCTCAACAAGCTCGGCCACGGTGGGGCTGAAGAGCTTTGCGATGTCATCATGGCTGGCATCGGTGTCTTCAATGCAGTCGTGGAGCAGTGCTCCCAGAATGGCATCGGTATCCAGTCCCATTTCTGCGACAATTTCTGCCACGGACAGCGGATGGATGATATAGGGGGAGCCGTCCTTGCGTTTCTGAAACTTGTGTTTTTCGTTGGCATAGTTGACAGCTTTATCAATCAGTTCCATATTGGCGCCGGGCATATAGCGCGTAATGGCGTCAATCATACTGTCGTAATGTTCCTGAAAGGATTCCATCAATCATCTCTCCTTTGCATGCAGAAGGATCTGCAAAGTACGACTTCGGCTGAGGTCTGCTTTTTCCTTCCCCGGAGTCAGGCGAATTAAGATATATTTGTTCATGCGCTGGGTATTGAGCAGACCCACATCAGCGAAAATATCGAGACAGGTCATCAGCTTGCCGAGACTCAGCGGTTTTCCGGTATGTCGGACAATTTTGCGGCATAGACACAAAGGAGCCTCCTGAACAATCGGGCCGCTGGCGGCGAGAAAACGCCAGATATCCGCAAGGATTGCCCGGGTGGGGAGCAGCTCCTCCACCGCGCTGATCGGCTCTCCTGTACGGATTCGTCCATAGTCATACAGTTCGGCAGAGCATGGAGCGGAGCAGGAGGGACGAATATCCAGAAGATTCATCTGGACGGTTCGCTCCCCACGATAGTCATTGATCTGTGCGTTAAACGCAACATCCACCACATCGCCCTGCGCCACGGAAGTAGATTCGGGGGATGCCGAGAAATAGATGGCGTTGATGGGAGGATGACTGGTTCCGGAGCGCAGACGCAGGCGCATATGTCTGCCGCCGCCGACCATGGTAATGCGTTCAATGGTCATGCGCTCCATTGCAAATATCGGTTTTGGACAGCCGTTTCCGCAGGGCTCGAGAATCGAGAGCGCATCGACATTATGAACGGTCAGAAGTTCCGGCGTAATGGCACAGTCTACGTCCAGCATGGTTTTAGGGCCGGAATTATTATAGTAAGCCCCTGCAAGCTGGCAGATCTGCTGGCGGAAGACCGGAATCTGACTGCGGGAAATGGTAAATCCTGCGGCAAGCTCATGGCCGCCGTAGCTTTCGAGCAGATCGGAAAGGGCAGTCAGAGAGGTAAACAGATTAAACCCACCATAGCTGCGGGAACTGGCCTTGCCGTGTTCGCCATCCAGACAAATGAGAAAGGCCGGGCAGCAGAATTCTTCCGCCAGCCGGGAAGCAACGATGCCTACAACCCCCTGATGCCAGCTGTCATCCGCCAAAACAATGGCAGCCGGAGGTGCGCCGTCGGGGAGCATCGAAACCGCCTGCTGATAAATTTGAGATTCAACAGTCTGCCGTTCGCGGTTCAGTTCACAGAGCTTTCGAGCAAGCTCAGAAGCCAATGAGGAGTCATCTGTCAGGAACAGATCCAGTGCCAGATTGATTTGTCCCATGCGTCCTGCGGCATTGATGCGGGGCGCAAGGTTATATCCGATGGTGGAGGCACAGACGGTGTCCGGGCTGCATCCGCATTCACGCATCAGTGCGGCAATTCCCGGCCGATGGGTGTGCCGAATGGATTCAAGTCCCCGAGCGACAAATACTCGGTTTTCACCCTGAAGCAGCATGACATCCGCCACGGTTCCGAGGCAGACCATGTCTGCATATTCGTTCAGGACTTCCTCCTGATCTCCGGACAGCGCGGCGGCCAGCTTAAAGGCCACGCCGACGCCGGAGAGGTTTTTGTGGGGGTAGTGATCGTCCGGCCGATGGGGATCAACGACAGCCACGGCATCGGGAAGCTGATCCTTACATTCGTGATGGTCCGTAATGACGAGATCAATCCCAAGCTCTTTGCAAAGCTGAGCTTCTTCTACGGCAGTGATTCCGCAGTCAACACTGATAATCAGCTGAACACCCTCCTGCTTCAGCTGATGAATGGCGATGGGGTTGAGGCCGTATCCCTCCTCCAAACGGGAGGGAATATAGCGCATACAGTTTGCGCCGTGGCGGGTGAGAAAGTCCACGAGCAGACAGGTTGCAGTAATGCCGTCCACATCGTAGTCACCAAATACGGCAATTTTTTCATTCCGCTCCATGGCAAGCCCAACGCGCCCCGCTGCAAGATCCATGTCGGTAATCAGAAACGGATCAATCAGTGAAGACGTGCAGTTGAGATATTCATGGGCTTTCTTTGCATCGGTGATGCCTCGGGCAGCCAGAACCATGGCCGGCAGGGGAGGGTATCCTTCTCCTACCAGTGTGTTGACAGCCCCCATTTCCGGTGTTTCGATATTCCAGATTCCATACTTCAAGGTGATACACATCCAATATAATCATTATCGTCCAATTATACCAAAAAACCAACATAAGTACAATAGCTGAAGGTGATTTTTTTAGATAGAAAACAGAAAAAACAGTTGCGGTGCAAGCGGATTCCGAAATACAACGGGGAAAGCTGACCTTGAAGGAAAATAGGGATTCTGTTATAATGCGAGAAGATGAAAGGAAGGCAATACTACGGAAAAGCAGGTGACACTTATGAATTATAAAAACGTATTTTGGAAGAAAAGGCTTGTGTGTCTGCTTCCGATGATGGTGTTTGTTTTCTGCCTGATGCAGCCGATTTTGGATGTGGCGGGATTCTGGCAGGGGAAACTTGCCTACAAAAGCACCTTTACCACTTTGCTGCGGATGGGGAGTTTTCTGGCGGCAGCTGCGGTCGGATTTCTCCTGTCGGAACGAAAATGGGTTTATTGTCTGACGGCGGCTGTGATGGCTGCATTTGCCGCGATCCGAAGTGCTGCACTGATGCAGGCTGGAAAGCTGTATTCCGGAGAAGACCTATTTAATCTGGCTAAGATTTATATGCTGGTGATCTATACATTGGCATTTTGCACCTTTCTCAGAAAAAACAGTCGGGTTTTCCAGGCAATCCGGCTTGGGTTTACCGGAAATCTTGCGATAATCGCAGCGGTTATGCTGCTCAGCCGAATCACGGGAACCGATCCCTACACCTATCCGAATAAGCAGCTTGGCGTACAGGGATGGTTCCTCTATGGGAATCCCCAGAGTGCGGTGCTCAGTATGCTGGTTCCGGTGGCGATGGGGTGGGCACTGGAGAAATGGAAGAATAACGTCATTCCTGCGGCAGCGGTGACGATGATTGGAGAGGGGGCACTGCTGCTGCTTGGAACAAGACTTTCCTGTGCGGCAATGGCAGCATCCGGAGCCGGATTGGCAGTCAGTCTTCTGCTGGTGGATCGCAGACGCTGGAGGCAGAGCGCAGCGGTGGCGGCGGTGACACTGGTTTTGGCGGCGCTGATCCCTGTGTCTCCCATGGTGCGCAATCAGCAGCGGGTGTCCGAGAGCTTCGCACGCAAGCAGCAGGCATTTGATGAGGTGGCCGAGGCTGCGGAATCCGGCGGCGAGACGGAAAAGAAACAGCGGCTGATTGAAGCGTATAACCTGTATGTTCCGGGCATTGTGAAGCGGTTCGGAGGAGAAAAGGCACTGGAAGCCTATGATTTTTCAACGGATGTCAATCGGGTTGCAAACCGCAGAATCATGCGTCTGACATTCTGCCGACTGCTTCAGGAGGAATCTCCTGCGTCTGCCAAATGGTTTGGTATGGATGTGACTCGGATGAAGGTTCAGGGAGTGGATCTCAATTGGAGAACAGGAGAACGGGAGGAAATGGTCACAAGCTTCGACCCGGAAAATGATTTTCATGGGATTTATTATCTCTATGGTGCGGTGGGGCTTATTTTGATAATGGTGTTTTTCTTCTGCTTTGCACAAAGATCGCTGCGGGCCATGATTTTTTGCTTCAAAGGAGTGTATACCCTGGAATTTGCAGCAGCGGCAATTGCCTGCTGCGCAGATCTGGCACATTGTGTTTTCACGGCCTCTACGCTGCGCTATATCAATGCGTCGGTATATCTCGCCATGATTCTTGCGGTATTGTGGGAGTTGTCGGGGAAAGCGCTTTCCCAAAACAGGGGGAAGTTCCGATGGTAAAACAGGAACAGATTATCCGGTTTAGCATTGTCGTTCCGGTGTATAACGGGGAACATTTTCTTCGCAGATGTGTGGAGTCTATCTGCTGCGATTTGGGAAATGACTGGGAGCTGATTCTCGTTGACGATGGTTCCACAGATCGCTCCGGTCTGATTTGCCGGCAGCTGGCGCAGGAAGATCGAAGAATTCAAGTGGTGCATCAGCGCAATATGGGGCCCGGCGGAGCACGAAATGCGGGCTGTCAATTGGCCAGGGGAGAATATATCTGGTTTGTAGACTGCGACGACGAAATAGAGCCTGGAGCGCTTACATGCCTGCGAAGTGCCTGTGAGCGCCATCATGCAGATGTGTTTTCTTTCGATTATGTGGCGGACAGCGGGAAAAAGCAGTGCCGGATTTCAGTTGGCATCGGGGAAGAGAATGTTCCGTTTTCCCTGAAGGAGCGGCCTTGGTTTTTGTGCAGTGCTCCTGCGGTCTGGCTTCGGGTTTGGAAACGGAGCCTTTTTGAGGAGCATGGGATCATGTTTCCCGAGGGCGTTTTTTACGGAGAGGATTTGCTGACATCCGTGAAGCTGCTTACATTGGCAGACTCCATTGTTCTGCTGCACAGGCCCCTTTACTGCCATCAAAATCAGCCCTGCTCCCTTATGAATCAGGCATCGGAATGTCGTAATTTTGATATGGTGGGTGTATTTTCGGAATTGCTTGGGTGGTTTGGAGAGAAGGAAATCCGAGAAGTCTATAATCCACAGCTTTACGCCCTGGCGGTGGAGCATCTGCTGCTGGCGGCTTCGGTTCGCATTGCGAAATGCAATCCGGTGTCACCTTTTCTTGAGGAGATTCGTCAATTTATCGATGAGCATTTTCCGGAGTGGAAGACCTGCACATATGTCCGGCAGCTGCCAAGCTCCAAAAAAGCGGCGCTCTATCTGGTGAGCCGCCGATATTATCGTGTTCTTGGCTTTTTGTTTCGACTGAAGGGGAGGCTGATATGAGATTCAGTGTCATTGTACCTGTATATAATGTTCAAGCCTATTTACAGGAATGTGTGGAGTCGGTTCTGGCGCAGACGTTTGCGGATTATGAGCTGATTTTGGTGGATGACGGCTCCACAGACGGCAGCGGAAGGCTGTGCGATAAATTCTGTGCCGCAAATCCAGACCGAATTCATGTGGTTCACCAGAGAAACTGCGGCTTGGGTGCAGCGCGAAACACAGGAATTGATCTGGCACAGGGGGAGTATCTGCTTTTTGTGGACAGTGATGATTATGTAAGCCGGGACATGTTGCAGATTCTGGATGAAAAAATTCGGAAAACCAAGGCGCAAATGATGATTTTTGGATTTTTCTATGTATGGCCGGGTCGTACACTTCCGGGGGAGTCTTCGCCGCTGGAGGGACATCCGCCGGTGACACTGGAGGAACATCCGGAACTTTTGCTCCATTCGCCCAGTGCGTGGATGCGGGTGTGGCATCGGAATTTGTTTGAGCAACCTCGGCTGCGATTTCCGGACAGGGCATGGTTTGAAGATCTTCGGACAACGGCAAAGGCACTGGAACGGTGCAGCGCTGTGTCAGTGATTCCCGATCGTCTTTACTATTACCGACAGCGCCAGGGATCCATTCTTCACAGTACAAATCCGCATCGCAATCTGGAAATTCTGGAGGCGATGGACGATCTTCTGGATTATTTTGAAGGCTGCCAGAAAATGGATCGGTACGGCGCATGGTTGGAGGCTCTTGCGGCGGAAAATATGATCCTTGCATCTCAGAGAGTATTGATGAAGGAGCCGGATGCCAGCTGTCTTGCGGAATTTGTCCGCTATCTGGAGCGGCGGTTTCCGGAGAAAACGTATGGAGAGCTGGGACGATATCTGGGGAGGAAAAAACAGATTGTGCTATGGCTGTTAGACAAAGGCCACTACCGGCTGCTCCGGTGGATTTTCCAATTTCGGAGTCGGATGCGAGGCGAAAAATAAGAAAATTCGGGAATCTTAAGAATTTAATTTTTATTTTACGTTTCGCAGAGTGTTGACTTGTTTCCGTATAAAAAGTATGATAATTTACACATTGTGCATACTCCCAATTTTCTTAAGGAAGAGGGTTATCAACTATGAATAAAAAGCTATCCAAAATTGCAGCGGCTCTGGCAGCGGTACTTGCGCTGACCGGATGCGGTAAGGAAAACGTGCAGGTGCCTGTGATGCAGGTTTCCATGCTCAGCAATGCCAGTCAGAACGGCGAAAAATTTGCGGGTATGGTGGTCAGCGAGAACTCTGTTCAGATTCCCAAAGAGAATGAAAAGACCATCAAGTCGGTCAAAGTAAAAGTTGGCGACGCCGTGAAGGAAAATGATGTACTTTTCAGCTATGACTCCGATGAGCTGAGTCTGACCATGGATCGTCAGAATCTGGAGCTGGAGAAGATGAAGGGAACGGCCTCCGAAAAACAAAATCAACTTGCTGAAGTTGAGAAGAAGATCAAGGGCCTTTCCGGAGATGAGCGTCTGGAGTGGGAACTGAAGCGTCTGGAGCTGAAGGCGGATCTGACACAGGCCGAATATGACCAGCAGGCCAAGGAAAAGGAAATTTCCCACACGAAGCAGCTGCTGGACAATGTAAATGTGCTCAGCCCCATCAATGGAACCGTTCGGAAAATCGATGAGACCAATAATAATGCCTATATGGTGATTCAGCAGTCGGACGCCTATCGTGTCCGCGGAACGCTCAATGAGCTGAGCATGAATGCCGGAATTCGGGAAGGGACAGAGGTTACAGTTGTTTCCCGTCTTGACCCGAATCAGACCTGGAAGGGCAGCGTTGCCGGAATCGAGTACAATACCAATGTGGGAAACTCAGATTCTTCGGAGTCGTCAGGGGCTGTGATGGGCGGAATGATGGGTGATGCGGGAAATGGTGCACCGGGGTCTACCAGCTATCCGTTTTACGTAACACTGGAAGATACCACGGGCCTGCTGCTGGGGCAGCATGTTTATATTCAGATCGGCTCAGGGGAACCCGTCAATCCCGACCGCATCGTACTGCCGTCCCTCTATCTCGTGGATATTTCCGAGGATTTGACCACCGCCTATGTGCTTAAGAGCAGCGGCTCCGGCAAGATCGACCGGCATCAGGTCAGTCTGGGAGAATACGATCCCAATACCGACTGCTATGAGATTGCGGGTGGTCTGAGCGCAGATGACTATATTGCGGATCCTTCCGGTTCGCAGAATGCACAGGATGGACTGGCTGATCCTCACGGTGAAGAGGACTATCAGGGCACACCGGATCAGATGCCGGAAATGGGCGGAGAAATCTCCGACGGCGGTATGGAGAATGGATTGAACGGTGAGCCGGAGGACTCCTTTGCGCAGGACGGTATTGCTGAAAATGACGGCGAGACCATGCCGGATATGCAGACAAATCCCAACGGAATGGAGGGATAAGCAATGATCCTTCAGCTGGAACATGTTTTTAAGGATTATATTCAAGGCAAGGTGCCGGTGCACGTCCTGAATGATATATCGATGGAAGTTGAAGAAGGGGAATATCTTGCGATTATGGGACCCTCCGGTTCCGGCAAGACAACTCTGATGAATCTTCTGGGGTGTCTGGATGTTCCGACCAGCGGACGATATGTGTTGGCAGGACAGGAAATCAGCGCACTTTCTGATGATGCACTGGCGGATATCCGAAATCAGTACATTGGATTTGTTTTTCAGAAATTCTATCTTCTGCCAAAAATGACGGCGGTGGACAATGTGATGCTGCCGCTTCTGTATCGAGGTGTCCCCATGAAGGAGCGCCGCGCCCGGGCGGAAGAAGCACTGAGAATGGTAGGTCTTGGCGAGCGCATTGAGTTTTACCCCAATCAGCTTTCCGGCGGTCAGTGCCAGCGGGTTGCGATTGCAAGAGCAATTGTGGGAAACCCTAAGCTGCTTCTGGCAGATGAGCCGACCGGCGCGCTGGATACCAAGTCCGGTGAGCAGGTGATGGAGATTTTCCACCAGCTGAGTCAGCAGGGAATCACCATCATTATGATTACCCACGAGCGGGAAATTGCGGAATGTGCCAATAAGATTTTCCACATTCTGGACGGACAGCTGGTGGGGGACGGTGCAGAACAGCCCAAGCGAAAGGAGGCTCAGACCGATGAAAAAGCGTAAGGTCTGGGTAAGCGTTGTCGCATCCGTGGTGGTTATCGCAACTGTGGCGGCAATTGCTGTGATTCCCAAAATGAGAAGAAAGCCGGTGACGGTTGTCTCGGTGAGTGAGGTTGGTTATTCAGATTTCGGCCCCGGCGGAAGTGACAGCTTTGGACAGGTGACTTCCGATCAGGTTCAGGCGGAGTTCCTTTCTGAAACACAGACGGTGAAGGAAGTCCTGGTGGAAAAGGGGCAAAAGGTCAGTGCGGGGGATGTGCTTTTTACCTATGACACGACGCTCTCGGATCTGGCATTGGAGCGGAAAGGAATCTCCATTCGTCAGATGGAGGTTGAACTGAAGCGTGCCCGGGCGGAACTGACCCGGCTGAATAATCTCAGTCCCATGTCGAGTGCACCGGCTCCGGCGGCTCCGCAGCCTCAGGAAGACTATAATACGTCGCCCCATGCGGCAAAGCTCAATACGGCATATGCAGGGCAGGGTGATGGATCGAAGCCCTATTACTTCTGGCTGAGTGAACAGGAGGAAGTGACGGATGAGCTCGTTGCGAGGCTGCTTGGCGGAAATGATGTCTGCTATGTGATTTTTCAAGTCGTAGAGGGGGATGCGGAGCTGACCCCGTTTTCGTATCAGTATGGCGTGAAGTTTACAAAGGTAGCGGACGCAACCGAACCGGAGACAAAGCCGACTGAGCCGGAGACAAAGCCGACAGAACCGGAGACAAAGCCGACCGAGCCTCCTGTTACCGAGCCAAAACCGACGGAAAAGCCTACCGAACCGGAAACGAAACCAACGGAACCGGAAACAAAACCCACAGTTCCGGAAACGAAACCAACGGAACCGGAAACGAAACCAACGATTCCGGAGACAACAGAACCCCTGCCGGAGCCGACTCCCAGAAGAATAGGCGATCTTCGCAGCGATTCTTCCGGCTTCCGCTATAAGATGGCCTTCTTTGACTATACAAAATTTGACCCCTCCAATGATGCGTCCTTCCCGGATTTTCCTGACAGCAGTATGGGATCCGGATATACAAAGGAAGAGCTTACAGAAATGCGGCTTCAGCAGAAGAAAGAGGTTGAACAGTTGGAATTCAATCTCCGTCTGGGAGAGTCGGAACTTCAGATTATGGAAAAAGAGGCATCGAACGGGGACGTTCAGGCGGACTTTGACGGAGTTGTGGTTTCTGTTATGACTCCTGAAGATGCAAAGAATAATAATCAGCCCCTGCTGAAGATTGCCGGCGGCGGTGGATACTATGTTGAAGGCAGCATCAGTGAGACAGAGCTGTCTAAGGTTGCACCGGGGCAGCGTGTTATGATCAATAACTGGGATACAGGAATGGTCTACGAAGGAACCATTGCGGAAATCGGCCAGTATCCGGCGGAGAATCAGGGGCCGTCTTTTGATTTCGAGAACGTAACCTACTATCCTTACAGAGTATTCATTGATGAGAGTGCGGACCTGATGGAAGGCAGCTTTGTGAGTCTGAGCTATCAGACAGACTTCGGTGCTGATGGATATCTGTATCTGGACAATGCGTTCCTGCGGACAGAAGGGAAGAAGAGCTATGTCTATGTCCGTGGAGAGAACGGAAAACTCGAAAAGCGTTATGTTCAGATTGGTCCCAGCCGGGATGGTCATGCGACCCCCATTCTCGGAGGACTGAGTGATATGGACTTTATCGCATTCCCCTATGGAAAGGATGTCCGTGAGGGAACAGCTACGGTGGAAGGTACCGTAGAAGATCTCGTAAAGGGTTAAAGGAGGCAGCAAATGGAAAATATCAGACTTGCTTTCCAGGGAATCTGGGCGCACAAAATGCGCTCGGTGCTGACCATGCTTGGTATCATCATTGGCATCGCTTCCATCATTACCATCGTCTCTACAATTAAGGGAACCAATGAGCAGATCAAGCAGAACCTAATCGGTTCGGGCAGCAATGTTGTGACAGTTCAGCTCTATCAGGATGATACGGCATTTGACATGACTTACAACGAACCACCGGCGGAAGTGCGGGTGATTGACGAGTCTATGCGTGCGCAGCTGGAACAGCTTGATGGCGTAGAGAAGGTGTCCTTCTATAACTTCCGCAACTGGAGTGATTTTATCCGGGCAGGAAGTAACCGGTTTTCCGGTGAAACGTATGGTGTTGACAGCGCTTATTTTGCGGTCAGCGGCTATGATGTGACATATGGAAGAAACTTCACAAAACATGACTTTGAGGCATTCCAGAAGGTTGCGATTGTGGACACCAAGGCTGCATCTGCAATGTTTGGTCTGGACTATCCCGTGGGGAAAGTCATCGAGATCAAAGGAGAACCCTTCACAGTGGTTGGGGTAGCGGAGCGAAACAGCAGCTTTGCACCCACCATCAACTCCTATGAGGATTACTACATGTATGCGGATACAACCGCAGGTGCGGTGTTCATTCCCAATACTGTCTGGCCAATGGCATTCCGATTTGATGAGCCTCAAAATGTGGCGGTAAAGGCGGCTCGGACAGACGATATGACCAAGGCCGGTCAGGCGGTGGCGGATCTTCTGACCTCCACCCAGCTGATGAGCGCATCCGGAAGCCAGGTTCAGATCGGGGAAGAAAATGGGCAGATGCAGGAAAAAAACGATGGACCATCCGGACAGTTCTCCTACCGCAGCCAGGATCTGCTTCAGCAGGCACGGCAGCTTCAGGAAATGAGTAATGCGGCTAACCAGCAGCTGATCTGGATTGCGAGCATCTCGCTTCTGGTCGGCGGTATCGGCGTTATGAATATCATGCTGGTATCGGTGACGGAACGAACCAATGAGATTGGTCTGAAGAAGGCTCTTGGAGCAAAAAAACGCAGAATTCGCGGACAGTTCCTGACCGAGGCTGCGGTTTTGACCAGTCTCGGCGGTCTGATTGGTGTGGTGCTGGGGGTTGGTCTTGCACAGCTGATTTCCTATTCCAATGGAATTCCGGTGGCAATTTCCATACCAGCTATCTTTATCAGTGTCATATTCTCGATGGTGATTGGCGTTGTTTTTGGTATGCTGCCTGCGGTAAAGGCGGCGAATATGAGTCCCATTGAGGCATTGAACCGTGATTAAATTGATTAAACAGCCGGAGCAAAAAGCTCCGGCTGTTTTTTCTTGGGTTCGTTTTTTGAATAGTGCGCTGAAACAGGTGAAAAAGGAAATGTTTTTCGGGCATAATTACAATTGTAAACCAGTTCAATTGTATGTTATAATGAAAATATGTATGTTTAAAAATACTTGGAGGGTTATCCTTTATGACACATAATACCGAAAAATTGAGCCAGTATCTCCAGCCCGGAAAGCGGGTTCATCTTGTAGGGATCGGCGGCGTTTCCATGCGTCCCCTG
>JARIAT010000073.1 GCA_029257715.1 Faecousia sp. | reverse complement strand
GTGCGGGGGCATATTCGCTGGCATGTGCATCGGAGCTGGGCATGATAAAGATGTCACAGCCTGCCTTTTCCATTGCGGAACGCAGGTCCGTCAAACGTTCAGGGACAGTTTTCATAATAACATTCTCCTATCTGTACTTAACTGCGAATGTGTAGGTCAAGAGCGACCCCATCAATTCATCTTCTGCTAATTCTAATATTCTTTGTACAAAAAAGCAAGCATTTTACGCAGATAGTTCTTGCAATTTTCCCACCGACGATCCGCTCTTTTATAAATTATCCGTTTTATTCAGACAATTTGGTCCATTCACCGGACAAACTTTGGACAATCTTCATATAACCCGTACTTTCCTGCGTTTACAAAAACGAGTATTCCTTCACGATTCGGCATCATTTTTGCCTCCACCGAAAAAGAATCCGATTTCCTCTGCATACCATGGTTGCAATTATGGAAAGAAGCGGATATAATAAATTCGTATGAAAATGCGATAGAAAGGGGCGTGCTCCTGTGGCTGATTTTACAAAGAAGGCCATTCGAAATGCTTTTGTGAAGCTTCTTAATGAGAAGCCGCTGAAACAAATTTCCGTTCGGGATATTGTAGAGGAATGTGGAATCAACCGCAACACCTTTTATTATCATTTTCAGGATATCCCTTCCTTGGTTGAAGCAATCATTCAGGACGACGCCGATCGTCTGATCTCCCAGTTTCCGAAGATTTCTTCCATCGAAGAGTGTCTTAACGCAATGATTACCTTTTCTCTGCAAAACAGAAAGGCTGTTTTGCATATCTATCGGTCGGTGAATCGTGATATCTACGAACAGTATCAATGGCGTGTCTGTGAATATGCCGCAGGGGTTTATCTCGATGAAATTCTCGGAGAAAAATCCCTATCTGAAAATGATCGCACCATCATGATTGAATATATTAAATGTATCAGCTTTGGACTTGTCATCGACTGGCTGGACCATGGGATGCGGGACGACATTCATGACTTCATCCACAGAATCTGTGAGCTGAAAGAAGGAGACCTTGAGCGCATGATTGAGCGGTGTATCCAAGATTCAGCCGTTCCCTCCTAACATATACTTTCATCAATAGATATTCGTAAAAATATCAGAGAATCCCAACAAGCGGAGTATGTCGATCGGCATACTCCGCTTGTCACGTTATGTTCAATATTTCTAAGTAATCAGGCAATTTTACGGCTTCACAGACCCATTTTCTGCCGGATCAAGGAATCCGAACCGCAGATAAACGAGAATCATTATTACAGAAACTCCTAGTCCAACATAGAATTCAGGATACACCAATCGAAAGCTTGCTTCAATGCTGAATGCTCCCGTGATCGTCATAATATGCCACGTAAGAAATTCATAGATTTCAGACACCACAATACCGACACAGCCCATTAGTCCGACGATCTTTTTTGCAGACTTTCTCGGAATCGGAGCCCAGATGCCGACATAAAACAAAACAACCGATATCATCCCTATGGGGTTCATCAGATTTACCACCCCCTGTATTTCCTGCACCCCTCTGGCACCTCCATACTGGGGCAGAAGCATTGGCAGCAAACTGATGAGATAAACAATCGATAAGAACTGCTTTTTTTGTATCTTCATTTCAAATTCCTCCAATACCAATCGAAATCGTTAGAGACGGAGCAGCGTCATACAGCTCAACGTACATCTGAAAACGGATGCTATACACCATTCGGATCTCTACGGGAACTCTCCTGCTGTGGATGCGGTTTTAATTGTGACTGGAGCATTTTTCTGCATCAATGGCAATCACAAGCATCAACGCACACAGCGCATCCTGAGAATTCTCAATATCAATCACATAAGTATCGGTCCAGTTTAAGAGTTCCTTTGAAACCTGTGCGATTTTCCGCCCTGCATCATTATATATCGTATAGTCCCAGCCTGTCCAATCTCCGTCTACGGTCCATCCGTTGAAATCAATTGAAAATTTCTGGCGGAAAAATGCAAGTTCTTTGGAGATACACCCGACCTTCTTTTCTCCGATATAGAGCTCAAATTCCGGAAGAAAGGTAAGAATGCGTTCTTTCACTGTTGCGACTTCTTCCCCACGTGCATCAAAGATCTTTAGACAGTGTCCCCACGCCAGCTGGCCTTTGATTGTAAAAGCACGCTCCCCATATTCATTATAAACATCATAGCTGTCAAACCAGCTGAAAAACCGTTGTTTAAACAAAAGTTTCATGGATTCGTTTCTCCTTCTTCCGATTCTGCACGAATTTGATCAAAAATCATCTGATAGATTTCTGCTACCTGATCCCATTCCTCATCCGCAACCGGCATCAGGCATCCATCAGGATCGTTCGGTATGTAGCGCATTGGAAATGCACGGGGAATTCCATCCTCGTTCACAGAATGATCGCTAAGAACCATATAGTGATTTCCTGTATCCGTCTCAAACGTAAACAGAATCTCAACCCGAACTGTATTGCCGTTTTGATCATAAAGATCAATGGCTCCCTCTTCGACAACATCCATAGACGGCTCCTCCTCCATTACACTGATCGGAAATCTGACAATTTTCGATTTCTGTTTTCATGATAGCAGATTTTTCTGGACGTTTCAATCTTTAATCCTACTTCTGATCGCCGATATCTTCTCCAAAAATCTGTGTCCGGTTCAGCAAGAAAGTCACAAAATGCAAATAAAACCGGGCAGGAGAATTTCTCCTGCCCGTTCCTTCTCATCATAGAAAAACTCGAATTTCTTCTACTAACTGCTGTTCACTTTGGATCAGTGCGTTGGAAATCTCTTTGATTTCTTCCGCAGCCATCGGATATTGGTTGAGATATCGGGAAATCGATAAAATTCCCATATTTGTCCCTTGTGTCACAAGATCTGCCGCTGTTTTATCGGAGCGACTCACCAGCATTTTTATCCGAATTTCCATCCGTGCCATGAGACTGGTCGCCAGATGAGGCTGTTTACATGATACGCCAAGCCGCTTCAGCTGACTTTTTATGTCTCGTCCCAGATTCATATGGCGATGTTTACAGCGAATCAAACACCGACGAAATTCAGGATTTCGTACATATTTCGAAATCCGATCAATCGACTCAATTCCCATGATGACTCCGGAGTTGCATTCTCGGAGCAGCCGAACGCTGTCCTGTTCCATAATATCCCTCCCAAATGAAGTAGTTGCAGTATGCCCGAATTTATATCAACCAATTCATAGATTCCAGTTTCATTGAATCGAATTCTTCGAATGATTCAGAAGATTCTTTGGTCATTTTATTGTACGCAATCTGATGCAAAACTCAAAAAACATTCGGAGAAATCGTTTTCTGAACTTCTCGGAGCCGGTGTTGTACCAAGTCGTATTTTGTTCGTAAAATGGAATTCCCACATTTATTGCAGAGCCAATTCGCCTGTATTTCATTTTTACCATCATATTCCGAATCTTTTAGTTGAATAGAAAATACATAGTCTGTAATATTTATACAGTTTTATCGATTCAATTGAACTGATTTTCTACATTTAATCGATATTTTTAGCCTAATTGCACATAAATATTGCACAAATATATTTTCATTTGTTGACAATCAACATATTCTCTGATAAGATACAATCGTTTTTTAATGCAGGCAAGCCCATTATGGCCTGCAAAGAATTTTGATTGGAGTGAGTACTCATGAGCAGATTGTTAATTCGCACCCCAAGCCAAACTCAAGCGGTAGTCGACAACCTGTATAACAACATGGAGCATCGTATCGCCGCAAGTCCTCCGGGTCTGTGCCCTGTTGATATGGCTGTAAACTTTCTGACCTTGTGCCACGCACAGTCCTGTGGTAAATGCACCCCCTGCCGTGTCGGACTTGGCCATTTAACGAAGCTTCTTCGGATGGTCCTGGATGGAGAAGCAACAATGGATACCCTCGAGCTGATTCAAAGAACCGCACAGGCAATCGTCGATTCCGCCGATTGCGCCATCGGTACCAATGCTGCACGATTGGTTCTGGCTGGTATGGAAGGTTTTCACGATGACTATATTTCCCATATTCAGGATCATCACTGCATCGGCTCGCTGCAAAACCCTGTCCCCTGTGTTGCTCTGTGCCCTGCCGGCGTTGATATTCCCGGATATATTTCTCTCATCCAGGCCGGTCGTTATGAGGATGCTGTAAAGCTGATTCGCAAGGATAACCCCTTCCCCATTGCTTGTGCCTATATCTGTGAGCATCCCTGTGAGGCTCGCTGCCGCCGCAACATGGTTGATGATCCCATCAATATTCGGGGGTTGAAAAAGTTTGCTGTCAATCAGGTGAAGGATGTTCCCAATCCTCCTGTTGCTCCTGCAACTGGCAAGAAGATTGCCGTCATCGGAGGCGGCCCCGGTGGTCTATCGGCTGCCTATTATCTGGCTCTGATGGGTCATGAAGTCACTGTTTACGAAGCTCACAAAAAGCTCGGCGGCATGCTTCGTTATGGAATTCCGAACTATCGCTTCCCCAGAGAGCAGCTAGATCGGGATATCGAAAATATTCTCTCCATCGGTGTTAAAGTTCACACTGGTGTCAAGGTCGGTCGTGATATCTCTTTTGAGCAGCTTCGGGCAGAAAACGATTGTCTGTATATTGCAATCGGCGCCCAGACTGACAAAAAAACCGGTATGGAAGGTGAAAACAGCAATGGTGTTATTTCCGCCGTTGAAATGCTGGGTAATATCGGCGATGATGCCATGCCCGACTTTACAGGCAAACGTGTTGTCGTTATCGGCGGTGGTAATGTTGCAATGGACGTCACCAGAAGCGCAATTCGACTCGGTGCGGAAAAAGTAAGCTGTGTGTATCGCCGCCGCCAGAGTGACATGACCGCATTGAAAGAAGAAGTTGAAGGCGCTCTTGCAGAAGGCGTTGAGCTTCTGACCCTGCAATCTCCTGTACGAATCGAGTCCGATGCCGACGGCAACGCTGTCGCGCTCTGGACCCAGCCTCAGGTCATTGGCGAGTACGGCGCAGGCTTCCGGCCCCGTCCTAAAAAGGCAGATCTGCCCGAAAATCGCATTGAAGCGGACTTGATCGTTCTGGCTATCGGTCAGGGTGTTGAAACTACCGGTTTTGAACAGAGCGGTATCACCATCCATCGTGGCGGAACTATTGAAGCCCATGAAGACAGCAAGCTCCCGGTTGGTGAAGGTATTTTTGCCGGTGGTGACTGCGTAACCGGCCCCGCCACAGCAATTCGTGCCATCGCCGCAGGTAAAGTCGCCGCTGCCAATATCGACGAATACCTGGGCTTTAAGCACGTAATTTCCGCAGATGTGGACGTTCCCATTCCGCAGTTCAATAACAAGCCGCCTCATGGCCGCATTAACCTTCAGGAGCGTGAGGCATCTGAACGAAAGAAAGATTTTAAGTGCATTGAATGTGAAATGACCTGCCAAGAAGCCAAAATCGAATCCGGACGTTGTCTGCGCTGCGATTACTATGGCTATGGCAACTTTAGAGGAGGTCGGAAAGAAGAATGGTAACACTGACGATCGATGGAAAACAGGTTACGGTACCTGTCGGCACGTCTATTCTGGAAGCTGCCAAAACCGTCAGCATTAAGATTCCATCCCTGTGCTTTCTGAAGGAAATCAACGAAATTGCGGCATGCCGGGTGTGTATGGTTGAGGTGGAAGGTGCCGCCAGACTTGTCCCCTCCTGCAGCACCAAGGTTAAAGAAGGCATGGTTGTCCATACCAATACCCATCGAGTCCGCGAGGCTCGCGATATCAATCTTCAGTTGATTCTTGCGCAGCATGATGGAAACTGTCCTACTTGTCTGAGAAACGGGAACTGCACCCTGCAGGATCTTGCACGTGATTCCAATTTGATTCACAATCCTTTTCCGAAAGATTATGCCCGCAAGCCTTGGTCTTATGACAATTATCTGATCCGGAACGAACATAAATGTGTCAAATGTATGCGCTGTATCCAGATCTGTGAAAAAATCCAAAATATGAAAATCTGGGATGTTGTCAATACTGGCAGCCGCACAACGGTTGGTGTTTCTCTTAACCGAAGCTTTGCAGATACCGATTGTGCGCTTTGCGGACAGTGTGTCACCCACTGTCCTACCGGAGGTATCACCGAGCGGGATGACACAGAAAAAGTCTATCGTATGCTTGACGATCCCGAATTGATTACCGTTGTGCAGGTCGCTCCCGCAGTTCGTGCGGCGTGGGCGGAAAACCTTGGCTTGGATCCGAAGCTTGCAACAACCGCAAGAATGGTTTCTGCTCTGCGCCAGATCGGTTTTGACTATGTCTTCGATACAAATTTCGCAGCAGATCTGACAATCATGGAAGAAGGCAGCGAATTTCTTGAGCGTTTTACCCATCGCAACAAGTATCTCTGGCCCATGTTTACCTCTTGCTGCCCGGGGTGGGTACGCTTTCTGAAATCCCAATACCCCGATTACACCCCCAATCTTTCCACTGCAAAATCCCCTCAGCAAATGTTCGGTTCTGTTGTAAAGAGCTATTTTGCTGACAAAATGGGCCTTGATCCCCATAAAATCCGGGTCATTTCCGTGATGCCCTGTCTTGCTAAAAAAAGTGAATGTGATCAGCCGAATCAAAACGACGCCTGCGGCGATCCTGACGTAGATCTTGTGCTAACCACTCGAGAATTTGCCAGGATGCTTCGCAGAAATCATGTAGATGTCACAACACTTCCGGAGTCCGAGTTCGATTCTCCGCTTGGAAGCGGCACCGGCGCAGCTGTTATCTTTGGTGCGACCGGTGGCGTTATGGATGCAGCACTCCGTTCTGCATACTATCTGGTTACAGGTGCCAATCCCAATCCCGACTCCTTTACCGCAGTGCGTGGCATGGATGGCTGGAAAGAAGCCACATTCATGATCCCCGGCGCCGGGAATATTCGTGTTGCGGTTGTCAGCGGTCTTGGCAATACCAGAAAGCTAATGGAGGCCATTGATAAAGGCGAGGTAGAATACGACTTTGTTGAAGTTATGGCCTGTCCCGGTGGATGTGCGGGCGGTGGCGGTCAGCCAATTCACGAGGCTGTTGAAATGGCGGAAGATCGCGGCAATACACTATGGAGACTGGATCGTGAGAGCAAGCTTCGATTTTCCCATGAAAATCCTGATATCACAACGCTCTATCGGGAGTATTTGGAGAAACCCATGAGTCATAAAGCACACCATCTGCTTCATACTGACCATGAAGGTTGGATAATGCCTCTGAACCCCAGACTAAAATAATCATTTTCACCCACATTTCCTTGAAATGGTCTTCCTGTGATTTGAAAATATCATCTCACAGGATGGGAGGATTTTATAGGATTGATCGCAAAACAGTTTCTCTGATTTCAAATGAACGTGCAATGCTCTATGCAAAATAGGAATGTTCGGACTGCTATTGTGTTATGTGGTACCCTTTTCTTCCTCACTTCACTCAGTGCGGAATATTTATCTGAAAAACCGGGAAGAACGTCAATGTTCTTCCCGGTTTTTCGTTATAAGCAGGATATTCTTCTATTTCTTTATGCATGTGATGCGCAATTCAGCACTTGAAATCCTGTTGCAAGAAATGCTTTACTTCTAAATATGTCGGAATCGAAACTGCCGCACCTTCCCGACTGACCGCAATCGCCGAAGCTGCTGCAGCTTCCTGCATCGCCTGTTCTTCCGTTACCCCTCGTGCCAATGCTCCAATTAGAAACCCTGTAAAGGTATCTCCCGCCCCGGTTGTATCAACTGTGTCAACCGAAAATGCTTTCTGGAAAAACTGTTTTTCTTTCGAGCTGTACCATGCTCCCTGTTTTCCAAGCGTAAGCACAATGCTACAGGACGGAAAATCTTTTCGAAGGTTCTGCAGCAGCTGCTCGCTATCATCCTTTGCTTGCGGACAGATTGCGGCAGCCTCGACTTCATTCAGAATCAGCAAATCCACATACGTAAGGGGATAACTTCGAATTTTATCGTTCATTGGAGATGGATTCAATGCAATCTTCAACCCACGGGCATGTGCACGTTCCATAATCTCTCCAACCGCACTAATCTCATTTTGAAGGATCAGCCAATCTCCGGAAGTAAAATTTTTCATCACTTCCTCTGCCTGCTCTGCACGGATGGTTTGATTCGCGCCTCCATAGAGCACAATGCAGTTCTGTCCTTCCGGATCTCTCTGGATGATTGCGTGGCCGCTGGGCCCGGGAACTCTTGCAATGTACTCCGTGTGGACCCCCGATGATTTCAATAAATCAACGAGAAATTCTCCGTCAGATGCTCCGACTGCCCCAGCATGCCACACAGAAGCGCCGCTTCGGCCAGCCGCCACGGACTGATTCAAGCCCTTACCTCCTGCAAAGCTCTGAAGACGCAGAGAAGAAATTGTCTCTCCTCCCTGAACAAAATGCTCTACATCATATGTATAGTCGATATTAAGGGAACCAAAGTTTAAAATCTTCATAGATCTCTCCTCCTGGCGGTACTGGCTCGAACAATCAGCTGCGGTTCAAATACAATATGCTCCTGAAGCATCGTATGATCTTGAACCACATCCATCAGACATTTGGCCGCTGCCATTCCCATCTCCTGAATCGGCTGACGAACGGTTGTCAGCGGAACCTGAACCATTTGGGAATAAATGGCGTCATCATATCCAACCACAGACACTTCCTGTGGAATCGATATCCCCCGAGACATCAGCGCTCGGCTAACACCCATCGCTGAAGCGTCATTACACGCAAAAACCGCTGTATAAGAATCCTTTGGCCACGCTGAAATCGCTTCTTCTCCACTCTGCACAGAGTAATCCCCCTGATAGACCATCTGTTCCTCCGGGCGAATACCGTTCTCGATCAGTGCCTTGCAGTATCCCTCATAGCGCTGCCGTGCGTCATGCAGAAGTTTTGGGCCGGTAACACAAGCAATCCTGCGGTGGCCCAGATCAATCAGATGCTTTGTCGCAAGATATCCGCCGCGGATATGGTCGTTTCGGATTCCTCCGAACTCCGGTGCATCCAAAAATCGGTCTACAAAAATATGAGGAATTTCCAAATCATTCATCAGTTGAAGCTCTTCCATTCCCTGCTCCTGAGTAGTATCACCCGACAGAATGTCGAAAATACCATCCACGCCCATTTCTGCCAGTTGATTGATATACTCAATATTTCTTACATGTTGATCGTTTGTATTGCATAGAAACATCATGCGTCCATATTTCTGACATCCTCGCTCAATCCCCGTTGCAAGCTGTGCAAAATAGTGGTTGCTGATATCTGGGACAATTAGTCCGAATGTTTTACTGTGCTGCTTGACCAAGCTGACTGCATGTCGGTTCGGTCGATAATTAAGATTTTTCGCCGTCTCCTGAATTCGTTCTCGAGCAGTTTTGGAAAACTTATCTCCTTTATCGTTGAGAACCAGGGAGACTGTGGTGATAGAATACCCTGTGATCTTCGCAATATCCTTGATCGATGCTCTCATATTCCTTCACCTTTCTAATGATACCGTTATTTTTCTAACAAATCCCTGTAAACCTCAATCGACTGAAAATATTTATAGAGCACCAGAGATTCATTTGGCTTATGCGCCAATTCCGGTTCTCCGGGACCAAACAATAGCACCGCAGTTTCCGGTCGATCTCTGAGCAAAACAGACGCATCCGTAAAAAAGTTAATCCCCATGGATTTTCCACCGCCGCAATGACGATCTATCGATTCTCGGACTTTCATAACCAACGGATGCGTTTCAGTGATCTCAAAGGATCGTCGTGCATTCAAAAAGCGAACCTGTACCTGCAAAGCTTCATTGCCTACAGATATTTTCTGCTTTTGGATGAGCGAAGATACCATTTTCCGTAGGTCCTCTGTGCTGACCGGCAGAACCGGACGAATATCCATCAAGATTGTGCAGCGATCCGGCGTCATATTGGGAGCAATCCCTCCCTTTATCCGGGTAATCTGGGCTGTTGCATTGCCAAGCACGGGATGCTTCTGTTTTTGAATCTCTTCTGTGATCGAATTGGCCAAACGGACTCCCTGCTCCACAGCATTACAGCCCTGACTCGGATATGCCCCATGGCTGGTCTTTCCTGCAATTTCAAGCTCCATCCAGAAGCAGCCTTTATGGGCCACTCCCAGGTGATTGCCTGTCGGTTCTCCAATCAGCAGTGTTTCACAGGGGGGCAAAAGCCCCTCCTGCAAAACCGCCTCTGCTCCCAGACCACCGCATTCTTCGTCACAGGTTCCGAGGAACAGAACAGGAGAAATTGGTTTTCGTCCGGATTTTACAAAAGAACAAAGTGCAAAAACCATTGCCGCCAGGCCGCTTTTCATATCACTGGCTCCTCGACAGTATAATCTACCGTCTCGCTCTACCGGAATAGAAGGATCTGAATTCCACGAATCCAAATCTCCGTATGCAACTGTATCCAGATGTCCGTTCCACACGGAGAGAGGTCCAGAATTTTCCCCCTTAAGATATGCAATCACATTGCTGTGACGCTCATCAATTTCCTGCACATATGCAGCGACCCCTGCCTTCTGAAAAACGTCGCACAAGTATCTTGCAACAGCGCCTTCATCATCCCGTCCATTGACACTCGGAATTTCCAGCACCTTCTTGAGCAGGAGAAGAGCATCTCTACGCTCCGACTCATTCATCTTTTATCTCTCCAGCAGCCAACTCATAATATTCTGGAAAAGCTTCTGGTAATATTCCCACTCACAGAACACAGGCGGCGCCCAGTGCGGTGCGCAGTCAGAAGTGAAGACCGCGCTGCGACCCTTTCCAAAGGATGCAAATGCCAGAAGCGGATCTCCTTCAATCGTAACCGGAACCTCTGCACCGGGAAGCGCAACTGTCTTATTGTAACCAAGAAGAATCGGCCACTGCTTGGGCAGTCCCTGGAGCGCTTCATGTTCCCCAACCACTTGGGGAACAACCCCTTCACAATGCTCCATTCGATCATCACGGGTCAGAACCTCGACGGGAAGAACCTCTTGCACTGCAGTGTCATGCCATTTCCCCTTGCCGTCAATTCCTGCGAAGGTCATATAGCCGCCCACCATCAGCAATGCACCGCCATCCAGAACATAATCCCGAAGCAGATTGCACCGATTGGGACAGGGAATGCTACGGTTAAAGGTCTGAGGGGGAAGCAAAAGGGTATTAGCCCCGATATCTGACAGAATTACGGCGGAATACGCCTTCAATTCTTCCATCGTGAACGGGAACTGTGCATCCGCAAGGTGATTTGGCAGGAACGTGACTTCATAGCCTCCCTGCTCCAGCGCCTCTTTGAGCCATTTTTCTCCCGTCTCATAGGTAGAAGTAAAAAATGTATCAAAGCCCTTCACATGGGTGGTATGGCTCATCCAGGATTCACCGGCCAGCAAAATTTTCTTACTCATTTTATATCGTTCCTTTCCTTCTGTCAATTCTACATACAATCTACTTTTGACCACACCAATCAAGGATCAGCTGGGCATAGATTTCGATTGCCTGAAAATATGCCTCTACCTCAAGATATTCATTGACCGCATGACACTGCTCCAATCGCCCGGGGCCAAACTGAATTACGGGCATTTTTGCAATATTTCTCCAGAGTCTGGAGTCACAGCCAGCCGGACTTCCTACCAGTTTCAAGGGGTGATTCCGGCAGCTTTCATAGGCACTTCTCATGGCTCCGACAAATGGATGGTCAAGGTCCATTTCAAAAGAACCGCCGCACTGGTACATGGTGATTTCCGGACGATGCTCCTTCAACCACAAATCCGCCGTACAAACTCGATCAATGGCACCCTGAAATTCTTCGATTACCTGTTTGAGCGACATCACCTCGGGTAGAAAATGAATACATGTTTCAAATTGGCAGGAGCCTGCCACGGTCGAACCGGCTGTACCGCCGTGGATGGTTCCGATATTGAGATTTGGGGGTGGAAGCAATGGGTGTTTGTAGGAAAGCAGCCACCCATGTTCTAACTCATCCAACTCCCGAATCAGCTTCATTGCTTTTTCAATTGCGCTGACTCCCTTCCACTTCGCACCGGAATGGTTGGCTCTGCCCTCAATTTGAACTCGGAAAAATACAAATCCCATATGTGCCGCAATGGCCTCGTCATCGGTTCCTTCGCATACCACACACGCATCGGCCCGTTGTCCGGCCATAATCGCCTGCATCGACCCATTTCCGCCGCCTTCTTCATCACAGACAGATGTAATTTTTACATCCCCCGGAAGTGTGATTCCTGCATCCTGAAGCAGCTTTACACCCATCAGCGCAGCCATCAGTCCGCCTTTCATATCCGCACTGCCCAGTCCATAGAGTTTTCCATCCTCCAGAGTCGGCTGATGCGGCGGATACTTCCAAGCTTCTACAGGGCCGGCCGGCATCGTATCCATATGTCCGTTGAACATCAGGCTCGGTCCGTCTCCACCTTTAAAGCAGGCATATACATTAAATCGATTTTCATAGTTATGCCCGGGATTTCCTTCCTGATATTCCGCCAGACATTTTTGGATAGTTTCCTCCGTCATCTGATCCCGAACTGCCTGACCACCCATTTTCTTGACAAGTGCTTCAAAATATTCCTGCCCTTTTTGCTCCAAGCCTCCATCTATTCCGTGTCCTAGATCATGGGTATCAATCGCAATCAGTTCCTTTAAATACTGAAGATATTCCGCTTGGTGGTCCTCCAATACCTTATGTAATGAATTCATGATGTTTCTCCCTTTTTAGGAATAGTTGCGAATCCCTGCTTCTACAATATCCCAGAATCGATCCACATCGATATCCGTTGCAACATCTACATTTGGTGTTTTGTGAAGATAGCCAAATACATCTGCATTTGTTCTTCCGTAACTTTGAATACTTCTATGGTCAATCTCTACGTGCATAGGCTTGGTCGTCAACACCTCAGGGGCAACGATGGATGCAATGGTCACGGGATCGTGAAGCGGTCCACCCTCCCAGCCAAATACCTGATGCTGCGTTTTATTGAAGAACCGCATGAGATCTACAAACAGATTTCCTGCCCGATTGTCAATCTTCGCCATTCGATCAACCACATCCGGAACACAGAGCACCTTTCGTGTCACATCCAAACCGACCATTGTAATCGGACGTCCGCAGGTAAATACCACATGTGCTGCATCCGCATCCGCAAGGATGTTGAATTCTGCGGCGGGTGATACATTTCCGTAGCTGAATGAGCCTCCCATCAACACAATCCGATGAATTTTGGGTACAATTTTCGGCTCCAGACGCATTGCCATAGCAATATTCGTCAGAGGTCCTGTGGGCACCAGTGTAATATCTCCATCCGATGCCATCAGTGTCTCAATGAGATACTGCACCGCATGTTTCGTCTCGATGCTTCGATCGAGGGGCGCAAACTTCGGCCCGTCCAATCCTGTCGCTCCATGAATGTCCCCAGCTGTCAGCTTTTCCCGAATCATCGGGCGGTCACATCCGGCATAGACCGGAACATTCAGTCCCAAATATTGACAGACCTGTAATGCGTTGATGGCGGTTCGGTCCAGCGTTTGATTTCCCGCCACAACTGTGATCCCCAGAAGATTGATTTCAGGGGCTTTTCCGGCCAGCAGAATTGCAATGGCATCATCATGCCCCGGGTCACAATCCAGAATGATTTTTGTAGGTTCCATATAAGAAAACTCCTTTCTTACTTTGCTGTCTGAAGAGAGCTTTTGCGCTTTTTCTCCGTGTGCTTTTTAGAAATCATAGACAGCGCCAGTACCACGATTGTCACAAGATACGGCATCATCAAAACAATCTCTGAGGGCATACCATAGGCCTGAAGACGGGCACCGACAGAATCCGCAAATCCAAACACCAAACAGCCAATGGAGGTATAAACAGGATGAGCACCGCCGAAGAACATTGCTGCAACACCCATAAATCCACGGTTATTTGTCATATTCTCCGTAAACATCTGGCTGTATCCCAGTGACAGATGCGCGCCTGCCAATCCTCCAAGCAATCCCGAAATTGCCATTGCCTGATACTTGACTGCATTTACATTGATACCAGCAACCTGTGCCGCATCCGGAAATTTTCCAACGGCTCGCAAATGCAGCCCCCATCTTGTCTTATACAGCATAAACCATACAAAAACAATTAGAACAATGACCAGCCATTCCATAATACACCAATCATTGAAAATCACATTCAGAAACGGAATTTGCTCCAAAAAAGCCAGGTGAACATGAGGAATGGGGACAATCTTCGGATCCATAAATGTTCCGCTCTTTCCGAGCCATGTATTGAGCAGGAATTTTGTAATTGCAATCGCAAAAAGATTGACGCCCATTCCGATTGCACAGATTTCTGATTTATACTTCAGATGTCCTACGGCCATAATCATCGCAATCAGCAAGCCTGCAATCATCGCAACCAGAACTGCCAAAATCCAGCTGCCTGTCAAATAACTGATGGCAACCGCCATAAACGCACCTGTCAGCATAATGCCTTCTGTACCGATATTCAGAATATCGGCCTGCTGCGTAATCGTCGCACACAGCGCAGCAAAGATGATCGGTGTTGCGGAGCGGAAAGTCGCATAGATCAGAGAAGCATTAAAAATATTATCCACGAGAGGCACCTGCCTTTCCGTCGTCCTTCTTTGTTACGGGGATTGTCTCGTCAGGAGATGCTGGCCCCGATTCCATGTTTTTGCGTTTTTTATCCTTGAACTGAAAGAGCAGTTCCATTGTTGCAATGATAATAAATACCGAGGTGATGGTATCCACAATGGATTTTGGAACACCGGTACTCTGCTGCATACCCATAGCGCCGGATTTCAGAACCGCCAGGAAGAATGCCATAATGGGAGCCAATGCAACATTGCTCTTGACAATCAAAGCCGCCAGCATACCATTTGTACCAAGACCGACTGCGAAGTTATTCAGGAAATATCCATGGACACCCAGTACTTCAATACATCCTGCAATGCCGCCAATGGCGCCGCTGAGCATCATCGAATGGATGAATACTTTCTTCGGGTTAATGCCGATATACTCTGCGTGCATGGGATTGGTTCCCACTGTGTGAATCTTGTAGCCCCATGTTGTCTTTTTCAGCATAAAAATAATCAGCAGCTGCACCACAATTGCAATGAAAATACCTGCATTAAAGTTACTTGGAGGAAGTATTTTCGGAAGGGTCACCAGAACCGGCAGCGACTGTGCGTTGGCTACACCTGCGCTCATGGGACCGTTTACAAAATAGGATGTAATATACAGAGCGACGCTGTTCATCAAAATCGTAACACATACCTCGCTGATATTATAGTAAGCCTTGAGAATGGCCGGAATCAGTGCCCACAGCATACCAATCACAATCGCTCCCGCAAAGCAGGCAACCAGAAGAATCGGTTTCGGAAGAAATCCCCAGTTAATGCCAATATAAGCTGCCACCAAGCCGCCCAGAAAAACTTCACCCTCCACGCCAACATTAAACGCTCCGGCTTGGGCCGCAACCGCAAAGGCGCAGGAAGTCAGCAGCAGGGGCGTAAATGCCGCAAGTGTTGTTCCGATTTTCAGTTTCCCGTCAAATGCGCCTCGGAGCAATGCTCCATAGGCAGATAGTGGATTTTCGCCAATGGCAAGAATGAAAATCGCACCGATTCCCAGTGCAAGCAGCATTGTAAGCAGGATCTTGCGGGAGTTTTTGAATGTTTGTTTCATACCATCATTCCTCCTTAGCTTGATCCACATCGCCCATCATCAGAAGACCCAGATTTTCCTCTGTCGCTTCCTCCGCGCGCATACGACCTGTAATTCTTCCTTCGTACATAACAACGATCCGATCAGACAGAGATAGAATCTCTTCCAGATCTGCCGACACCAGCAAAACACCAATATTTCTGGATTTCACTTCCTGCAAGGTGCTGCGAATGGATTCGATTGCGCCGATATCGACACCACGGGTCGGCTGGGATGCAACCAGTAATTTCGTTGCACTGGTAACCTCTCTGGCAACTACAACCTTCTGTGCGTTGCCGCCGGAGAGTGCTGAAGTCAATGCTTTTACATTTCTGGGACGGATATCAAATTTCTCCGCCATCGTTTCTGCAAAATGATGCGCCGCATCCTTCTTCAAACAAAAATGAGAAGCGTAGGGTTTTTCATCGATTTTATCCGCCACAAGATTGTCTTCTATGGACATTCCTCGATTCAGGCCCCGGGTATTTCGATCTTCCGGAATGTGTGCCATACCATGACCCCGGATTTTTCTGGGGGACAAATTGGTTATGTTCTCCCCATCGAGTACCACACTTCCCTTCTCCACCGCCCGAAGACCGGTAATCGCCTCAATCAGTTCACTTTGACCGTTTCCGTCAATTCCGGCAATTCCTACGATTTCTCCTGCCTTAACATCCAGAGAGACACCCCGGATTTTTGAAATCTCTTTTTCTCCAGAAGTCCAGAGATCCTTGACTTCAAGCACTGTTTTTCCGGTATTTACCTTTGTCTTTTCTATATTCAAGAACACCTCACGGCCGATCATCATTTTTGCAAGGTCGGCGGGCGAGGTATTTTCTTTCTTGACTGTTCCAATGTACTGACCCTGCCGCATGACACTGATTCGGTCAGAGATATCCATAACTTCATTTAGTTTATGAGAAATGAAAATAATGGATTTCCCGCTTTCACGCAGACTCTTCAAAATCACAAACAGCTGCGTACATTCCTGGGGAGTCAAAACAGCTGTCGGTTCATCCAGAATGATGATATTTGCGCCACGACACAGGGTCTTGATAATTTCAACACGCTGGGCCTCGCCAACGGAGATCTGGCCGATTTTTTTATTGAGCTGTACATCCATGCCGTATCGGTCGATGTATTCCTGAACCATTTTTCGAGCGGCATCGAAATCTATCACCATGCCCTTGCGCGGCTCAAAGCCAAGAATGATATTTTCCAGAACCGTCAGCTCTTTCACAAGCATAAACTCCTGATGCACCATACCGATACCCATACTGATTGCTTTTTTGGGATCAATGGATTTAATCAGTTCGCCGTTTACACGGATTTCTCCGCTGTCAATGGGATAAAGTCCGTACAGCAGCTTCATCATTGTAGATTTGCCTGCTCCGTTTTCACCGATCAGGGAATGGATCTCTCCCTGTTTCAGCGTGAACTGTCCATTTTTGACAGCCTGCACAGAGCCGAACGACTTGACAATATCCTTCATTTCAATGGAAAATTCGCTCAACTCGTCACCCTCTTCCTTTTTTTCACGATATCATGTAGAAACAAAGGAGGCCTCCTCGGAAAACCCGAAGAAGCCTCCCGCGCATTTTCTAGTGCTGCGAAGCGATAGTTCGTTTCGTCTATCTTTCTAAATTACTTAGATGCGCTGGGTCCAAAGCCCTCATAGTTATCGACTACAATCTCGCCGGAAGCAATCTTCTGCTCCAGCTCTGCAATCTTCTCGACGATATCCTCTGGGAACTTATCGCCCAATGCTTCTTTCATCACGCTGAAGTCGGTCAGCGAAACACCGTCGCTTGCAATATCCAGATAGGAAACGCTGTTGCCCTTAAAGGTGCCATCTACAACGGACTTAATCAGCATATAACATGCGGTATCCACACGCTTGAGCTGAGATGTCAACACGTGACCGGGCTGGTAATTATCCTGATCCAGATCCACGCCGATTGCATACTTGCCTGCCTCAGCGGCACCCTCCAGGATGCCCGGGCCAGTACCAGATGCTACATTCATTACAATGTCTGCGCCCTGATCGAACTGAGCAAGTGTAAGCTCCTTACCCTTCAGAGGATCACTCCACGAGCCTGCAAAGGATTGCAGAATTTTAATATCAGGATCAATATATTTTGCGCCCTGCTCGTAACCAACATAGAAATCATGCAGAACGGGGATATCCATGCCTCCGACCCAGCCAATCACCTTATCTTCGTTGACGCCGTCAATATCGGATTTTGTTGTAAACATGGCTGCGGCTGCGCCTGCAAGGAACGAGCCCTGATTCTGTGCGAAGCTGACAGAAACAATGTTATCACCGGGAACTGTGGTATCGATGATTGCAAATTTGACATCTGGATATTTCGGACCAATATCCTTCAGATACTCTTCAAAGTTGGAAGAAGAGCAGATGACCAGATCATATCCATCCTCTGCAGCGGAAAGAAGATTTGCCTTCCACTCAGCAGCATCTGCGCTTGCCTCCAGATTTTTGACCTCGACCCCCAGCTCCTTGGCCGCACGCTGTGCACCCTCGTTGCAGGAGTCGTTATAGGACTTATCTCCGAGGCTGCCGGAATAAACGATACAGACTCGAATTCCCTTGCCGTTTCCGGAATTGGTCTGAGGGTTGTCGGGATGATCCTCGGCTTGACCGCCACATGCGACCAGGCCAAGGAGAAGCATTGCCGACAGCAACACGCAAACTAATTTTTTCATTTTCGTTCCTCCTTGTTTATGGTTTATATTTTCCGATGAAGCTATTTTCCATGGTTCATCGGCAACCAACTATCTTAAGGACAAATGAAGCCCTGTACGATGGTATTTTGACCAACCCCAAAATGCAAAGAAACAGATTCGCGCCCCCTACGGAATATCATTATCCTGCATACACATTGCAAATTCATTCTCTGCAATTTTCTTTTATTTTTACCATTTTACACAATAGTAAAACGCTTTACCTATAATAAATAAACACAAAGAGGAGAGAAATATCCCAGAGATTCCTTTACCTTTTCTTTGTTTCTTCATTATACGGCTTTGTTTTATGCTTGTCAATGAAGTATTAGATCTTCTAATATTTTTCGTTAGAAACGCATAAAAACAACAAAGCTATTTTGTAAATAATTAAGTTCATTTTTATACTTAAAATCATTATTTTTATACTAACTGTGATTAATTATCATTCATAATATCTAAATAACAAGTCGTTATCTATCGTTTTTTTCATTTTTCCCATTTTATGAAATACTGTAAAATCCTTATTTTACAGAGAAAATTAAAGTAATTATGTTTGATGCCATCATTTTTAATGTTCAAGTACATACGCTTTGGTTTTATGAAGAATCAATCATCCTTAAAATCATTTCTGAATCCGCCGAATATAACGGCATGTTCCATTTTCGATTCTATCGCATTGAATTGAAGAAGCAAAGGTAATTACTCATGTATGATATTTAAGACCTACGATTCTTTTATTGATACACAATTCGAACATTAGATCCTCTTTCCTACTTGAATGTTTGTACCATCGTATCGCAGATTTTTGTCATATTCAAAACAATTCTTTGATTTTTCGCATTTAATCCCAATAAATTGAACATTTTGCATATATAATCCGTAAATCGGGAGTTGAAATTTCAGATATAATCCCTTACAATATGGGATGTGGGCTTCCCAGTCCGGAAGTCTGTATTCTAATTACTTGCTCTGGGTCTTCGTGCTACATAAGACTCAGAAAATTGCAGAAAGGGGCAATTTGAGTTGCTTACTGATTCAAAAACGAATACGCAAACCTCTCATCCCAGTGACTCCCCTCGCACAAAGAGTGCTGTTAGTCCGGAAACCTTTATTTTTATCGGCATTATGGCGCTCATTTTCACAGGATTCAGCGTAAAAATGGGTGCCGTGAACATGCTGAATACTATGATGCAGACCGCATATTCTCTGCTGATTGATACTGTACTGTATATTACCGGTATCGCGGTTCTTGCTGGTGCATTATCCGGTCTGCTGTCTGAGTTCGGTGTTATTTCTTTGGTAAACCGAATCCTTTCACCCCTGATGAAACCCCTTTATGGAATGCCTGGTGCCGCAACTCTTGGAATTGTTACCTGTTATCTTTCCGACAATCCCGCTATTCTTACTTTAGCTGAGGATCAAAACTTCCGCCGGTACTTTAAGCGCTACCAACTCCCAGCGTTAACAAATATTGGTACTGCTTTTGGTATGGGCATGATTATCACTACATTTATGATCGGTATTCCATCACCGGACGGAAAAGGTTTTGGTCTTGCCGCATTAGCCGGTAATTTGGGTGCTATCATCGGTAGTGTTATCAGCGCACGTCTCATGCTTCATGGAACCGCAAAAATCTATGGAAAAACGGAAAACTGCGTAGATAATACAGACGGCAGCTCCCTCAGTTTTTCAAATCGTATTATCCGCGAAGGTAACGCGGCACAGCGTGCAATCGATGCAATGCTTACTGGAGGCAAATCGGGTGTTGAAGTAGGTGTTACAATTATCCCTGGTGTTCTTGTCATCTGTACCATCATTATGATGCTATCAAACGGTCCCTCCGCAGATGGAACCTATACCGGTGCCGCTTATGAAGGAATCGCTCTGTTGCCGTGGATCGGTCAAAAGCTTGACTTCCTTTTAACTCCCTTGTTTGGCTTCTCTGACCCCAGCGCAATTGCTGTCCCTATCACTGCACTCGGAGCTGCCGGCGCCGCTATCAGCCTTGTCCCTAAAATGGTCTCAGATGGACTTGCGCACGGAAATGATATCGCTGTGTTTACCGCAATGTGCATGTGCTGGAGCGGATACCTCAGCACGCATGTAGCAATGATGGATGGTCTGAAATGCAGAAATCTAGTTGGAAAGGCAATTCTTTGTCATACCGTTGGCGGTCTATGCGCCGGCATCTGTGCTAGATGGATCTATATGCTGTTCATGCTTCTATAATAATTCATGCAACTTACGATACAGGTATCATTTGATACCTGTATCTTTTTCATCTAAGATCGAAACTTGACAATTCAAAAAGAATGGGTATAATAAGAAAATTGTTTCTTTGTATTTTTCAATAATTTTTAAAGATATGCAAAGTAAATTCTTTAAGATTTGCAGGTGAAACTATGGATCAATTTGAAACAAAGCAATTTAGCGAGTCAGAAATGAACCTGTTGCTAAGCGTAATCACAGAGGTATCCTCAATCACTCTCGAAAATGGTGGCGAAGTAAGTCGTGCAGAGGAGATGTGTGAACGAATCGGAATGAACTACGGCGCAGCAAGCGTCAACGTGTTTGCAATACCAACTGCGTTATGTATTGCACTTGAATTTCCAAACGGCATACGAAACGCAAATATTTGTCGAGTAAAGAAAAGAACAATACGGCTTAATATTCTCGACCAGGCAAACACAATCTCCAGACAACTTACAGAAGGACGTATCTCGCTTGAGACAGCACAATGTCAACTTAAGCAGCTCCGAAAAAAGGAGCCCATTTCTATGGCTAAGGCAATGATATGTGCAGGTGGGTCCGCAGGTTTTTTCGCAATGCTATATGGTGGTGGGAAGATTGAATTTGTATGTGCACTGTTGGCCGGAATGTGTGCCCATCTGGCAATGCACATCATTGGCAAAATCGACTCATCACAACTAATTAAAGCACTAGTAGGCTCATTTTGTTCAGCAATCATAGCGCATATACTAATCGGAAAATATATTCTCGCAGATGAATCTCTGGTAATTATTGGCGCAATCATGCCTATGCTTCCCGGACTTGCAGTAACGACAGCAATTCGGGATATGATGCACGGGGATCTCGTTTCTGGAAATGCCAAATTATTTGAAGGAATCATGACTGCATGTGCCATTGCAGCCGGTGTTTTTATGGCACTAAATTTCTTATAAACGGAGGACAATCGATGCTAAAAATAACCATAACTTGCTTTATCGCCACATATTTGTCTGCGATATTATTTGAAACGCCTCCCAAGTCCGCCGTAGTTGCTTCTTCTGTATCCGCATTGGGTTATGTAATTTATATGCTTCTGCGTACTCTTCTTCCAGATGTTATTTCATACTATATCGGCACGCTTTGCATTGTGCTTCTTTGTGAAGTATTTGCCAGAAGAATTAAGACGCCGGCAACGACGATGCTTTTCCCTGCACTAATCGCACTTGTCCCTGGTATTGGACTTTACCAAATGATGTATGCACTCGCCGCAGGAAACAGTGCATATGCAATAGATACAGGAATGCATGCACTAATGATCGCAGGGTGTATGGCGCTGGCAATTGCAACAGGAAGAATGCTCATGATTTTATTTGATAAAGTGATTAGTTTTTTCTTCACGGCTCAATCCTAGGGATTGGGCCGTTTTCAAGTTTTTCTCATTTTCGGTGTTTTGAAAGCTGCAAAACTTTTAACCTATCAAAATCCCATAGTAAAGACTCTAAATTTATATAAAAAAAGAACTCAGACGATACGTCTGAGTTCTTTGTGTTGGCATTACCTATTTTCACGGCCCGTCACCAGGCAACTATCGTCGGCGCTAACG
>JARIAT010000067.1 GCA_029257715.1 Faecousia sp. | reverse complement strand
CGCCGTGCATTGAGCTTGTCAACCATGTAGCTTTTGAGAATGCCGTTTTCAATGAGGACATTCTTCTGCGTGGGCACACCTTCATCATCGACCTTCAAAGAGCCCCATTCACCGGGGATAGATCCGTCATCAATCAGAGTCAGACAATCTGACGCAACTTTCTGCCCGATTTTTCCAGAAAATTCAGAGTTTCCCTTTGCGGTGGAGCTGGCTTCCAAAGAATGACCGCATGCTTCGTGGAAGAACAAACCTCCAAATCCGTTTGCAATGATGACAGGCATTCTACCGGTAGGGCATTCTTTTGCGTGAAGCATCCGTTTGGCGTTTTGAGCTGCCTCACGGGCATAATGCTCAACATCAATTTCATCATAAAATTCAAAGCCCTTCATCGCACCCGGGCCAACATAGCTGGACCGTTTGTCTCCGCCGTCTTCACAGTAAACTTCCATGAGAAGTCGTGTCTTGACTCGATTATCTTCCACAAAACATCCCTCGGAGTTTGCGATCCGAACTTTCTGGTCCATATCAAGGTATCTGACACGGACAGAGGTGACCAGCTCCTCAGAAGATTTTGCGGCATTCACCACACGATTGGCAAGCATGAGCTTTTCTTTCAGAGAGACGGTCTGGGGATAACGCTGAATCGGATTTAGGCGGACTTGACGCATTTTTTCAAGCGTTTCTCTGTTGAATTCACCGTTACGGGATTGGCAGAGTTCCTTGAGAAGGCTGAAAATGTTCTGTTCACTTAGGTCAGAAGTATGGATATAGGCACTGTTCAGGCCGCGGAATAAGCGGATGCCGATCCCTTTTTCTCTGCCGAGAGAGGAATTCAAAATTTTGTCGCCGAGGACCGTCAGATTACTTCTTTTCGTGTCCTCGTAGAAGATTTCAGCAAAATCTGCTCCGTGGGATACAGCATAATCCAAAATACGATCGGATAATTCTTTGGTTAGCACAAAATCAACTCCGTTCTTTGATTTGAAATTTATTATCGGACTTAAAAGAGAAAAGTCCCCTAAAGCAGGTTGTATGATCTTCATAGTCTGCTTTAGGGGGAATCCAAAATTTATTGAACGACTTTCAATTAGCGACAGTTCTTGTCACACAGGTGGCAGGCAACAAAGTGGTCGGGTTCCACCTCTTTGAGGATCGGTGCTTCCTTTGCGCAAATGTCCATTGCGTATTTGCACCGGGGTCTGAACTTGCATCCGGGAGGGGGATTGATGGGGCTGGGGACTTCGCCCTCCAGCTTGATCCGAGATCTGGACTTTTCAGCATCCGGATCCGCCATGGGAATTGCGGAAATCAAAGCCTGTGTATAAGGGTGAATGGGCTTATCGTAGAGTTTTTCGTTGTTTGCAATCTCGACCAGAGAGCCAAGGTACATAACACCGACTCGGTCGGAGATATGCTTAACCATGGAAAGATCATGGGAGATGAACAGATATGTCAGACCATACTCTTTCTGAAGCTTGATCAAAAGGTTTACAACCTGCGCCTGAATAGACACGTCCAGAGCGGAAATAGGCTCATCACAGACGATGAATTTGGGCTCCACAGCCAGAGCACGTGCGATACCCACACGCTGACGCTGACCGCCGGAAAGCTCGTGAGCAAAACGGTTGGCGTAGTCAGCAGTCAGGCCGACCTTGTTGAGCAAATCGGCAACACGTGCAGTCTTTTCCTGCTCGGACAGGCGGAAGTGGACATCCATACCCTCGGAAATGATTTCTCCAATGGTCATACGGGGGTCCAGAGAAGCGTAGGGGTCCTGAAAGATGATCTGGACATCCTTCTTGAAAGCAAGCAGCTCCTTGCCCTTCAGTTTGGAGATATCCTTCCCGTCAAATACAACTTTTCCGGAGGTGGGCTCGTAGAGCTTAATCATGGTTCTTCCACATGTTGTCTTACCACAGCCGGATTCTCCGACAAGACCCAATGTTTCGCCGCGCTTAATTGCGATGCTCACATGATCGACAGCTTTCAGATACTGCTTGCGGCCGGCTTTAAAAAATTTACAAAGATCAGTGACTTCCAGAATGTTATCGGCATTCTGGAGCTTTTCGATGACAGGATCCATTCTTTACTTTGCCTCCTTATCATAGAAGGATTTTACCTTAGGTGCATTGGGGTGCTGCAGCCAGCAGCAAACCTTATGGTCATCAGACAGGGCGGTTTCCGGGGGTTTTTTCTCCTTGCAGATAGGCATACAGTATTCGCATCTGGATGCAAATGGGCAGTGATTCAGCGGAAGAATCAGGTCGGGAGGCGTACCCTTCAGGGCGTAAAGCTCCTGTTTAGATTCCTTGGCCAGCTTGGGAACAGAGCTGAGCAGCGCCCACGTATAGGGATGCTTCGCATCATAGAAAATTTCTCTTGCAGTGCCACGCTCCAGAACTTCGCCTGCGTACATTACCTGAATGCGGTCGGCGAAGTTTGCAACAACACCCAAATCATGCGTAACAAGGATGATAGCGGTGTTCATTTTTTCCTTCAGCTCGCGCATCAGATCCATGATCTGTGCCTGGATGGTCACGTCAAGAGCAGTTGTAGGCTCGTCAGCAATCAGAACCTTGGGATTGCAGGCCAGAGCAATTGCGATCATAACACGCTGACGCATACCACCGGACATTTCGTGGGGATAGTTGTCAATTCGTTTTTCAGGACTGGGAATATTGACAAGCTTCAGCATTCTGATTGCTTCTTCTCTTGCTTCCTTCTTGCCAAGCTTACGGTGGATTTTCAGACTTTCCATGATCTGTTTGCCGACGGTCATGGTGGGATTGAGAGAGGTCATGGGGTCCTGAAAAATCATGCCGACTTCTTCACCGCGGAATTCGCACAGTTCTTTATTATTCAGAGCCAGCACGTCTTTTCCGTCGCAGATGATCTGGGAGCCTTCCTTAATTTCAGCAAAGGGAGGCTTCAGAAGCCGCAGGATGGATTTTGCGGTAACAGTCTTGCCGCAGCCGGACTCGCCGACGAAAGCCAAAGTTTCGCCCTTATTCAGGGAAAAACTGACACCTCTAACGGCTTTTACTTCACCTGCATAAGTATTAAAAGATACATTGAGGTCTTTTACTTCCAGTATTTTCTCATTTTCCATTGTGGTTTCCTCCTACTTTCTCAGCTTGGGGTCAAGAGCGTCACGCAATCCGTCACCTAACAGCGTAAAGGAAAGCATCGTCAGAGCGATCATGAGTGCAGGGAAAAACAGCTGATACGGATAGAACATAAAGTTTTGCTGAGCGGCAGAGGCCAGTGCGCCCCAGCTGGTGTTGGGCGGCTGAATGCCGAGACCGATATAGCTCAGAAAAGCCTCAGAAAAGATATATCCCGGAATATCAAATGTAATCGCAACAATAATCAGGCCGATGGTGTTGGGAATCATATGACGCATGATGGTCTTAATCGGGGAGACGCCCAGAGCACCTGCTGCTAGGACAAATTCCTGAGATTTGAGCTGAAGCATCTGACCGCGGACCAGTCTTGCAATACCGCACCAACCGGTCAGCGTCAGCGCCAACATCATTGTACCCATGCTTTTGGAGTCGGTCACAACAGAAATCAAAATAACAATAATCAGATAGGGAATACTGAGTAGAATTTCTACAATTCGCATCATGATATCATCGACAATGCCGCCAAAATAAGCCGCAATACCACCGTAAATACTACCGACAACACTGGCAACTACGGCGCCGACAATACCGATAGCGAGGGAGACGCGACCGGCCTGCCAGACACGGGCAAACAGATCACGGCCCAGAGAGTCGGTGCCGAACCAATGCTCGGCGCTGGGTGCCTGATTAATGGCGTTGGTATCCATCTGCTCAAAGTTGTACCCGGAAATGGCGGGCCCGAAGGTAACCATGAACAGCAGAAGCACCATGATGCACAGTGCAGCGAGTGCAATTTTATTCTCTTTAAATCTTCTCCACGCATCAGCCCAGTATCCGACTTTGGGACGGGCAATGACATCGCCGGAGAAATCATCGGTACCGATGACCTTAAATTTTTCGTCAGGAATGTCCTCCCACTCCTGATTCGAGATCATTCTCTTTTTCACGTCTACCATGGAATCCTCCTTATTGAATGCGGATGCGGGGATCGAAAATAGTGTATGCAATGTCGATTATCAGCTGAGCCACCACAAACAGCACAGCCGCAAAAATTGTGGTTCCGATAATCATAGTGTAGTCACGGTCATTGATGGAAGAGACATAGTAGAATCCCAGACCGGGGATACCGAAGATCTTTTCAATGATAAAGGAACCGGTAAAGATGCCGGAAATCTGACCGCCCAGAATGGTGATGCAGGGGAGAAATGCGTTTTTCAGGACATGGTCTTTGATGATATGGAAACGATTGACGCCTTTAGCTTCGGCAGTCAGGATGTAATCTTGTCCCATAACTTCCAGCATATTGGATTTGAGATAACGGGCATATGTTGCAATGGTTCCGAAACACATCGCAATAACGGGCAGAACCAGATTCTTCGGTTTGCCCCAGCCGGTTGTGGGAAGAAGCTGCCATTTAACTGTAAATAGATACTGTAGAAGCGCAGCAGAGACGAAGACTGGGATGGTAATACCCAAAATTGCTATAAACATGACAATATAGTCGGGCCATTTATTTTTATTCAAAGCTGCGACAATACCGAGGGTAATGCCGATGGTGATACCGACTACCAATGCAAGTCCTCCGGTTGTACCGGAAACCTTAGAGTTCTTTGCGAGCGTCTCAGTGATGCTCTTTCCGGGGTATTTCAGGGATTCTCCCAGATCGCCCTTCAAGATCATGTCTTTCATAAAAATAAGATACTGCTCGCCCTTGGACTTATCAAGACCGTGTTTGGCGTAATAGTTTGCCTTTGCCTGAGGAGGGAGCTTGTTAGCCATTTCGCCCAGCGGATCACCGGGAATTGAGTGCATCATGAAAAAGGTTGCGGTTGCAATAATCAACAATGTCAACAGCATATAACCTATTCGCTTAAGTATGTATTTAAACATGCGGAATACCCCTTCTTATTTTTGTCATTGGGCTGTAAATTCTCATAAAAAGGGCAGGCAGTTAGACTGCCTGCCCTTTTATATTTTGGCTTGGTTAAGCAGCTTGGTTGAAAAGATTATTTCCGATTAGGGACGGCCGCTTACATAAGCGTACTTCAGACCGGTAGAAGTGAACGGCATTGTGTTGCTGTTCTTGATGTAGTCGTAACGGAAGGTGTTGGCAGCCATATAAACGACAGGGCACAGAGGGCCGTCTTCGAACAGAATCTGCTCGGCCTGCTTATACAGCTCAACGCGCTTTGCGTCGTCCATCTCAGTGGAAGCCTGCTGGATCAGAGCGTCATATTCTTCGTTGACCCAACCGGTGTTGACGTTGCCGGAGTTGGACAGCATGACAGCCAGCATGGAGTAGGGATCGTTATAGTCAATGCCCCACTGCATGTAGCCCATCTGGAAATCACCGGTGTTCACTTTATTGCTGAAGGTTCCCCATTCATTGAAGTCCAGTGTGACATTGACACCGAGGACATCCTTGAAGGTCTGCTGATAGTATTCGCCGTAATTCTTCATCCACTGATCGACACCGCCGATGGAGAAGGTTACATTCAAAGTGGAAGGATCGTTGCCGAGACCCAGCTCTTCCATGCCCTTGAGCAGCAGATCCTTAGGATTGGTGTTTTCACAGAGGGCTTTCAGAGGCTCTTCCACCAGAGTTCTGTAATTGCCGGCTTCGCCTGCGGAAACACCGTCGGGAACCCAAGAGTAAGCGGGCGTAGTGGTATCAAAGTAAATGGTCTTCACGATATCTTCTCTGTTCAGAGCAGTTGTGAAAGCATTGCGGATGTTTTTGTTCTGGAACAGCTCATCCTTGGTGTTGTAGAAGTTAAAGCGAATGGTGGGGGAGACGTAGTGCAGATAGTTGACGCCATCCATCGCCTTGAACTTTGCCATCCATTCGGGAGTACCGCAGCCGCAGGAATCGATGGAACCATTGGTGAAGGAGTTGAAGATAGTGTTTTCGTCATTCATGATGCTGTAATGAATGGTCTGGAGATTAACGCTGTCTGCATCCCAGTACTGATCGTTTTTCGCCAGAACAACTTCGGAGTTGTGAGTCCAGCTTTCAACCTTGAAAGGTCCGTTGTAAACGAGGTTTTCAGCTTCAGCGCCGTAAGATTCACCATACTGCTCGACAATGTCCTGACGCTGGGGCATCATAGCCCGGGTGTCAGTCAAAGCAAGGAAGTAGGGGGTGGGATTCTCAAGGGTGATTTCCAGAGTCTTGTCGTCAATAACCTTGACCCCAAGTTCCTCAACAGCCATCTCACCATCAATCACTGCAGATGCGTTCTTAATGCAGGTCAGGAGCCAAGCGTTGGGAGAACCAGTTTCAGGGTTGAGCATTCTTCTGATGGAGTATGCGTAGTCGTTAGCGGTAACGGGAACACCGTCAGACCAGGTATTGTCGCGGAGCTTAAAGGTCCATACGGTACCATCTTCGCTGACTTCCCAGGATTCTGCGCCTGCACCTTCACGGACATTCTTACCGTCTTTCTCAGCCAGACGGGTCAGTGTTTCCATGACATTGGTCAGAATACCGGCGCTGTTGCTATCGTTGCCGACAACACTGTCCAAAGTGTTGGGCTCGCTGGAGATATATCCGTTAAAATACTGTTCTGCATCCAGAACATTACCGTCAATCACCTTCTGCTCGCCGTCTGGCTGCTTGGCATCTTCACCACCAGCTCCGCATGCAGCCATAGAGAACAGCATTGCTCCGGCCAGCAGAGGGGTGATGATCCGTTTCAATTTCATAATTTTTCCTCCTGTGTATATGGTTGTTTTATCGCACATATTTAAGAAATATGTTCAATATGATGTCATGGCTTCAAGCATTATCTATTCTAAAATTTTGCTCAAAAGCCAAATATCCCCCTTAGAATCCAGCCTTAGCACAGAAATTAAGAGGAATTGTGTATATAATGTACAGAAAAAAATAAATACCAAATGGATTTTTGGCTAAAATATTGTAGCACAAAATTCGACATAATGCAAACGATAAAAAGATAATTATTACAAAATTACGAAATAATTATGATATTTGTATGAATATACGAAAAAATGGGGTGCACAAAAAGCGTAAAATAAAGAGAATTATTCAATATATACAATTGCTTTAAAATAAACAACATATGTTTTCGAGGTAACATAACAACTGAACGATCATTGATTAAAAATTGACATGATAATTTGGCTGTTGACGCATCGACAATTATGATTCGGAAGATAAAGGAAGGGTAATATTTATCAAAGGCAGAAAAATAAAAAATAACCCGTCTGGATTTTCCAGACGGGTTATTATGGCGGAGTGAGAGGGATTTGAACCCTCGCGCG
>JARIAT010000036.1 GCA_029257715.1 Faecousia sp. | reverse complement strand
TCGCTGCTATGGGCGCAAAGTACTGGGACAAGTCCCTCGTTCCTCAGGCTGACATCGACCACGAGCTGGCTGTTCAGGTCGCTCTGATGGACAACGATCCCAAGATGGCTTCCAAGCCCGCTGAGATCAAGGAGAAGATCGCTGCCGGTAAGATGAATGCTTTCTACAAGGAAATCTGCCTGCTGCAGCAGGACTTCGTCCGCTCCGACCTGTTCCAGGGCAGCGTTGAAGGCTACATTGCTGACGCTGCTAAGAAGCTGGGCGGTTCCGTCAAGTTCGTTGACGCCTGCCACTTTGTCAAGGGCGAAGGCATCGAGAAGAAGGAAGAGAACTTCGCTGCTGAAGTTGCTGCTCAGATCAACGGCGCTGCTAAGTAATTTCTCTCAATTGACGCTTTTTAACCGCTGCGGAATACTCCGCAGCGGTTTTTTTACATTTTTTTCTTTCCCCTCTTGTAATTTTATGGGGTTTCGGATATAATAAGCCCAGATTTAATAGGAGGTCATTATATGGCTGCAAGAATTGAAAAGGACACCATTATTGGTTCCATTCTGGATTTTGCCCCCGAGGCCGCTCCCCTGTTCATGGCCATCGGTATGCATTGCCTTGGCTGACCCTCTTCCCGCGGCGAGACCGTTGAAGAGGCCTGTATGGTCCATGGCATTGACTGCGATTCCTTCATCACTCAGCTCAACGTCTTCCTGGATGCCGTTGAGAACGCAAATGCGGAGAAAGAAGCGCAGGAGTAATTGATCCAATCGAGGCTCCCTCCATACGAGGGAGCCCTCTGTTTTTTAAGGAGGACTTTTTATGAAAATCCCCATGAGCAACCGCCTTCTTGCGGCCTGCGGTTTTGTCCGCAAGGGCGACCGAGTCGCTGATATCGGCTGTGACCACGGTTATCTCGGCATCTATCTGCTGATAAACGGCATTGCCTCATCCACCATCGAGTCCGATGTGGCTCCTCAGCCGCTGGATTCTGCCCGACGCAACGGGCGCAAATTCGGCGTGGACAACGCCATGACTTTTTGCCTCAGTGACGGCGCTAAAGACATTCCTCGGGATTTTGACACGATGGTCTGCGCCGGAATGGGCGCAGACACCATTATTTCCATTCTTTCCGGTGCCCCCTGGCTGAAGGATCCCCGCTATCGTCTGATTCTTCAGTGCCAGTCCAAGCGTCCGGAGCTGCGCAGCTGGCTGTACGACGCCGGATATCATATTGTTCGGGAGACCCTCGCTAAGGATGGAAAGTTTATCTACACGGTGATGGAAGTCACGTTTGGACCTGCCAAATACCCCACACCTGCGGAAACCTTCCTCTCGCCTCAACTTCTGGCGGACAATCATCCCCTTCTTCCTGAATTCTTCGATCGAATCATCGGCGGCGTCCGCACCAGTGTAGACGGAATGCGGCGTTCCGGAAGCGATCAGCTGCCCATTTTTGAAGAAATTCTCGCGGATCTTGAAAAATTGGAGGGAAACATTCATGGCATCTGTAAATGAGATTCTTGATTTTATCGAGACACTCGCTCCTCGCTCCATGAAAATGGACTGGGACAATGTCGGCCTGCTCTGCGGCGACCGTGCGCAGCAGGTTCATAAGATTCTCGTGGCGCTCGACCCGTTTGAGGAGGTATGCGCCGAGGCAGCAAATATCGGCGCACAATTGATTGTTACCCACCATCCTCTGATTTTTGTCGCTCCCAAATCCATCACAGAGGATACCTCTGTGGGGCGGAGCATCCGGCTGCTCTGCCGCAGCAATATCTCCGCCATCAATGCCCACACCAATCTCGACTGTGCCCCCGGCGGCGTAAACGATGTGCTGGCACAGACTCTGGGACTTTCGGATGTTTCTGTCATCGCCCCCTGCGGTACCGATGAGCAGGGTCGGCCTTGGGGTCTGCTGCGCTGCGGCAGCGTTCCCGAGCAGCCCCTTGCGGATTTTCTTGCCTTGGTCAAGCAATCCCTCGGCACTCCCACGCTGCGCTATGCAGACGGTGGAAAGGCCGTTCATCGGGTTGCTGTCGGCGGCGGAGCCTGTGCCAGTGAGCTGATGGATGCTTTTGACGCAGGATGCGATACCTTCCTCACCTCCGATGTCAAATACAACCAGTTCTGGGATGCCCGGGATTTGGGCATCAATCTGATTGATGCCGGACATTTCTACACGGAAAATCCGGTGGTATCCATGCTGGCCGAAAAATTGCGGCAGGCATTCCCCGAAATTCAGGTTCAGATTTCCGAAATTCATGAAGATTGTATGAGATTCTTCTGAAATCGGGTTGATTTGACGGTTCAAGTGTGATAAAATAGTTTGAGATTTTTTGCGGGGGTATATCCCCCTGATACCATAGAAGGGAAGAATAAAACTATGTCCGGACATTCTAAATGGCATAACATCCAGAAAACCAAGGGTGCGCAGGACGCTAAGCGTGCTGCTGCATTTACCAAGATCGCAAAGGAACTGATCGTCGCTGTGAAAGAAGGCGGCGGTATTACCGATCCCGCGAACAATTCCAAGCTTGCCACGGTCATCACCAAGGCGAAGGCTGCCAATATGCCCAACGATAACATCAAGCGGTGCCTCGAGAAGGCCGCAGGTGCCGGCAATGGCGACAACTACGAAACCATTACTTACGAAGGCTACGGCCCCGGCGGTGTTGCAGTCATTGTTGAGACCATGACCGACAACCGTAACCGTACCGCAGGCAGCATGCGCCACCACTTTGATAAGTTCGGCGGCAATCTGGGTACCAACGGCTGCGTGAGCTGGTCGTTCGATCAGAAGGGCGTGCTCGTAATTGACAACAGCGAGGAAGAATACGAAGAGGATGCCGTGATGATGGATGCCATGGACTGCGGCGCAGACGATATTGAGGCTGAAGAGGACTGCTTCACCATCTATACCGCTCCCGAGGACTTCAACGCAGTGGCTGACGCACTGACCGCAAAGGGCTATGCCTTTGCCTCCGCTCAGATCGAGATGGTTCCCCAGAACTACCAGAAGCTCGAATCCGAAGAGCAGGCCGCCCAGATGGAGAAACTCATCGATGCCATGGAAGACGACGATGATGTTCAGAACGTCTGGCACAACTGGGAAGAATAAGCGCACTCCCTCCCCTCCGCAGTCTGCGGAGGGGAGTTTTCTTAAAGTTATCCACGAAACTTTTGTCGAAGTAGAAATCTACAATTTATTTGCCTTTTATTCATATCCTGTTCAAATTGTCCGGATAAGATGTGCTTGTAAGATAGATACGGAAACCGTGAGCCGTTGATATCTTCGTTGTTTCATTTGATTTACTTCCTACCTCTCTCTTTTTTATTCGTTTTATGCCTAAGAAAAGCGTCCTGATTTCGGGGCGCTTTTCGTCATATTTTTGTGGGTTTTTCCCTGAAAATCCCCCTTGTTTTTCCAAATAGATCCTGCTATAATCATTCAGAACCCACATATAGGAATCTGCCGTACCGAACAACCGTGTGAAAGGCTTTAAAAGAATTCCTCCGGGCATTTCCTCGGAGATTTTCTACCCTTTTCCGGATGCTCGGTCTTTTTTTATATTTTTTGGAGGTAACCATGAAAAAACTGATTTGTATGCTCCTGCTGGCTGCGTTCATGCTTGCCGGCTGCGGCACACCTGCCGAAACGCCCACCGAACCTGCGGAGTCTATCCACGAAAGCACCATTGCTTCCGAAACTACGGCGCCAAAGCTGTCCTTTACCGACGATCTCGACCGACAGGTCTCACTGGATGCCGTCCCCGAGCGTGTTGTCTGTCTGCTCGGCAGCTATGCTGATATCTGGTCTTTGGCCGGAGGAGCGGCAATTGCCGCTCCGGACGATGCTTGGGATGACTACCATCTGGATATGCCTGCGGACGCGGTGAATCTGGGTGGAACCAAGCATCTGAGCCTTGAGGCAATCTTGGCCGCCGAACCCGATTTTATAATCGCAAGCTCTAACTCCAAGTCCCATCTGGAATGGCAGTCTACATTGGAAGCCTCCGGAATTCCCGTCGCCTACTTCAACGTCACCGGCTTTCACGACTACCTGAATATGCTGAAAATCTGTACCGATCTGCTGGGAACCCCTGAAAACTACGAATCCTACGGTTCCGCCATCGAATCGCAGGTCGAACAGGCCATCTGTCAGTCTGAGCTCCGTCTTTCCTCCGGCCAGGCCCCAAAAATTCTGCATATGCGGATTGCGGCATCCGGTCTGACCGTAAAGAATTCCAAAAACAATGTGCTTGGAGAAATTGCCGCAGATCTTGGCTGTATCAACATTGCCGATTCCGACAAAACGCTTCTGGAGGATCTCAGCATGGAGCATATTCTGGTCCAGGACCCCGACTATATTTTCCTCGTCCAGCAGGGGGACGATGCTCAGGGCGCACAGGCCGCGCTCGACCAGTTTATTCAGGAAAATCCTGCATGGCAGGAGCTGAGTGCCGTCAAAAACGACCGCGTGATGATCCTTGAAAAGCGTCTTTTTAATCTGAAACCCAACGCTCTGTGGGGACAGTCCTATGAGCAGCTGGAGCAGATTCTCTCCGAAGCCCAATGAAACACAAAAATCTACTCTTTCCGGCGGCAATTGTACTGCTGATAGGTGTCATCCTGCTGAGTCTCTGTCTGGGGGCTTCCGGACTTACCCTAAGCCAGCTGCCTCAAGCCATTAAAAGCGGAATCACCACCCTGCCCGGGCGCATTTTCTACCTGATTCGCCTACCCCGCACCGCCGCCTGTGTACTTGCCGGCAGCGCATTAGCCGTTTCAGGATGTGTCATTCAAGCCGTTCTGAGCAATCCGCTGGCTTCTCCCAACATTATCGGTGTCAATGCCGGAGCCGGTCTTGCTGTCACCATTTGCTGCGCATTCGGTGCCATTTCGGGATGGGTCATCGCCGCCGGATCGTTTCTAGGCGCATTGTGCGCCGGGATGCTTGTCGCTCTGGTCGCCCAGAAGGCAGGTCTTTCCCGCACCACGGTTCTTTTAGGAGGTGTTGCGGTCAACAGCTTTCTAAATGCACTGTCGGAAACCATTGTAAATCTCGTGCCGAACTCCGGTCTTCTCAGCTCTGATTTTCGGGTCGGGGGATTTTCCTCTGTTTCCTACCCTCGTCTGATTCCCGCAGGAATCCTGATTCTTTTGGCTCTGGGTGTGCTGATGACCCTTTGTCATGAACTGGATATCCTATCCCTTGGGGCAGAAACGGCTCAGGGACTGGGGCTTCCCGTCAAAAAAATGAGGATGATTTTTCTGGGACTTGCTGCGCTGCTCTCCGGTGCCAGCGTCAGCTTCTGCGGACTTCTTGGCTTTGTGGGGCTGCTCATTCCCCATGCCGTGCGAAAGCTTGCGGGCAGCGAAAGCCGATATCTGCTGCCGCTTTCTGCGATTCTCGGCGCAGCCTTTGTCACAGGTGCCGACCTTGCCGCCCGAATGATCTTTGTTCCATACGAACTGCCTGTCGGTATTCTGATGAGTCTGATGGGCGGTCCGTTCTTCCTGTGGCTTGTGCTGCATCGAAAAGGAGGTCACCGAGATGATTGAGTTCCAAAACGTCTCCGCAGGCTATGAAAAATCCCCCATCCTCTCCGGTGTCAGTCTCTGCCTGAAACCGGGTGCTGTCACTGTTATATTGGGGCCGAATGGCTGTGGAAAAAGCACCCTTCTCAAAAGCCTTGTGGGACTGAGTCAGGTATCCGCCGGCGAAATTTTTCTGGACGGAATGCCTCTTCGCACCTTTTCATCGGCAGATACTGCAAAAAAAATTGCCTATCTTCCCCAGAGCCGCAGAGTTCCCGACATCACCGTTGAGCGGCTGGTGCTGCACGGCCGATTCCCCCACCTGAGCTATCCCCGCAAATATCGAAAGCAGGACTACGCCATCGCAGAAGAAGCCATGCGGCAGGTTGGCATTGCAGACTTGGCCCAGATGCCCATGACCCGGCTCTCCGGCGGCACCCGGCAGAAGGTCTATCTCGCCATGGCTCTGGCGCAGGATGCACCTACCATCATTCTGGATGAACCGACAACTTATCTCGATATCGCCCATCAGCTTCAGGTAATGGAGCTGGGACGAGAATTGGCGCGACAGGGGAAAGCCGTTGTCATGGTGCTGCACGATCTGGACCTTGCCATGCAGTATGGCGATCATCTGGTGCTGTTCGAGCGAGGCACCCTCATCGCCCAAGGCACTGCAGAAGATCTCTATTGTGCCGGTCATCTTCAAAAAGTTTTTGGCGTGAAAATTTATCAGGTGCCGACCCCATGTGGTCTGCGCTATTTCTGCGCCCATATGTAATAAGATGGGGCTCCCGATTGGGAGCCCCGCTTTTTGGTTTACTGAAGACCCTGCTCGTAAGCCTCGACCATCTTCTTAACCATCTGGCCGCCCACAGAACCGGCTTCACGGGAGGTCAGGTCGCCGTTGTAACCATTGCTCAGGTTGACACCGACCTCATTTGCAGCCTGCATCTTGAACTTGTCCATTGCTTCCTTGGATTCAGGAACATTGATCTTGTTGTTGCTCTTCATAGTAAATCTCTCCTTTTCATTTTCCGGGAAGAACCGCTTCCCGGAGGAAGTGATTTCTTTCCGCACCAATATCTTGACCCGATTTTCCCGTTATACACACGTTAATCATCGGAAAAATATGCAGTTTCTGGAAACGCAGATTTTTTCCGATTTTATCACGCTTTTTAAAATTGTAAAGTTTCTGAATCCTTTGGGCATAAAGCGATGCGCCCGATTCATATGGATCGGGCGCATTTGGATCTCAAGGCCGCAGCCGGATTACAGCAGCCGGAAGCAGCTTTTTTCACATTCGATAATTCCGGTTTTTCGGAGCTTTCCAATCTCAACGCTCAGTCCGCTGCGATCCACCTCCAGATAGTCTGCAAGTCCCTGCCGGTCATAGGGAATCGTAAAAGTTCTGCTGCCCTTCCGCTTTGACTCACTGCGCAAATAGGCCAGCAGCTTTTCCCGGGTCGTGCGGTGGGAAAGAATCTGCATCTTCCGATTCAGCTCCAGATTCTTCTGGGCCACCAGATGCAGAAGATTCCTTACAAGCTGACTGTGAAATGAGCAGGCATTGCAGCAGGTTGTCACAATTCGGCGGCAGTCTACCAGCAGCACTGCACAGTTCTCCTCCGCCACAACACTGACGGGCATAACCTCCATCCCGGCGCAGGCATAGCTCTCCCCAAACACCTCTGCCGGTGTGATCCGACTCACCATGCTGCGGTTTCCGTCGTAATCCTCCCGAATCAGCTGCAATGCGCCTTCCAGCACAATGCCGAGAACCGATGCCCGATCTCCTGCGGAGAAGAGCATCTGGCCTTTTCGAATCGGGACGGTTCTTGCTTCCAGACATCGCAACAGCCCCGACAAATGTTCCTCTTCAATGCCGGAAAACAGCGGACAGCCCATCAATATCGGATAAAATTCTTCCATAGTCTCTCCTCGTGTTGAAAATTCAACATACTTTTTTGTTTCAGTATAGTATTCTGTTTCTACAAAGTCAAGGAGGCTCCACTATGAAGCGAAAAATCATTACCATCGACGAAGAAAAATGCAACGGCTGCGGTCTATGTGCGGATGCCTGCCATGAAGGCGCCATCGGCATTGTGGACGGCAAGGCAAAGCTTCTTCGGGAAGATTACTGCGACGGGCTGGGGGACTGTCTGCCCTCGTGCCCCCAAAATGCCATTTCTTTTGAAACCCGAGAGGCCCCTGCCTACAATGAAGCCGCTGTTCTCGCCGCCAAACTGGCAAAAAACATAAAATCCGCTCCGGCCAAGCCCTCTGCCGGATGCAGCGGTATTCCGCAGCCGAATCTGAATGAAAACAACGAAAACTGTATGCTTCGCAATTTCCCCGTTCAGATTCAGCTTGCGCCGGAAAACGCGCCCTATTTTGACGGCGCGCATCTGCTGGTAGCTGCCGACTGCACCGCTTACTGCTACGGGGCCTTCCATCAGGATTTTATGCAGGGAAAAGTCACCCTCATCGGCTGCCCCAAGCTCGACGGTGTCAACTACGCCGAAAAATTGGGAGAAATTCTGCGCCATAACCATATCAGACGCATCACACTGGTTCGGATGGAAGTCCCCTGCTGCGGTGGACTGACCATGGCCATGCAGAATGCCCTTCGCACCTGCTCCCGCCAAATCCCGCTCGAAGTCATCACCGTCTCGATCAACGGAAAAATCCTAAGTGTCAAATAAAAAGTCCGGATTCCACGGAATCCGGACCGTTTTCAGCTTAAAAAGGGATCTTCTATCAAATACCCCTCACCTTCCAGAAAAACACCGCCGGAAAGCAGAAATGCCTTCAGCCTGCGCTGAAGGGAGGTGTCCTCCGGCAGCTGCGGCAGGGGAATTTCACGATTTTTAAAAACCCACAGCAAAACGCTTGTATTCGGCTCCTGCACAGGAGTAATCCGAAACGACCTCTGAAAACCAAGAATCCGGGAATTTTCCGGAAGCAGCTGCGGAAGATTCTGCGACAGCAGCCAAGAACGGCAGTAAATCGGAGCATTTGTCCATTCGGGGAATACCTGCCCAAGAATCTGACGGGCCTGCACATAGGATTCCCGCAGCCCGGGAAGGCTGAGATCTGCATCAGAAGGAATATGCAGCGCCAAAACAGGCCGGCCATCCTGATGAATCAGCTCATATTCCAGCTGACCGATCCGAAACAGTCTGCACGAAATCTGCCGAACCGTCCAAAACGCACGGTCAAATCCATACGTGCCAAAACTCACCAGATGCTCCCCGACAAAACGGGTGAACGCCCTCATGGTATCCACATAAATCTTACGAGAGAAGCCAAGCTTTTCGTAGGTATGCCACGCTTTCATGGCGCATCTGAGCTGGGCGCAGAGCATTTTATCGCCCAGAGGATCTTCCCCCAGCATCTGCTTAACTTCCGAAAGTCCCTCTTCCCAGCTTTCCGCTCGGCAGAGTTTTCCCGTATCGGGATTGAAATTCGGCGCAGCATTTACTTCGACGATCCGGCGAATCACTTCCTCCGGAAGGCCGATTTCACGGCAAAATTGTTCCATATGTTCCTCCTATATATCGCACAACTGCGTAGCATTTTATTGTAAGGCTCATTTTATCCGCTTTTTTCTTTTGCTGCCACTGTCGTTTTTCACAAAAATAGAAAATTCTTTTTATGCAACAAAACTACTAATTGACAGGCTTTGCCTTTGCGCTTATGATAAAGAAAAGTGCGGAAATTCTATTTGGAAAGATCGCCCTATTCCCCTCTTTTCCAGACGGTTTTTTCGGAAGAAGTGTAAAAATCCATTAAATCCCAATTTTTCTCGTTGGATTCCGCCGGGAATTGTGGTAAACTATTGGGTAGAATACTTATATAAATTGATTTTCCATGGAACAAGGAGGTAACCTGAATGAAAAAGCTTGTAACCAACAGCATTTATTATGTCGGTGCCAATGACCACGAGATCGACCTGTTTGAAGGTCAGTACCCCGTGCCCAATGGCATGGCATATAATTCTTATGTCATTGTTGACGATTCCATCTGCGTCATGGATACCATCGACCGCCACAAGACCGAGGAATGGCTCCTGAATATCAGTGAAGTTCTGGGAGATCGCCAGCCGGACTATCTGGTTGTGCAGCACATGGAGCCCGACCACGCAGGTTCCATCAAGGCATTCCTTGACCGCTATCCCAATGTCACCATTGTCGGTCAGGCGAAAACATTCCCCATGATGCAGCATTTCTTCCACAGCATAAAGTTGGAGAATACCCTGACCATCAAAGAGGGCGATACTCTGGAGCTGGGTCACCATACTCTCCACTTTATTCTGGCCCCCATGGTTCACTGGCCCGAAGTCATTATGACCTATGAATCGGAAAGCAAAATGCTTTTCAGTGCCGATGCCTTCGGCAAGTTCGGCGCGCTGGATCGGGAGGACGACTGGATCACCGAGGCCAGAAGATACTATATCGGCATCGTCGGTAAATACGGCAAGCAGGTACAGAATGTCCTCAAAAAGGCTGCAAATCTGGATATCCAGACAATCTGCCCCCTCCATGGTCCCGTACTCAGCGAAAATCTGGGCTACTATCTGAATCTCTATGACATCTGGTCCAGCTACCGTCCGGAGCAGGATGGTGTCTGCGTATGCTATACATCCGTTTACGGCAACACCGCTTCCGCTGTCAAGCTCCTTTGTGAGCAGCTCAAGGAGGCCGGCGCTCCTCAGGTACAGTGCTTCGATCTTGCCAGGGATGATATGGCTGAGGCCGTGGCCGCCGCATTCAGCTTTGATAAGCTGGTTCTGGCTACCACCACGTATAACGGTGACATCTTCCCCTTTATGAAGACTTTCCTCGACCATCTGCTGGAGCGCAGCTTCCAGAACAGAACCGTTGCTCTGATGGAAAACGGCTCCTGGGCCCCTCAGGCAAATAAAATTATGCGCAAAACCCTTGAAACCTGCAAGGATATCACGTTTGCCAAAACCCATATCACCATCACTTCTGCCCTCTCCAAGGAAAACTCCGAACAGATTCTGGAGCTGGCGCAGGAGCTGGCCGGAGACTATCATGCTGCCGACACCGCAATCGCCAATAAAATCGATCCTTCCGCCATGTTCAAGATCGGCTACGGCCTGTATGTGGTCACTACCAATGACGGCAATCGGGATAACGGTTTTGTCTGCAATACCGTCACCCAGCTGACCGACCAGCCCTTCCGCATTGCTGTCAACATCAGCAAACGGAACTATTCCTGCGAGATTGCGGCAAAGACCGGTGTGCTCAATGTCTGCACCCTGTCCAAGGATGCCCCCTTCTCCCTGTTCCAGCAGTTCGGCTTCCAGTCCGGCAGAGATGTGGATAAATTTGAAGGATTCTCCAGCACACACCGCACGACCAACGGTCTGCTGTGCCTGACGAAATATGCCAATGCCTATATCTCCGCAAAGGTCATCAGCACCGTGGATCTCGATACCCACACCATGTTTATCTGTGAAGTAACCGAAAGTGCTGTGCTCTCCGATAAGCCGACTATGACCTACACCTATTATCAGTCCGATGTAAAACCCAAGCCTCAAACCGATAAGAAGGGCTGGGTATGCAACATCTGCGGCTATATTTACGAAGGTGAGGAGCTGCCTGAGGACTTTATCTGCCCTCTGTGCAAGCATGGTGCCAGCGATTTCTCCCCCCTGTAATCCTGCATATGATAAAACCCCGGACGAGAGTCCGGGGTTTTTGTTGTTTTCCATTCATCGCCTTGGGACTCCTCTGTTTTCCGTTCCCGTGACGAATCGAGCGCTCCCCCTGAGGTGGAACAATCTCTGCCGCACTTGGCACGTATTGCCTGCGGCGGCTCGCCTTAAAATCCTTCGATTGCTGTTTCTCTCACGAATCGAGCGCCCCCCTGAGGTGGAACGATCTCTGCCGCACTCGGCACGTATTGCCTGCGGCGGCTCGCCGCTAGAATTTGCCGCTGGAACCGCCATGCGTCCGGCCGGAGGAAGAAACATGCGTCCGGCTTCCACCGCTGGAGTGTGAAGAAGAGGAGGAGGAAGTGTTGTTCTTGGGCCGCTGTCTTCTTGTCACACGAGAATAGAGGAATCGGTCACTCTGGTGGGATAAATCCAATCCTTTTCCTGTGACGTAATTCGTAGCAGCTTTCTGACTCGCAACATTCTTTACCTGCTTTTTCATGTCCTCCACCGGCATCATTGCCACTACAAAACCCAGCCCCATACATACAATAAAGCTAATCACGGGGAAGCCGCCCGCTTGCTTCGGAACATCCAGAGGCTTTCCGTTTTTCGCCTGCTTCAGGAGACTCTCGCCATCACTTAGGAAGGTTTTGAAACCCCCTTCAAAGTCGTTTTTCCCAAGCTTCTCAAGGACATGATTCATCATGTATTCCTGACCATAATCCGTAAATGCCGTAATTCCATAGCCGCAGGTCGAGAATGCCAAGTCCCGCTCCTCCATGGACACCAGCAGAAGGATTCCGTCAAAACGCTCGCCGTAGCCATACCCGTTGTAATCGAAAAAATCATCCGCATAGGCCTGCGGACGGGCAGATCCAAGACTCTCCACTGTCACAATGACAAAGTCAAATTCCCACCGCTTTGACAGCGCCAGCGCCTCTCGATCCAATGCCTTGCGGGCATCCTCTGTCAGAACGCCTGCATTATCCACCACATGGGGCACTCCGTCCGCAGCCGCAAACGCCGGAACCGCCAGCACAAAAACCATCAGGAAGGATATTACAATTGCAGCACATCGTTTCATACATATTCCCTCCTTACATAAACATCCGCATCAGCAGCCACAGCGCCCATAGGCCGCCGCCGAAGGCCGCTGTGTAAATTGCATGCCACATATACTGCGCCTTTTTGTCAATGGGCATATCGCCTGCAATTTTTCCGCTCTGTCCGTTCATGGCATAGAGGTAATTCTTTCCCTGATACGAAGCCGTCATCAGCCACACCGGGAAAAACGCATACTTTGACTTGGCATTTTCCAGTCGGATATTCACCCTTTTGGTCTGAACGATATCATAGCCGGTAACAGACTGGCGGAGCGCACCGTCCATCGACTCCTTGATTCGCTGATTTGCCCGGCTTTCGCTCTCCTTCGCACTGACATCATAGCGATCTGCCAGGTAACCGGACAGATACTCCATCTGAAATGGCTTTGCCTCGGAAAAGTCAAACGGCTCCAGTGTTTCCATCAGCTCATCGGGAATCTTAGAGGCTCCGTCTACCGGAATGCCGGAGAACTCCATATGTCCGCTGCGGGAAGCCGAATAGTGCGAAGTTTCCGTGTAGATGGTATCCGAATCGCTCCAGCTTCTGGATCTGGCGGCAGAATATTGGCCATCGCCGTCGGCCTCTGCATCAAACAGCCAGAACGGAACGTACACCCCCTTGATTTCTTCCAGCCGGCTCTCCTCCCGAAACAATTTTGGAAGCAGCTTCTTACCGGACATATGCTGACGCAGGGCATTCTTTGCCGCTTCCTTGTCCAGTTTGAAGGGAATGACATAATCCGGCTTCAGTCCACCGGAAAGCCGTCCGGTCATTATGACCGGACTTCCGCAGTATGGGCAGTGGGTTGCTGCCGTTGTCTCTTCCGCCATGATCTCGCCGCCGCAGGATTTGCAGGCATAAATCTGGATTTTTCCGGCTTCGTCCTCATCCCACTGCTGGTCTGATGCCTCCCACCGCAGCTCTTCCGGGCTTTGACTTTTGGCTTTCTGCTCCTGTTCCTGCTCCTGCCGCAGTGCCTCAATGTCAAACTCCGTATCACAGTACGGGCATTTCATTTTCTGGACGTCGCTGTTAAATTCTACTTTGCCCCCACAGCACGGGCATTTATACTCCAATAAGGTATCCATTATCTCGCCTCCTGACGTGTTCAGAAGTTTTTATTTTTTCACGTCCTCGTCGCCGAAGGGATCTCCGCATTCGGGACAGAACTTGGGCGGATTCTTAGGATCCTGCGGCTCCCATCCACACTTGTCACAGCGATACTGGGGTACTCCGGCGGGCTTTTGGGCGCCGCATTCCGGGCAGAATTTCCCCTTATTCACACTTCCGCAGGAACATTTCCATCCCTGAACTTCCTCCGGACGCTTGGCGCCGCACTCGGCGCAGAATTTTCCTGTATTTTCACGTCCACAGGCGCATTTCCAAGTATCCGCAGTCTTAGGCTCCGGCTTTTTCGCACCGCACTCCGGGCAGAACTTTCCGGTGGCCGCTGCACCGCAGCTGCAAGTCCATCCTCCGGACACTTGAGGCGCTGCGGCCGCAGGAGCTGCGGGCTGCTGCATCTGCTGTCCCTGCTGGAACAACTGATTGGCATTGATACCGCCGGCCGCGCCTGCCATCCCCATTCCAAGGAAGCCTGTCATCGCACCGGCCTTGTTGCCGGCAGCAGTCTTCATGGCATCTGCCTGTGCGCTGACAAGATGAGCTGCTGCCATATTGGGATTGCGCAGCGTTGCATTGCGCTGCAGCTCCTTAATCATGTTCTCGTCTTCTTCGCTGGCCCGAATACTAGAAACACCAAAGGACAAAATTTCAATTCCCCGTGTTTCCTTCCACTGCTCGCAAAGCACCTCATTCATGGCCTGCGTCAGTTCCATGGTATGGCCGGGGATTGCGGAATAGCGGATACCCATTTCCGAAATTCGGGCAAAGGCAGGCTGAAGCGCCGTCAAAACCTCGGTCTTCATCTGGCCTTCCAGCTCATCCCGGGTATACGTATCAGCCACATTTCCGCATACGTTCTGATAGAAGAGCATGGGATTCCAAATCCGGTAGGTATACTCACCGAAGCAGCGCACAGAAATATCAATATCCAGCCCGATATTTTGATCCACGACTCTGAAGGGGACCGGATTGGCCGTGCCGTATTTGTTGCCAAACAACTCTTTGGTATTGAAGTAGTAAACCCGCTGGTCATGGGGTGCCTCTCCGCCGAAGGTGAAACGCTTTCCCATCATAGAGAAGGTTTTAAGAATCCCCTCTCCCAGATTACCTGTAAAGATCGACGGCTCTTTGGATGCGTCAAAAATAAATTCACCGGGTTCTGCCGTAAATTCGACAATCTTTCCCTGCTCGACGATCATCATGCTCTGTCCGTCCGCTACCGCAATGACGGAGCCGTCAGAAATAATATTGTCAAAGCCCTTGGTATTGGAAGATCGGCCGGAGGTGCGCCGACGCCCCTTCGTCACAAGGACATTAGATTCCATGGAATCACAGTAGAAGAACTCTTTCCACTGATCTGCCATAACGCCGCCGGCAGAATTTTTTAATGCTTTTAAAAGTGCCATAATCATTCTCCTTTTCTTACACAAGCCTACCCATAGGTTGTTTTTTATTTATAGCACAAGTCATACAAAATTGCCATAGTCTCCAACAAATTTTTGATATTTTTGACAAAGCGCACAAAACCCCGGCAGAAATTCTGCCGGGGTGACCAGATTATTCTTTTCCACTGTCGAGTGTCGGGAGTTCTTTTTTCCGTCGGATTCGCAGAATACTCTGCAAAAATGCCGCAATTTCCCCCCGAATCATGCTGCGCATCTGCTCATCCTCGTTGAGCGTTTTGAGGTAAGCCAAAACATTTCTTGGCAAAATCAGCTGACTGGTCCGCTCCACAGCTCCTTGCGACAGCAGCTCATAGACCGCATCCACAAAGGCATTGCGCTCCTGAAGAGTCTTCTCCCCCAGCCAACTCTTGATGGCCAGATTCAAATGCCATGCGTCCCGATCCACCTGATCCGTCTCGACAAATCCTCCCCCGAGAATTTCCCAGGAGTACAGCTCATGCTGCATGATACTGACCTGACGGCTTTTAACCACCCGGTACGGCTCCTCGTGCTCCAGAAGCATCCCGATGACGGACGATTCCGGTACGTAGGTGTGAATTTTAGGCACTGCCTCCAGATATCGATGATCCGTCATCATGCTGTGGCTGAATCCAGGGCCGTCGAAGTTAAAGATATCCAGGATCCGACTTTTCATCTCCCCGCGGCACAGGGCCGATGCGTACACCGCCAGGTTTCCACCCTTGGAATGGCCGCATAGAATCATCGGGCAGTCATGGACGGCGGCGAAAGCCTCTGTATAATAGCGTGCCTTTTCCTGCGCCGGAACCTGCGGCTGAAAGCTCATATTGAAGTCCTCTTTCCAGCCCACAAGGGTATCGTCCGTTCCGCGGAACGCAAGCACTGCCGTGCCAATCGGCAGCAGAAATGTCACCGCCGCAAACTGACTCTCCTGCTCGGGAAGGAATTCATTCTGATAGTACAGCACCTTCGTCTCCCGATAACGTGCAGAGGCTGCGGCTGCATGAAGTAATTTCACATCGTTTTTGACTCTGGTTCGCTCCATGGGATTTTCCAATTTCAAAAACTGCTTTGCCACCAGCTCCAGTGTCACCGGATTCTGAAATCCGGCAGGCACCGTCTGGGCGAAATCCACATAGCTCAATGCCGCAAAAATCAGGCAGTCCACTTCATTGGGCGGAACCTGCCGGAAGGTCAGATCTCCCCTCCAGCTTAGATAGTCAAACAGATCTCCCATTGCGTTTCCTCCTTTGCTGCGCTTTCTGTCTGGGTCTATTATAAACAGTCCGGTATGCGGATTCAAGAAAAAAGCAGAGATCCCTTCGGGGATCTCTGCAAATTCTTGTTATAACAGCGGTGCCAGAATTTTGAGCAGATACCCTGCCGCGCGAATCAGCTTTGGCTCCTGTCGGATGGTCTCCCGGGTCACGCGGCTGCATTTACCCAGTGTCTCGCGGAAATCATTCTCGATCTGTTCAATGGCATCGGCTTTATAAAGATACACCGCACACTCAAAATGGTGATAAAGGCTGCGGTAATCCAGATTGATGGTGCCAACCACCGCCTCCACATCATCGCAGACAAAACTCTTGGCATGGATAAAGCCCGGGGTATAGAGATAAATTTTCACACCGGCCCGAATCAAGGTGCTGAAATGGGTTTTGGCCAATGTATAGGGGATCTTCTTATCCGGAATCCCCGGAAGGATCAGCCGCACATCCACGCCCCGTTTCGCCGCAAAGCAAAGCGCATTCTCCATTTCGCTGCCTATTATGAGATAAGGCGTCATAATATGCACATATCGCTGCGCCCGATTCAGCAGATCCATATACACGCACTCACCTACCCGCTCGTCATCCAGAGGGCTGTCGCCATACGGCATGATATATCCCGATGGATACTCTGGATTTCTGGGTCTGACCGAAAGGAATTTCCGAAATTCCGGTTTTTCCTGATCGATGGCCCACATCTGCAAGAACATCAATGTGAAGCTCTGCACCGCATCTCCCCGAAGCATGAGCGCCGTATCCTTCCAGTGTCCGAATCGCTCTTTGAGATTGATATATTCATCCGCCAGATTCACACCGCCTGTAAAAGCCGTGTGGCCGTCAATCACCACAATTTTTCGGTGATCCCGATAGTTATAATGGGTAGACACCAGAGGCGCCACCGGAGAAAACACCTTGCACTGAATCCCAAGTGCCTCCAACTGCACGGGATAGCTTTTGGGCAGCAGGGCAAATTCACAGGTTCCGTCGTACATAATCCGCACATCCAGCCCCTCCCGGGCTTTTTGCGCCAGAATTGACAGTACCTCTCCCCACATGACACCCTCCTCCACGATGAAATACTCGAGGAAGATGAACTTTTCCGCCTGCTCCAGCTCATAAATCAGCCGCTGGAACTTCTCCTCTCCGGAGCGGAAATAGTGTACCTCCGTATTGTCATAAACCGGATAGCACCCGCTGCGGCGGACATATTGAGAAAGGCTTGCCCCCTGCGGATGCTCCTCCCGAAAGGTCTGCATAACCTCCGGTGCCTGCGGAATCTGCTTCCGGCTTTCCTGATGAATTTCACTGAGGCGGTTCTTGAGCATCCGATGCCCGAGATCCAGATGGGCATAGAGGTAAAACAGTGTACCGAATACCGGAAGCACCATCACAAGCACCATCCATGTCAGTTTTGCGCTTGGCTCAAGCCGGCTGTTGATCAAATAGATCACCATGCCGCCGGCCAGCACGGCCGACAGTCCATAGACATGCGGAATCCACTGCTGAAACTTGGCAAACAGTCCCATTAAGATTCCAAACTGAAGCAGAAGCAGCAGCGTAATCAAGCCCGTTCGGCTGAATACCATGGTAATCAGGCTCTTTTTTCCCTTTTTGAGCAGATGCATTCCACGCAGCTCCATCAATTGGTTTTGCATCCGGAACACCTTCCCTTCCTAAGGCAGCAAACCGCAGCTTATCTGCGATAAATAACGGCAATCATATTGGGGCCTGTATTGATGGAAATGATATTCCCCACACTGTAACTCAGCTGAGGGGCCTGCTCCATCTGTTCTGCGCAGGCCAACTGAAGGTTTTCATATTGCTCCTGATTGGTCCCGTAGACCAGAAAATACGGCGTACCGGGCTTACGCTCCTTTTGCATCATGTCAATCAATCCGGGAACGACCTTTTTCTCTCCCCGAAATTTTGTCAGAACCTTGGATTCCCCGTTTTCAAAGGTAATGGCAGGCTTGAGCCCCATTGCGTCCCCGACAAACGCCGCCGCGGCAGAAACCCGGCCGGATTTTCGGACAAATTTCAGATTCAGCGGAACAAACACCGCTCTGGAATTGCGGCACCAGTCGGTAATGGCATCCACAACCTGCTGGGGCTTCGCTCCGTCCAGTGCCAATCGTGCGCCCTCAACTACACCCCATCCGTAAAGCATCGAGTAGGTCAGCGAGTCGATCAGCTCGATTTGCAGCTGCTGTTTGGCCTCGGGGTATTCCTCAAAAAACAGCTCCCGGGACAGCACTGCCGCCTGATAGGTGCCGGAGCCTTTGGAATTGATGGAGGTATGGATCAGATGGGTATAACCTGCTTTCCATGTTTCATAATACAGCTTGCTGTACCGCTGGGTGCTGACCTGACTGGTAGCAGGAATTTCCGAACTGGTTTCCAGCAGTTTATAAAATTCCGCCGGTTCCAAATCAACACCGTCAAGATATTCTTTCCCATCGACCACAATGGTCAGCGGCAGCACCGAAATTTGCAGCGCCTTCACAAGCTCTGCGGGAATATCTGCGGTAGAATCGGTGGATACTCTGATTTTCGTCATATCGATAATTTCCTTTCCTGTCTTCCGCAAGTCAGGAAGACGAAAGCATCTGGATACTTTTTAACCAATGTATCATACAGAATTTTCCACAAAAAATCAAGCATCTGTCAGGAACACTTCCTCTTTTGCAAAAAGCACCCTGCAAAAAAATTGCAGGGTGCTTTGGAGGATTTTTCACGGAAAATCGTTTTTCCACTCCCCTTGACTCGGTCTATGCCCGACTGTCTCGATAGGGAGCAAAAACGGGCTCAAGCAGCTTGGCATTGTAGAGTCCGATCAGAGAATAACCGCCCAGCAGCCACAAAGCCGACAGCATCAAAAACCACTTGGCAGACACCACCAGCAGTGCCCAGGGCAGCAGATTCATGGCGCTGACCAGAAACACCCTCGGCAGATGGGCAAGGCTCAAAAGCACGCCGTTAATGGCAGCATCCTTGATGGACATGGCAAACTGGCTGAGCATGGGGAACATCAGCCCCGTCACAAACACCAGCAGAAATCCTACGAAAAAGATCAGACCGATTACCGCCATCCTGCCGGGAAATTCCATATAGGCCACCAGATAATAGTCTGTCAGCAGCGCCGCACCCGCCACGAGGATGACCGTCCAAACAGCCGTTACCCGAGCAAACCCGTCGGCAAAGGCCCGAAAGAAGGAACGGGCGCTGCACTCCTCCTCTCGCAGCAGGCAGTAGAGATTATGATACATGGCTTTTGTCGCAGCACCGGCGGTAACCACCGGAAGGCAGCACAAAATCCACAGCAGATTGGTCACAACAACGGAGGCGATCCGTCCGCACCAGACGACCAGCGTCTCACTGGCAAAGGAAGATTCCTGTTTCATACAAACACCTTTCTTAAATTGCATTGCGTCCTCTTCAGGACGATTCGCCGGATTCCCGGCTGAATTCATCGCCGGGTTTGCGAATATGTGTTTTCGACAGCTGATCGAGGGACTCTTCGTATTCCTCATTGGCCAGCGCCGTGCAGAGAATGTCGATAATATTCAGCTGGGAAATTCGGGAAGACATGGCTCCGCTGCGGAAGATCGACTCATTGGCGGTGGTATAGAGATTCTGGTCCGCCATGGACGATACCGGAGAATGGACACAGCGGGTGATGGCAATGACAGGGGTTTTATTTTCCTTCAGAGCCTTCATGCACTCGATAACCTCCACCGTCTGCCCCGAATAGGAAAACACGATGCCCAAATCCTGCTGCGACGCATTTCGGGCCGTCAGCAGCTGAGAATGCCAGTCTTCATTGACAAAGCAGGGCTTATTAAGCCGCAGAAACTTCAAGTACGCATCCTTGGCGGCACACAGTGACGCCCCCATGCCGAACAGATAGATATACCGTGCATTTTGGAGCATCCGCACACACTGACGCAGCACATCAATATCCAGAAGACTCTGGGTCTGCTCCAGAGAGAGGATGTTCTTGTAGGTAATCTTCTGAACAATCTCCTCGAGGCTGTCCGATCGCTCCAACTCCTTCTGTTCCATATGGCGGTTCTTCTCCCGCAGCAGCAGCTCGTTGGTCACTGCCCGGCGAAAATCCTTATATCCTGAAAATCCCGCATGATTGCACATTCTTACAATTGTTGACGGCGACACAAACATCTTCCGGGCCAGCTCATGGATACTCAACTGCTCTACCAGCTCCGGACGCTCCAGAATCTGCTGGGCAAGCCCCTGCTCGGTTGTACTAAACGCATGGGATGCCTCCCGCAGCCGCAGCAGCGCACTGACCATCTTTCTCCCTCCTTTTTCCGGGTTTCCCGGACCGTGCCCATTTTATCTTCTTTTGTGCCGCCAGACCATTCGCTATTTTGACAAATTTCTGTTGCGTTTTTTGTGCAAAACGAACTTTTTCAAATCTTTTTTATCGGAAAGTTTCATCCATTCCGCACAAAATCATAGAATTCCTCCAAAAGTGTGAAACTTTATTTCTTGATTTCTTAATTTCATTGACACAAAATACTTTTCCCTCTATGATATAGGCATTCCGCAGGCCGTACAATCGGCGTCTGCACCCTCATCGGCTGTTTCGGCTTTGCCCGAACAAGTACACTATCATTGATTATGGAGGAATAGTAATGAAAAAGTTGATTGCACTGCTGCTTTGCGTGGCAATGGTCGGCTGTATGTTCACCGCATGCGGCAACGGTGACGCTTCTGAGACAACGGCTCCCGCCGCGAATCAGACCGGCGGTGAAACGCAAGCTCCCAAGGACGACAAGATCGTCATTATGGCTCCCCCCGTCACCGGCGGATATCTGGAAAATCTGAAGGTCTGGGCCAAGGACTTCCACGAAATGTACCCCCACCTGACCGTTGAGGTCATCGAGACCTCCTGGGGCGATCACAACGGCAAACTCGCCACCATGGCTCAGGCCGGTGAAGCCCCCGACATTGCCGAGATTTCTTCCGCCACCATCGGCACTTTCGTCGAGATGGGTGTCGCCGTTGATATCAAGCCCTACCTCAGCAGTGAGCGTCTGGCAGACTACGACACCAACGCCCTCAATTATATGACCGTCGAAGGCACCGTTTATGGTCTGCCTCTCTACCTCACCATTCAGTCCATCGGTGCCAACAAGGATATGCTGGAATCCGTCGGCGCTGACGTTGAGAAGATTCAGACGGAGGGCTGGACCTACGAGCAGTTCCTGGACATCATCAAGGCCGGCACCAAAGATAACGTCTTCGGTTTTGTCTTTGCAAATGCCGGTGTCACCGCCTCGGACTTTATCAACATCTTCGGCTCCGGCGCAGGTCTGAGCAACAACTTTACCGAGGATCTTAAGTACACCTTCACTTCCGAAAATCTGCTGACCCTGCTGAAGGCCGTTGAGGAAATGACCCAGTCCGGCTATATGCCCAACTACGGCGTAGAAGCCGGCCAGCGTCTGGTCATGTGCCAGACCGGCAACGCCATGATTTTCGGCAAGGCTATGCCTCTGTTTGAGGGCAACTTCCTCAAGAACAACGCAGCACTGGAGGCCAACGACGGCTCCGCTGTTGAAAATTCCCTGAAGATGGATTACGCATTCCTGCCCGTCCCCACCATCGGCGGCTGCCAGGAATCCTGCTATGGCACCGTTGACGGTCTGATCGCCATGCGCAACAACAACACCACTGAAGAGCATCTCAAGAACGTTGCGCTGTTCATGGACTACATCTGCTCCGGTGATCGGATTGCCTCCTGCATGAACGAGCTTTATCTCAGCCCCGTCTGCCAGAGCGGACGCGACGCACTGGTGCTTGACGAAAGCCGTGATCCCGCAAACCTCGCCTGCGCATCCCGCTGCATTGACATGGTCAAGGCTCCCCCCGCAGGTGTCACCGCTGAGATGACCGCCAACGCCAAGAGCCTGATGGATGAAGTCATCGTCCCCAAGTTCCAGCTGCTGCTGGCCGGTGAAGCCTCTGCTGAAGAAGTCTACAAATCCATCTGTGATGCTGCATTTGACACATTCGGTGAGGAAAACTGCGTTTCCGGCAAACTCGCCTAACGAATCTTTTACACCCACCCCACTTTGGTGGGGTGGGGAATTTATTACCCTGGAGGGCCCAAAACATGAATAAAACCCAAGATCTGCGGCTCAAACCCCGCAGAAAATTTTTCAACGACGAAGATCGCTGGGGCTATGTGTTTATCGCCGCAGCAATGATTATTTTCGCCGTATTTACCCTTTATCCCGTCATCAATGCTGTCTACACCAGCTTCTTTGACTACAAACCCTTCGGCTCAGAATATGTCGGTCTGCAAAATTATGTGGAGACGCTGAAATACAGCAAGCGCAACCTGTTCTACAAGGCTGCGTGGAATACCCTTTTCTACACCGTCATCGTCGTGCCCTTGTCTCTGCTGATCTCTTTCAGCGTGGCCGTCATGATTCTGCCTTTCAAGAAGCGGACCCAGTCCGTCTTCAAGGCCATGTATTACCTACCCGGCGTTGCATCCGGTGTCGCGCTGTCCGTCGTGTGGCTGTGGATCTACGACTCCTCCCCCGACGGTCTTTTCAATCAGCTGCTGGCACTGTTTCATATTCCTGCCCAGAACTGGCTCTCTTCCACCAAGACCTCCATGCTGTCTCTGATTATCATGGCCCTGCTGTCCAGTCACGGAACCAGCATCATCACCTATATCGCCGCCCTGCACGGCATTGATAACAGCTACTTTGAGGCCGCCGAGCTTGACGGTGCCACCTTCCTGCAGAAGATTCGCCTCATCGTGTGGCCCCTCGTCAAACCCACCACGCTGTTTCTGCTTGTCACCGGCGTCATCGGTTCATTCCAGGTGTTCATGAACGCCTTTATGATGACCGGCGGCGGCCCCGACAACTCCACCACCATGATCGGTCTGCTGATCTACAACAACGCTTTTGTCTACGCAAAATACGGCCTTGCCTGTGCTCAGGCAATCCTGTTGGCCATTGTCATTGCCATCGTCTCGCTGTTCCAGTTCAAGCTGATGGGCGTGGATGTCGAATATTAAGGAGGAATCCCCATGGCTTCTACCGGACTTTATTCCCAGCACATCAATAACAAAGCTGTGCTCTATCTGCGAAATACCGTCATCACGATCATTCTCGTGGTATTGGCCGTCGCAACCCTGTTCCCCATTGTCTACATGATTATGTCTGCCTTCGGCCCCAACGTGGCAACCGCAGGCAACATGCGCTCCATCTTTCCCTCCCGTCTGACTCTTGAATCCTTCGATGCCTTCTTCGGCTTCAGCGAGTACTCTGTGCGTTGGATCTGGAACAGCATCATCGTTGCAGGCTTTACCGTCATTGGAAACGTCATCTTTGCTTCCATGGCCGGCTACGCCTTCGCAAAAATCAAATTTAAGGGCAGTAAATTCCTCTTTGGTCTGATCCTTGTCGCAATGATGATTCCCTATCAGGTCACTCAGGTTCCCCTGTACATTCTGATCGTTAAGGAATTCAAAATGACCAATACCTTCTCCGCCATGATCGTCCCCGGTCTCTGCACCGCCTACAACATCTTCCTGTGCAAGCAGTTCTTCACCGGTCTGCCCACACCACTGATCGAAAGTGCCAAGATGGAAGGCTGCAATCAGTTCCAGATTTTTATCAAGATCATTCTGCCTCTGGGTAAAACCGTTCTGGCTGTCATGGCGATCAATACTTTCATGTCCTCTTGGAATAACTTCTTCTGGCCCTTCCTCGTCACCTCCGACCCTGCCATGTATACCATTCAGGTCGGTCTGAAACAGTTCAAATTCGCTAACGAAACCCTCTTTGCGCCCATGATGGCAGGTGCCACCATCTCCGCCCTGCCCATGTTCATCATGTTCTTCGCTCTGCAGAAGTACTTCATGGAAGGCGTGACCATCGGCGCCGTCAAGGGATAATTTCCCGGCAATTTGCCGCTGATTGGAGTTTTGCTATGATACGCAATTATCGTGATTCAGACCGTCCGGCGCTTTTCCGGCTTTGGCAGGAACGTGCCGGTAACCTTGGCTATGCCCCACTGGAAGAAACACAGTTTCACACGCTCCTGACGGGCCATCCGGACTTCTCTCCGGCGTTCACCTTCTTATTGGAGGAGCAGGGACAGATTCTCGGGTTCATCAACGGATGCACCGGGGAGCACATCCCCAAGGGAGATGTCCGAGGCTATGTCAGCTGCCTCATCCTAACCGAGCAGGCCGACACCGATGAAAATACCGCCGCACTCCTGCTGGCGCTGGAAGATGCCTTCCGCCGTGCCGGAAAAAGCTTCAGCGCTGTGACCTTTTTCAATCCCATCCGTCTGCCCTGGATCATTCCCGGCACCGACGGCCATCAGCATAACAACGCCCCCGGCGTTGCGGTGGATCTGCCGCTGCATGGAAGGATGCTTTCGCTTGGCTATCAGGAAACCACACGGGAGCAGGCCATGCATCTGGAGCTTGCTTCCTTCACCATTCCTCCGGCAATCCGGCGCAAAGCCGAACAAATGGCACTTGAGGGGTACACGGTTGCCTTTTATGACCCCGACAAGCATCAGGGACTGGATCAAATGCTCTGTGATCTTCAAAATCCTCTCTGGACCAGAGAGATCACCGCAGCAGCCGCCGACGCAACCGCACTGCTCGTAGGACTCTGCGGTGATACCGTTGCCGGTTTTACAGGCCCGATCTATCCGGAATCCACCGGACGGGGATACTTCGCCGGTATCGGTGTCTCCCCCCGCTACGAGCACCACGGCCTTGGAAAGCTTCTCTTTTATACTCTGTGCCAACAGGAAAAGGAAGCCGGTGCCCGTTATATGTCCCTTTTTACAGGAGAAACCAACCCTGCCCGCAGAATTTATCTGGAGGCCGGATTTCAAATCGCCAGAACCTTCGGGGTTCTCATCAAGGAGCTTTGATATGGAACAGAATCAACACACCGTTCTTGCCATTGGCGCCCATGTGGGCGATGCAGAACTGACCGCAGGCGCTTTGCTCGCCACCTGTGCTGTCCACGGTGGAAAGGCTGTTACGCTGGCCCTCACCGCCGGCGAAAAGGGTGCCCCTGCAGGCGCTGATGTCGCTGCATACCGGCGGGAGAAGATTGCCCAGGCAGAGGCCTTTGCCGCAGAACTGGGAGGGGAAGCCTATGTCCTTGACTACACCGACGGTCTGCTTCCCGACAATGACGAGGTTCGCTTTGCCGTCTGCGACATCATACGAAAAGTAAAGCCCGATATCCTTGTCACCCACCACAGAAACAGTATGCACAAGGATCACGCTGCCTGTCACCGCATCGTGCTGGATGCCTGGTTCTATGCCGCCATTGAGGGCTTTCAGCGGGAGCTTCCCCGTCACTTTGCGCCGCACCTCTATTTTGCGGAAAACTGGGAGGATGCCCCTGACTTCAAGCCCTATGTCTATCTTGACGTAACAGATGGATACCCCCTGTGGGAAAAAGCCATCGATCACCACTGGTTTGCCATTCATTCCGACAGCTTTGCCTATAAAGAATACTACTCCCATCTGAAACGGCTCCGAGGGATCGAAGGCCGCAAAGGCTACTGCGAATGCTTCATGATCCCGCCGGAACAGTACAAAATCGTGTCTACTATGGAGGAACTTTAATGTGGAAGAACTGAAATTGATCGCCACGGAACAGCGCAACCCCAACACCATGAATATCGACACCCTCTCCACACTGGAGATGGTCAAATGTATCAACCGTGAGGATCATCGGGTAGCCGAGGCTGTCGAAAATGTCCTCGATCAGGTTGCCGCCGCCATTGATGTCATCGCCGCACATGTAGCAAATGGCGGACGGCTCATCTACTGCGGTGCCGGAACCTCCGGACGGCTGGGAATCCTCGATGCCGTGGAGTGTCCGCCCACCTATTCGACCGATCCCGAGACCGTTCAGTGTCTCATGGCCGGTGGCTACGGTGCCATTTTCAAGGCAGTGGAAGGCGCTGAGGACAGTAAGGAACTGGGCATCGGCGATATGAAGGGAATTTCCTTCGGTCCGCAGGACGTCCTCGTTGGCATTGCCGCCAGCGGCCGCACCCCCTATGTGCTGGGCTGCATGGAGTACGCCCGTGACCTTGGGGCGCCCACCATTGCCGTCACCTGCTGCCCCGGCTCCGTGCTGGATCGCTTTGCCGATATCGGCATCGCCCCCGCACCCGGTCCGGAGGTTGTCACCGGCTCTACCCGCATGAAGAGCGGCACCGCCCAGAAGATGGTGCTCAATATGCTCTCCACCGGCACCATGATTAAGCTGGGAAAGGTCTATGGAAATCTCATGGTGGATGTCAAACCCTCCAACGAAAAGCTCATCCGCCGCTGCGTCACCATCGTCTGTGCCGCCACAGAATGCGACGAAGCCACCGCCGTTCAGGCATTGGAAGCCTGCGGCTATCATCCAAAGACCGCCATCATCATGGTACTTCAGGGCGTGGATGCAGACCGTGCACAGGCCCTGCTCCATGCCGCAGAAGGCCGGGTATCCCGCGCACTGGAGGCATAGCCATGGCATTTCTCCATCTGGAATTTCCCTCGGCGGCCCTTGGAATGACCACAGGTGTGCAGGTTATCCTGCCGGATACCGGTGCGCTGAATGAGGCCAAAACCGTCTATCTGTTTCACGGTCTTACTGACAATTGCACCGGCTGGACGCGGTTTTCCGCCTGTGAGCGCTATGCCCGGGAGCGAGGAATTGTCCTTGTCATCCCGGAAGTCCAGCGCAGCTTCTACACAGACGGGGTATACGGCCTCAATTACTTTACTTATGTTTCCGAGGAGCTTCCCCACGCCATGCAGCGGATTTTCGGTCTCTCCGCTCGGCGGGAGCAGAACTTCGTCATGGGTCTTTCCATGGGCGGCTACGGTGCGCTGAAATGCGCCCTGACCCATCCGCTGCGCTATGCCGGCTGCGGCAGCTTTTCGGGTGTGGCCGATCTGGGTGCATTCTTCACGCTTGCCGATTTTTCATTCCCGGATCGGGAAATCACCGCCCTGCTTGGTCCTGACCACATTGTGCCTCCGGAGGGCGATCTGAACGCACTGCTGAAAAAAGCCGACGATCTGCCTCCCATCTATCTCTCCTGCGGTGAAGAGGATGCACTTTACGGCATGAACTGTGCCCTTTCTCAGACGCTTCGTGAAAAAGGAGCCGTTCACCGCTTCGATCACCGTCCCGGCACCCACAGCTGGGAGTTCTGGGATCAGTCCATTCAGGACTGCTTTGCCTATCTGTTTGGATAAAAAACAACCCCGCTGCCGGAAGGCAGCGGGGAGTCAATCTATCTTGCGCCCTCTTACAGGCTGATGCGGCCCATCACAACACCGTGGGCGGCACCGGTGGCAGAGGGTGCATTGTTGCAGATGCCAAACAGCGCCTCGTTTGCAAGCATCGCAAAAGCAACCGCCTCCTTGGCATCGCTGTCCAGCCCCAGATCCTCCTGCGTCTGCACCTTTGTCTCGGGCAGCGCCTCCTGCAAAAAGCCCAGCAGCGTGGGGTTGCGGCTTCCGCCGCCGCCGACAACCAGCCGGTCGGGCATTTTCACGGCAAAGCGCCGCAGGCTGCACGCAATGCTCTGCGCGGTAAAGCAGGTTGCCGTTGCCAGCACATCAATCAGAGGATAATCCCCTGATTGTACGAGCTTTTCCACATACTGCGCGCCATAATACTCCCGACCGGTGGTCTTGGGCGGTGCCTTGCGCAGATAGGGGTCGTCCAGCATCCAATCCAGCAGCTGAGGGATCACATGGCCGGAGGCCGCCAGCCGGCCGCCGTCATCATAGGACTTCTTCCCCTCCGTGATGCGGCTGACCAGCGCATCCATAATCATGTTGCCCGGGCCGGTATCGAAGGCAGTGACCTCTTCCAGTTTGCAGCCCGCCGGCAGAAGCGTCACGTTGCCGATTCCGCCGATGTTCTGAAGGGCTACATTTTCCGTCTCGCTGCGATAGAGCAGGAACTCCGTATAGGGCACCAGCGGTGCCCCAAGCCCCTGGGCAGCCATATCCCGAATCCGAAAATCGCTGACCACCGGACAACCGAATTCCTCGGAAAGATAGGACGGATCGCCGATCTGAAGCGTTCCCCGGATGCTGTCGCCCAGATAAGGCGTTGCCTCGGGAATGTGATAAACCGTCTGACCGTGCATTCCGATGAGGTCAATTTTCTCCGTGCCGGTGCGGCGCAGCAGTTCCCGAACGGCCCGGGCATAGAGCCTGCCCAGATGAGTTCCCAGAAGACACAGTTCCCTGCTGCCCCCCTCTTCGCCGCCGCAGATCTGAAGGATTTTCTGTCGAGTCTGTGCGTCAAAGGGCTCAAAATAAAAGCCCAGCTGCTCTACTTTGGTCTTGGTTCCGCAGCCTGTGATTTTCGTCAGGACGGCATCTACGCCGTCGGCCGATGTTCCGCTCATGAGGCCCACCACCAGTCTTGATGGCTTCTCCCACAATGTGACAAAAGGATGATTCATTTCCCTTTTCTCCTTTTTTCTTTCCAGTGTAACCACCACATCTCAAATTGTCAAGGAGGTTCTTCCCCATGGTTTTATTTGGTGCAGACCGAGTCTCCCAATTCCCCCAGATGCTCAGCGGCCGTGTAGCGCTGCTGACCGCTCCCTCCGGCCGAACCGCCGGAAACCGCTCCACCATCGATGTGCTCAAAGACTGCTGCGACCTTCGGCTGCTTCTGGCGCCGGAGCATGGTGTCCGTGGTGACAAAGCTGCCGGCGCCCTCTTCTGCGACGAGCGTGACGTAGAAAGCGGCCTGCCCGTTCGCAGCCTTTACAGCCAAAATTCCAAGCGTCTATCCCCGGAAACCCTTGCTCAATTCGACACCCTCGTATATGATATTGCCGATGTGGGCTGCCGCTACTATACCTTCATCTCTTCCCTGCGCTACTGCATCGAGGACTGTGCTGCCGCCCACAAGACCCTGACCATACTGGATCGGCCAAATCCTTTGGGCGAGCGGGTGGAAGGCGGACTGCTGCAAAAGGATGTCTCCAGCTTCGTTGGCTGCTGGCCTCTGCCTGTGTGCTACGGTCTGACCTGTGGAGAACTGGCAATGCTGCTCAATGAGGAACTTCACGCCGGCTGCCGGCTCAACATCATCCCCTGTCAGGGACTGACTCGGAACATGACCTTTCGGGACTGGAACCTGCCCTGGGTGATGCCCAGTCTCGGCATTCCCCGCTTTGAAACGGCGCTGCTCTATCCCGGCACCTGTCTCATTGAAGGTACCAACTGCTCCGAAGGCCGTGGTACCGCCGACCCCTTTGCCATCATCGGCGCTCCGTTCATTCGGGCCGAAGAATTCTGCCAAGCCTTCAATGACATGAATCTCTCCGGTGTGGTGGCAACCCCCGTGTATTTTACCCCTACCGCATCCAAGCATCAGGGAACGCTCTGCGGCGGCATTCATTTGCACATCCTGGAGGAACAGGCATTAGAGCCTGTAACGCTGGGCATAAAGCTGATCGATCTGCTGCGCAGATGCTATCCTGATGATTTTCGGTTCCTCGATCCGGTGCGAGACGGGGGAAAACCTTTTATTTCCTTACTGGCCGGACACCGGGAATTTGAAAATCCCAACTGGGATGCAGATGCAATGCTTCAGCGCTGCAAAACCGAATCCGAAGCCTTCCGGCTGCGGAAAAAGCCCTATGAAATCTATAAATGGAGGGACTGATATGTCTATGACCATCAAACAAATGCTGGGTCAAAAGCTGATTTTCGGCTTCCACGGAACCGAGCTTTCCCCAGAATTTATCAATCTGCTTCGCACATGGAAGATTGGCAACGTGATTCTCTTCCTGCGAAACATTGAGAGCGCCGAACAGATGCGCACCCTATGCAGCCAGATTCAGCAGATTGTTCGGGAAGAAACCGGACTGCCTGCCTTCATTGTCATCGATCAGGAGGGCGGCATGGTCAGCCGTCTGCCGGAGGACGCTGTGAACACCCCCTGTGCCATGGCTCTTGCCGCCACGGGGAAGGAGGAAAACGCGGTGAAGGCTGCCGAAATCACCATTCGCCAGCTGCGTGGCCTCGGTGCCAACTTTAACATGGCTCCCGTTCTGGATGTCAATAACAATCCCAAGAATCCCGTTATCGGAATCCGCAGCTACGGCGACAACCCCCAAACTGTCGCTTCCTTCGGATGTGCCGGCGCCCGTGCCTATGCGGGCAGCGGTGTACTCTGCTGTGCCAAACACTTCCCCGGTCATGGCGACACCGCCGTTGACAGCCATCTGGGACTGCCCAGGGTGGAAAAAACCGAGCAGGAACTGGAACAGCTGGAGCTGATTCCCTTCTACCGTGCGGTGGAGAACGGAATCCCTGCCGTCATGATCAGCCACGTGCTCTTCCCTGCCATCGAACCGGAAAATGTCCCATGCACCATGTCCCGCCGGATTGTCACGGATCTGCTGCGTCACAAGCTGGGCTTTGAGGGGCTGATCCTGACGGACTGCATGGAGATGGGTGCCATTAAAGATCACTACGGCACCGCCCACGGTGTCGTGGAAGCCATTCGGGCCGGTGTGGATCTGGCGGAAATCTCCAGTACGCTGGAGCTGGAGCAGCAGGCCGCCGAGGCACTGAACAAAGCCGCGGAGCAGGGACTGCTGAATCTGGAAGAAATCCGTCAGTCCGTCGAAAAAATTGTGCAGTACAAAGCCCGTCTCGATGAATTTCCCTTAGAGCCGGAGCTGTGCAATCAGCCGCAGGACCATGCCGCTGCCGAGCAGATGGCCCTGCAAGCCGTAACCTGCGTATCCGGCTGCGCCCCCCATGCCGATTGTGATACCTTCTTCTGCGGCTGCGCAGACTACCGTGCTTCCGGTGTCGGCAACGATCAAGGAACCTCCGCATCCTTCCCTGCCTATATGGGCACCGCCTTCGACGCCCCCTTCCTCATTACCTCCAAAAGCCCCGATGCGGCCGAAGTTGAAGCCGCTGTCGCACAGGCCCGAATGTACCGCCGAACGGTACTCTCCACGTGCAACGGCCACCTCTTTGCAGGGCAGATTTCCTTGGCCAACGCACTGATTGATGCCGGTCTGGATGTCACCGTCATTGCGCTGCGCAATCCCTACGATCTTTCCGAAGTCCACGGCTGCACCTGCAAAATTGCGGCCTACGACTATTCCCTGCCTGCCTTCCGTGCGCTGGAACAGGTCTTACGGGGTGCTCCCATGGAGGGAAAATGCCCCGTAGCACTGGGAGGGATCTGATATGTTTGTGGCAGGCATCGACGGCGGTGGAACCCACACCCGTCTGGAGCTGCGGGACAGTCAGAACCGTCTGATTCGTCGGATGCAGTTCGGTCCCTTCAATATTACAAGCATCGGTGAAGCTGCATTCTGCACCCTCATGCAGGAGATCTTTGATGCAAGCGGCGGCATGGAGCACTGTGAAAAGCTCTGCATCGGCGGCGCCGGTGTTTCCAACCCCCGCATGAAACCGCTGCTGGAACAGCAGCTGCGGCAGGCCGGATTCCACGGAAAATGGAAGCTCTGCGGCGATCAGGAAATTGCCCTTCGGGGTGCTATGGATACCCCCGGCGCAGTACTGATTGCAGGTACCGGCTCCATCTGTTTCGGCAGAAACGCAGCCGCGCAGACCGCCCGCAGCGGCGGCTACGGCCACCTGATTGACGATTTCGGAAGCGGTTACGCCCTGGGACGGGATATTCTTTCGGCAGCCGTTCGGGTCATCGACGGTCGAAGTCGGAACAAGACGGTGCTTGAGGCCGTTTATGACCGTCTCGGAAGCCGCTCTCCCCAAGACATCGTCTCCTTTGTCTACAACCCAAAGACCGACAAAGCCGCCATTGCCGCCTTCTCCCGAATTGCTCTGGAGCTTGCTGAAGCGGAAGATCCCACAGCACTGGAAATTCTGAACCGAGGGGCTGTGGAACTGACTTCTCTTGTCCGGGCAGTACAGGAGCAGCTGAAACTTGCGGGTTGTCCCGTGGCACTTCTGGGTGGACTGCTCAGCGAGGAAACCTGCTACCGAAAAATCGTTGCACAGCATCTTTCTGCCGTTGCACAGCCCGTTTTTCCTCTCCACGATGCCCTTTGGGGCGCTGCCCAGATGGCCTGGGAACTGTAATTTCTCTTTCCCCTGCCGGTTTTCCGGCAGGGGATTTTTCGATCTATCCTCTCTGGAAAGCCTTCTCCGTCCGCTCTTGACGGATTCATTCTCCAAAGGCAAAAAAACACCCTGCGGAAACCGCAGGGTGTTTTGAATGATGATTTTATTTTGCGTACTTGGCAACCACAGCGTGCATTGCATCGAACTGCTGCTCCATATCGTGAACCAGCTTGAACTGGGTACGGCAGCGGTCGAGGTTCTGCTCGGGGTAATGGATGCGGAAATAGTTGTCACCCTCGAGATAATCGGTCAGGAAGCGGATGCCGCACTCCAGCGTCATCAGACGGGCGCCCCAAGGCAGATATTCAAGCTCTGCCTCGGTCAGACCGCCGGCTGCGCCCTCAAGGAAGCCGCGGGTGAATGCTTCATACAGCTCGATATCAAAATTGACCTTGCTCAGATCCTTCTCGTCCTCAGCGGAATGGTTTGCGCCGAAACGGATGGAATCGCCGAAGTCATTGACAGACAGTCCGGGCATGGTGGTATCCAGATCGATGACACAGATGCCCTCATGGGTGGTGCGGTCAACAAGAATATTATTGAGCTTGGTGTCATTGTGGGTCACACGCAAGGGCAGCTTGCCGTCTCGCAGGGCCTGCAGACAGACGGAGCAGTCCGCCTTACGGTCCTGAACAAACTTTACTTCCGCAGCAACCGCAGCGGCACGGCCCATTTTATCCTCGGCCAGTGCCTTTTCAAAATTGGCGTAGCGGTTCTCCGTGTCGTGGAATTTATAGATTGTCTCGTGCAGCGTCTCGGCAGGGAACCCGTCCAGCAGTTTCTGGAAGCGGCCGAAGGTACGGGCAGATGCCTCGAACAGCTCGGGGGTTGCCTTCTGGAAGCAGTCACTGTTCTCGATGAAGGGCGTCAGTCTCCAGACCTTGCCATTTGCATCGGTATAGAAGTCCTTACCGTCACGGGTCTTGACCAGAGACAGCGTCTCACGCATGGGATCGCCGCCGGCAGCGATGATCTTCTCCCGCAGGAAGGAGGTAATACCGACAAAATTCTCCATCAGCTCCTCGGGATGGGGGAACGCTGCGCTGGACAGCCCCTGAAGAATAAAGCGGACTGCATCGCCCTCCTGAGGCTGGCAGATGACGCAGAACGTATCATTGATATGGCCCTGACCATAGCGAACGGCACCCAGCAGTGTTGCGGGGAAATCATAAGCCTTCAGAACCTCTGCCACAATGGGGTCATTTTCGGGAATATAAGGTGTATTCATTTTTTACAGATCCTCCTAAATACCGGGGGCTCGCTCCCCGTATCTTTTTCGATTATATTCATTATAAATGCCCGACAGGTTGATTGCAATATATGCAGAGATTCTGGCGGTACACTTTTCAATTATTGTTCACTTTCCACAAAACTCCACAATAGCATACCACATGTACCGACGGAATGTCAAATCCTGATTGAATCCATTTCTTTCCAAAATCGACTTTTCTCTCAGGAACTGCCTCCCGAAATCTCATGTTCTTTCTCCTGTCCGCAAAAAGCCCCTTCCTGAAGGAAGGGGCTTTCTAACTTCATCTGGTTTTCCACTCATCCGGTACAAAATCCAGTGTGATGTCCTTGACATCCGTTGTCAAACGCTCATAGCGCACACCTGCGGCATCCATCATGCGCTTGGAAGCCAGTGTTGCCATACTGTCGGCATACTTGTCCGAAAGGTAAATCACTTTCTTCACACCGCTCTGAATAATTGCCTTGGCACACTCATTGCAGGGGAACAGCGCTACATACAGGCGGCTGTTTCTCAGATCACGGCCATTGGCATTGAGAATGGCATTCAGCTCCGCATGAACCACATAGGGGTACTTTGTCTCTGTACCTTCCCGATCCCAAGGGAATTCGTCATCAGAGCATCCCTTGGGCATTCCGTTATAGCCGGTGGAAATGATGATATTTTCCGGTGAGACGATACAGGCTCCCACCTGTGTGCTGGGGTCTTTGCTGCGCTTGGCCGCCAGCATGGCAACTCCCATAAAATATTCGTCCCAGCTGATATACTCCTGTCGTTTCATCGTGTGTTCCTCCCCATCGGGTTATTTTCCTAAGTATAACATGAGAAACGGGCGACTGCAAGAGCCGCCCGTTGGATTTTCTATTTCTCAAAATGCGAAATCCGATGACCGCCCGACAACAGACCTGCACCGTTTAACAGCGGCTGCCGCCTTTGGAAACCCGTCTGGATCTCCGGCTTCCGCATCGGCTGCAGGCCCAGCCATACGCATCGGGCGGTCATCGGCCGCCTGAATGGGGAGATGCCTCCCCTCATCGGAAACACAACACACCTGCGGATATCCGCCGCAATTTTCCACGCACCGACGTGCGTTTCTTATTCAAACAGATCCTTAATGGTGTCGAAAAATTTCTTGCGTTTCGGGCTGTCTCCCAAGCCTTCCTCCAGCTTGCGCAGCAGCTCTTTCTGCTCTCGGTTGAGCTTGGTGGGCGTTTCCACCACCACCGTCACCAGCTGATCGCCGCGGCGGTTGCGGTTGCCCACATAGGGAATGCCCTTATCCTTAAGACGGAAGGTTGTTCCGGTCTGGGTTCCCTCCGGAATGGTATAGGTAATCTTGCCGTCCAGCGTGGGAATCTGAATTTCTGCGCCCAGTGCAGCCTGCGTAAAGGTGATGGGCAGCTCGCACAGAACATCCGCACCGTCACGGTCAAAAATCTTGTGAGGCTTGATGGAAATTTTAACCAGCAAGTCTCCCTTGGGGCCGCCGTTTTCACCGACACAGCCCTCGCCGCGAACCCGCAGCGTCTGATCGGCGTCAATACCGGCAGGAACCTTCACCTTCACCTTGGGATGACGGCGGACCTTACCCTTACCCTTACAGGTGGTGCAGGGGGTCTTAATGGTCTTGCCCTTGCCGCCGCAGTTGGGGCAGGTGGTCGTAGACTGCATAGCCATTCCCATAAAATTCTGGGTTGTGCGGATCTGACCGGAGCCGTGGCAGCGGCTGCAAGTCTCCACCACACCATCGGCAGAGCCGGTACCTTTGCAGGCATTGCACTCCTCAATTCTGGTGGCAACCACTTCCTTCTCGGTGCCGAATGCGGCTTCCTCAAAGGTCAGCTCCAGATAGCTCATAATATTTTCGCCCTGACGAGGTGCCTTTGCCGAGGAGCGGTAGCCGCCGCCTCCGAAAATATCCCCGAAAATGTCACCCAGATCTCCAAATCCGCCGAAGCCGCCGAAACCGCCTCCGCCGTAACCGGGGTTAAAGTTGGGATCAACGCCTGCGTGACCAAACTGATCGTAGCGGGAACGCTTGTCGGCATCGGACAGCACTTCGTATGCTTCACCGACCTCCTTAAACTTCGTTTCCGCATTGGGATCATCCGGATTGCGGTCAGGGTGATATTTCATGGCCAGCTTGCGGTAGGCCTTTTTGATCTCATCGGCACTGGCGCTCTTGTCAACACCCAGTACCTCATAATAATCACGCTTGTTTTCAGCCATATACTTGTTCTCCTATGTGCGAAATACCGATTTTCGACTGAAAACCGGACCATCCAAAACCCACAACAAAGGGGCGGCGCATCGCCGTCCCTTTGATTGCAGATCATAAATCAATTAGTCAACGGTTTCGTAATCCGCATCGACTACATCGTCGCCGCCCTGCTGTGCTGCACCGGGATTGCCCTGTGCGCCCTGAGCGCCGCCCTGCTGGCTGTAAAGCTTCTCAGAAACTGCATAGAATGCCTTCTGCACAGCATCGGTCGCATCCTTGATGGCCTGCAGATCCGTGCCCTTGTTGACTTCCTTCAGCTTTTCGACAGCGCTCTCAATGGAAGCCTTGTCCTCAGCGGAAATCTTGCCCTCCAGATCCTTCAGGGTCTTTTCAGTCTGATAAACAGTCTGGTCAGCAGCGTTATGGGTATCGACCTCGTCCTTGCGGGCCTTGTCTTCCTCTGCATACTGCTCTGCTTCCTTCACAGCCTTGTCAATATCGGACTGGCTGAGGTTGGTGGAAGCGGTGATGGAGATGTTCTGCTCCTTGCCGGTGCCCAGATCCTTTGCGGAAACCTTAACGATGCCGTTTGCATCGATATCGAAGGAAACCTCGATCTGAGGAACGCCGCGGGGAGCGGGAGCGATACCGTTAAGCTGGAAGCGGCCCAGCGTCTTATTGTAAGCAGCCATCTCACGCTCGCCCTGAAGGACATGGACCTCAACGGAGGTCTGATTGTCCGCAGCGGTGGAGAAAATCTGGCTCTTTTTGGTGGGGATGGTGGTATTGCGGTCGATCAGACGGGTGAACACGCCGCCCATCGTCTCAATACCAAGAGACAGAGGTGTAACGTCCAGCAGCAGAATATCCTTGACATCACCGGTCAGAACACCGCCCTGAATCGCAGCACCCATTGCCACACACTCATCGGGGTTAATGCCCTTGAAGCCTTCCTTGCCGGTGATGCTCTTAACGGCATCCTGAACTGCGGGGATTCTGGTGGAACCGCCGACCAGCAGGACCTTATCGAGCTGACCTGCGCTGAGGCCTGCGTCGGACATTGCCTGACGGACGGGCTTCATAGTGCGCTCGACCAGATCCGCAGTCATTTCATTGAACTTTGCGCGGGTAATGGTGACATCCAGATGCTTGGGGCCGGTTGCATCGGCGGTGATATAAGGCAGATTGACATTGGTGGAAGTCATTCCGGACAGCTCAATCTTTGCCTTCTCAGCTGCTTCCTTCAGGCGCTGCATTGCAACACGGTCGGCAGAAAGATCGATGCCCTCAGCCTTCTTGAACTCTTCCACCAGATAGTTCATAATTCTCTGGTCGAAGTCATCGCCGCCCAAACGGGTGTCACCGGAAGTTGCCAGAACCTCGATGATACCGTCACCGATGTCCAGAATAGAGACATCGAAGGTGCCGCCGCCAAGGTCATACACCATAATCTTCTGGCTGTCGCCCTTGTCCAGACCGTAAGCCAGAGCCGCTGCGGTAGGCTCGTTAACGATTCTCTGGACATCCAGACCGGCGATCTTGCCTGCATCCTTGGTTGCCTGACGCTGTGCGTCGGAGAAGTAAGCAGGGACTGTGATGACAGCTTCGCTGACGGTCTGGCCCAGATATGCCTCTGCGTCGGCCTTCAGCTTCTGCAGAATCATTGCGGAGATCTCCTGAGGGGTATAGCTCTTGGAGTCAATCGTAACCTTGTAATCCTCGCCCATATGGCGCTTGATGGAAGAGACAGTGCGATCAGCGTTGGTTACAGCCTGACGCTTTGCAACCTGGCCCACCATACGCTCGCCGGTCTTGGAGAATGCCACCACGGAAGGGGTGGTGCGGGTGCCTTCGGCATTGGCGATGACAACAGGCTCGCCGCCTTCCAGCACAGAAACACAGGAATTAGTAGTACCAAGGTCGATACCGATAATCTTAGACATAATTGATTTCCTCCTATAGATAAAGATAAGTTCTTACAAATTTAGTTGGCAACCTGAACCATTGCGAATCGAATCACCTTATCGCCGGTTCGGAAGCCCTTCTGGAACACCTGAGCGATCACATTTTCGCCGAGGTCTTCAGACTCTGTGTGCATCACAGCATTATGGAGATTGGGGTCGAATGTCTCCCCGGCTTCTCCGAAGATTTCCACGCCCAGGTCATTGAGAATCTTCACAAGGCCCTGCATGGTCATCTCGACACCCTTTTTGAAAGCCGCATCCTCCGTGGGCTGATTCATAGCCCGCTCCAGATTGTCATACACCGGCAGGATTTTCGCCAGCGTGTCGGCCTTGCCGTGGGTGTAGGATGAATCTTTTTCCTTCAGGCTGCGCTTGCGGTAGTTATCATATTCTGCGGCCAGACGCAGGAACGAATCATGCTCCTGATCGTATTTGGCCTTCCATTCCTCCTGAGCAGCTTCCTGTTCGGCAGACTCTTCCACTTCAACTTCAGCCTCTGCCGCCATTTCCGCTTCCTGTACGGAAGTTTCGTTTTCGATCTCTGCTTCGGTGGTTTTTTTCTGATCTTTCTTGGACACGTTTATGCCTCCTTATGGGATTGCACCTCTTGTGCGTTATGTTCCTCACTGCCGCTGGGCAGTGTCATCTGTTCAGGTTTTGCAAACATTTTGCTGAGATTTTCCGCAAAATAGCTCAACCGGGCGGTCACCTTGGCATAGTCCATTCTTGTGGGACCTACCACGCCGATCATACCCTGCATTCCGTCGCCAATGTCAAACTTTGTCATGACAACACTGGTATCCTTCAGCTCCTGGGCCACATTTTCAGGTCCGACCAGAACCTGTGTACCGTTGCTTCCGCCCATCACCGCCGGCAGATTGGACGCTACCACATCGTCGAGATTGGAAAGCACCTTCTGTGCTTTCTCTACATCGTGGTACTCCGGCTGTCCGAGCAGCTTCATGTGCCCCGCCACGGATACATCTGCCTCCTGCTGATGGTGCAGCGTTGCGGTTGTAAACTCAACAATTACAGGGACAAGGCTGGCTGCGGCACCTGCCGAGCGCATGACCTTATCCATCAGCTCCTGTGTAAAGTCCCCGATAGGAACCTCCGTCATGGTGGCATTTACCACGGCGGAAAGAAGCTTCAGATCCGTCTCTCCAACCTCCAGCGGCAGCTTAATCAGCTTATTGACCACTGTTTCATTGGAAAGCATCATAACGAGGATAAAACTGCCGCTTCCTGCCAGAATCAGATCAAAGCGCTTGACCGTACATCCGCTCTGGGGCGATGCCACAGTGATGGCCGGAAGGTCTGTGGCCTGAGAGACCAGCTTTGCGACCTGATCCATGACCTTATCCACCTTCTGCATCTTTTCCTCGATTGCGAGATTCATGGATTTGGTTTCATCCATACTCAGCCGATAATCCATCATAAGCTCATCGACATACAGCCTGTATCCTGCCGCCGAGGGAATTCGTCCGGCAGAGGTATGGGGTTGTTCCAGATATCCCATCGCCGTCAAATCCGCCATTTCATTGCGGATGGTGGCTGAGGAATACTGCATATCCGGGAGGGCTGTGATGGCCTTGGAACCCACAGGCTCCGCCGTCCGGATATAAAGGTCCACGACACTGCGAAGAACCTTCTTTTTTCGTTCGGTCAGTTCCATCTGGATTCTCCTTCCGGTTTGTTTAGCACTCATACTCTCTGAGTGCTAAAGATAATATACAACCTCTCCCCAGGATTGTCAAGGGCAGGTTTATAAATAAATTTTGAACACTTGCGGAAGTCTGATGCTCCGCCCCGATTCTTTACTGTTTCCGCTCCGGCAGAACATTATTCCACCTGCTGCCGGAAAAACAGTTTTTGATTTTCAACGGCCGATTTGATCCTCTGAAAAAAGAAAACCCGGTGGACTCACCGGGTAAAAAATTCGACGTTATTTCCCATGCTGTCTTTTTAGTAGCGCAGGCACCGGCGCACCCGATTTTCCGCACGATGCAGCGTCCGGCAGACGCTGCTGCGGCAGATTCCGCGCTGATTTGCAATCTGTTCCATGGTCATACTTTGGAAATAATATGCAATGAGAATCTCCCTCTGAATCGGTGTCAATTCCATCTCGATCACCCGATGCAGCCGCTGCATCTGAACCTGCCTGGGCAGTCGAGGTCCCTCATATCCGTCATAAAGTGTATTTTTCACTGCGGTAGTATCCCCTCTCATAATAGTGTTCTGTCAATTCTGCCATTTCATTTACTTGGGTCAGCATTGGAGTTAATTCGGCAATTCTGCGGCGAATATGCCAAATTTCCTCCGGATCTTCTGTCTCGGAGAGCATCCTGCGCAGCTCCCGAAGTCTGCGGCGCAGGGGTTCGGCAGCCTCCCGATAGTCCCGACTCATCTCCTGAAGCGTCATGGGCGAAATCGGGCGCAGTAAATGCACCGCCCTCCGATTCCATACTTCTCCCGTCCGCATACCGGGCAAAAGGCAACCTCTGTTCTGCGCTGCTGCGGGTCGAAAAACGGCAGCAGCTCCTCGTTCCGGTACATATGAATCATCTCCCTTGTTACATGATATTGCACATGGCGAATGTCGTCGAATTTTCTGACTTTTTCCCTTGCTTTTCTTGGGTTCTTTTTTTGAATCGACCATATCACACATTTCGTGTGAAACTAGTCGGTTCGTGTAGTGCGCCACAATTCTTTATATTTTTTATCTCAAGCGTGGTATGGTAGAGGCAGAAATTAGAAAGGATGTGAAACAAATGCTGGGAGCAAGAATTGCAGCACTGCGCCGGGATGCCGGATGGAGTCAGGCAGAACTGGCCCAACGGCTGAAAGTCAGCGCCAGTGCTGTGGGAATGTATGAGCAGGGCCGCCGTGAGCCGGCTGCGGATACACTGGTGGCACTTTCGGACATATTCGGGGTATCGACAGACTATCTTCTAACCGGGCGGCTGCTGGACGGAGGCGACCGTCAGGCGGCGGGACGGGTATTTCAAAGCGCCCTCAAAACTGCCGGGACAGCGCTTCAGCGCCGTCCGGATCAGCCTTTGACGCAGGCGGAGCTGGCAGCCCTGGTAGCCGCGCTGCTGAGCGAACCTTGACGGCAATGGGCTTTTGGGGTATCCTAGAGGCATCTTATTTGCCTTTTAGGGAGGAAGTCTATGGAAGATCGGGATTATATGGAGCAGGCGCTGGCACTGGCGAAGGAAGCAGCCGCCGACGGCGAGGTTCCTGTCGGCTGTGTCGTTGTCCGAGACGGCGAAATTGTCGGACGGGGACGAAACCGCCGGGAAGTCGGCAAATCTGCCCTGTGTCATGCGGAGCTGGAGGCCATCGAGCAGGCCTGCCGAACACTGGGCGGCTGGCGGCTGTGGCAGTGTACGCTCTATGTGACGCTGGAGCCGTGCCCCATGTGCGCCGGTGCGATCATCAACGCCCGGATTCCCCGGGTGGTCTATGGTGCCGGCGACAAAAAAGCCGGCTCCTGCGGCTCGGTATGCAATCTATTTTCCATGGCGTACAACCATCATCCCGAGGTAACTTCCGGGATCATGGAAGAAGAATGTGGCGAGGTGCTGCGGGAATTTTTCCGGCAGCTGCGGCTGACGCTGCCCAACAGAAAGAAGTGGCGCCGACCGCAATAGCCGTCTGATGAAGGAGGTGCTGCATGGATTTTGACCAACGCTGTCTGCGGCTGTGTGCAGCCGTGCTGATTTGTTCGGTTCTGTTCCGTCTGGCTGCCTCCGGAACATTCAAGCCCCTACAGCAATGGCTGGCACAGCCTTCCACAGCTTCGTTTTTGATGTATTTACAGACCGGACGGGTGATCCGTGCCTCGGCGGAAGAGCCGCCGCTGCCGCTGCCGCCGATCCCTCCGCCCTTGATTCCCCCGGAGACCGCACCCCCGGAGCATCCGATTTCTCTGCCGCAGACTCCTGCGTCATTTTCCAAAGAGGAACTGGATCATATCACGATGTATTATCGCTGCGATTATCGACCGGAGCTTGCGCCGCTTTTGACGGAAGAATTAAATTGGGATCTGCATGGGGACGAGCCGAAGGTCTTGATCGTCCATACCCACACCTCTGAGAGCTACACCCCTCTTACCCCCGGCGAATATACGCCCTCCGGCGCATATCACACGCTGGACCCAGATTATAACGTCCTGAGTATTGGAGAGGTGGTTGGCACCATGCTCGAGGAAGCGGGAATCGGTGTTCTGCACGACTGCGAATTCCACGACACCTCCTTTAACGACTCCTATCCAAACACCCGTATCTCCACTGAGAAAATTCTCGAAGAAAATCCATCCATCGAACTGATTATTGATCTGCATCGGGATGCAGCGGATACCCCCGCCGGACAGCTCGTAACCGAATGTCAGGTTGATGGGCAAACCGCCGCGCAGCTGATGATGGTCGTAGGAACCGATGACTGTGGACTGGAGCATCCCGACTGGAAGAAAAATCTTGCGGTAGCACTGAAACTGCAAGCGCTGCTGGAACGGGAAAATCCCGGCATCTGTCGGAAGCTTACCCTGACCGATCAGCGCTACAATCAGCATCTGGGACGCCATGCGCTGCTGATCGAGGTCGGTGCGGCAGGAAACACCCTGCCGGAGGCAAAGCTCGCCGCAGCGCAGCTCGCCAAAGCCATTATCGCGCTGAGTTACGGATCTGAATAAAGAATAAGACGCACTACATTCGCAGTGCGTCTCTTGTTTTATTCCGAATAAAAAAGCAGGGAAAACCAGGTAACAACATTGTTCCCATACTGGAATTCCATACCAAGATTTTCAATCAACGGCATGAGATTGATGCCGTGGCTTTCAATGCACGGGTGCATTTTCTCAGGATATCGACAGGGCTTTCCCTCACAGATGGTGCATTGCTCGCAGACCGAGCAGGCCTCTGTGGACAGCACATATGCCTCGATTCCCTGCTGCCGCAGCAAATCCCGCACCGCATCTGTAATGCGCTCATGGGGGCATCGTGTCGCAAGTGTTTGCGTTAGATCCGAAAGATCCTCCACCTCTGTCATAGTAGAAATCAGCAGGCAGCTGTCATACCCGAGACATTTGTCTCTGCACGCTTCCACCGTCCCAACCCCCGGGGGACAGGCCCAGCTTTTTCCATACATCGGGCACTCATGGCTGCAAATCCACCGAACCCGATCGGAAAATTCCAGCTCCTGAGGACTGAAAAAATGATACAGGCAGATTGGCAGCTGTGCCATCTGCGATTCCAGCAGCGGTAGATTCATGCCCTTGTTTCCTCCAGAATGCGTCTGCATCCCTCCTGAATGTCCTCCCAAGTTGCCCGAAAGTCACCGGTATACCAAGGGTCCGCCACATCCCGATTCAGCAGCGGCATACATCTGTCCTCCCAGATTTTGGGGAACATCCGCTTGAGCCAGCGGCCGTTGCTGATGTCCATGTAATAGATTCGGTCGTAGTGATCGAAGTCCTGACGGGTGATCTGCCGTGCGTGATGTCCTTCGCAGCCGATATTGTGGCGCTTTAGCTCCTGACGGGCCAGCGGATACACCGGATTTCCAAGCTCTTCGGTACTGACCGCCGCCGATGCGATCTCATACTGATCCGCAAGCCCCTCCTTGTCAACAAGGTCCTTCATTACATATTCCGCCATAGGGCTGCGGCAGATATTGCCGTGACACACAAATAGGATTTTTACCATATCCCTCACGATTCTCCTCCATAAAACGCAATGGGTGATGCAGCTGTTTTTGGGATCGCTGCCTCCCCATATTGCGTCTGTCTGTTATCGCTTAGACCGCTGCACCATCAAAACGATACCATTGATCGATTTCCGCTGATTTCTCTGTAATCAACTTGTGATTCAGAATTTTTCGAGTGATCCATCTCCTGGGAATTTCCAATACGAAAGCAGCCGCAAAGAAAACGACAACCGAGAACATCATGTGTGCCATCAGAATCCAGAGACTGCTATGAAAATAGTCCTGTGTATGCAGGATTTTCGACCAGATGATTTCTCTTACAAAATCGTTATCGTGGCACAAATATACCGCAAAGGTAGACGCAGCAACCGCATTGATCCCCTTACTTTGTCCGCATTTCATGTTTTTAAAAATCAAAAACATGCTCAACCCCGCCGCAAACATAAACGGCGAATTCATATTGGAAAAATAATATGCCTTCTCCGCAAGGGATTTTATGTGATATCTGCTGCCTGCAAGCACCAGTATCATGGAGCTGCTCCACATAATCAAAATATTGAGCAGAAACAGCCACCCGGCTTTTTGATCAAAATATGTATCTTGATTCTTTTTAAAATACGCTCCTACAAAATACAGAAACACAAACCAAGCAATGTTGCTGTACAGGAAATTAGACTGCGGTATCACAAAATTGATGACACTCAGGGTGAAAAACATACAAATAACAATATTTTTCAGCTTATCTTTCGCCGCATTTACAACGAGGTTCAGCACTGGAAAACACAGATACAGTCCCAAATATGCCGTCGGATACCAATAAATTCCATAGATTGGCGCAAACAGGCTTTTTACAATTTGCATGACTCCGACGGACCCTTGAACCAAATACAGCACGACTAAAGATATCGCTGCATAATAAATAATCTGTATATTTAATTTTACGATATTCTTGACCTTAAACTTGGAATCGACTAAAAAATAACCGCTTACCAATACAAAACAAGTCACTCCCAGCTTTCCGCCAAGCTTCAGCAGCTGTGCAATGCTCTGATTGAGCGAGATTCCCTGCATCAATAGTCCGCCATGCGCCACATAGTGACTCAGGATAATCAGTACCATGCTGATAATTCGCAGCAATTCAAAATTCGAACTTCTCTCTTTTTCTCTCATTTTATGATTTCTCCCTTAACTTCTTTGTATCCGTTCGAGAGACAATACTCGAAGCATATAAAAATGCTACATGGAATTGAAGGATGCTGCTTGCGTACGAAACCATTGTAAAATCAACAACGATCATGCAGATCAACACAATCAGGATCTGAATATCCAAGGCATCATGAAATTTTACGACTCTTTTCAGCAAGCCCTTAAATATCTCAATATAAATCAGATAGTACACAACCACACCGATCAGTCCTACGTCTGCAAGTAATTCCATGAAATTGTTTTCGGCCCAGCAGAATGCGTATGTATTATAATATCTGAAGCAATCGTAGCCCACGCCGATGATCGGATATTCCTGAAAGACTCTCCACGCCTCTTTCAAATAGATTCCTCTTGAGATTGTGGAAGCATCCGCCATTGAGCTGTTCTGATCTGAGAAATAGCTCAAAAATGCCAAAAACCGCTCACCAATTACATCATAAAGCACATCAACCTTAAAAATCGCAAAGCAGAGAACCGCAAAGGATGCTGCGATCCACAGCATATTTTGAAGAAACTTCAGAGGATTTTTGCTGGTACAGATTCCATACACCAAAATTGAGATCAGCAAGAAAAAGATTTGTTTTTTTGAGCCGGTCAGTAACGAAAAAATCGAAAAAATGGCAATCAGTCCGATTCTTACCTTGGTATTTTTGATGGCCTCTTTTTCGCAGAATAAAAACGCCGCAATGATGCCGATTGCAAACGTAACTCCCGTAAAATTATACGAATTTCCTTGATTATGAGATAGATATATGCCAACTCGCTCCGATCCCCATGCACTGCCCGGGACCACAATCAACATTCGGATACATAATATACATCCTGCAATTGCCAAATACTTCATAAAATTGATGCGTTTTTCATTGTCTTTGACGTACATGAGAATTGTGATTCCTGTCATCGTCCGTAAACACAGCGCAATGATAATTGACAAAACGACATTCGGATACACGCTCGTCAGCAGCCCGATGCTGCCCCATAAAAGAAAAAATCCCTTATATACAATATATTTTCCGGTGCTGATATGAAACTTTAAATAATGCTGATAAACAGCATTGAAACAGACCATCCCAAAGGCGAAAACCTGGGACAGGATAACCAAAGTACCCCAATCATTAAAGGCAATCATGATAATACATAACTGTAATATTGCGATGTCTAATAGATTTATTTTTTGAATCTTCATTTTTTGTCGCACAATGTCGCTGTATTTCTGATCATCATGCACTCCTTTACTTTTCTAACCGTGTGATACTTTTTCCTACATGGCTGTATGTGCGCAGTCGTTCCGCTGACGGTTCCCCCAAGCTGTCCGCCGATCCCCCGCCTCAGTCCGCAGAGGCTTGAGGCCATCCGTCCCGATACTCCCAAACGCTGCCGAGCTTTGTCCGGTTTCAGCTGAGAAGCTTAGCCTTTTTCTTCATAAATATCTCATTTTTGGTTTTCAGCAAATATACGAATGTCAAGCCTACATATACAATGCCGCCCACGATGATTTCAACAACCAATCCCACAATACTGTTTTTCATAACCCCCGCGGTCAGACGAACGCAAATGGTCATAATGATTCCCATCAGCAAAAAAATGAGGGATTGTCTGAGATATTTTTTAAGCTCCAGATCCTTGCGAACCAGGATTGTCTGATACAATGCCACGCTGATTTCCGCCGCCCAGGTTCCGAACACAGCTCCCATTGTCCCGAATTTCGGAATACAGATACTGTTGAAAATCACGTTCATAACCGCGCCTAAAATGACGGATTTCACATAAATGCCATCACATTCATAGGGAATTAAATAAAGCATTCTAACAATTGCTGCCCACGTGATAAACGGAACTGTAATGCTCAATGCAATGGAGAGCTTGATGGCCGGCGCAAATTCTTCTCCGAAAAAAATCGGAATAAATTCCTTGGATACCGAGGCAATTCCAAAGAAAATTGCGATTCCCAAACACATCGCCATTTCCATCGAAGTGTTAAAGAGTTTCTTTGCCTCCAGTTCCTTCCCCTTGCCATGCAGATTTGATATTTTCGGCATCATCACTGCGCCAAAGGACGATATGAGCCCCAGGGAAATGCTGATTAACTTCTCCGCATTTTCATAATACCCGACATCTGTATACCCACAAATCTGACCCAGCATGATTTTATCCATGACCCGATACAAGCTTGTCGCAATGATCGGCACAAATAATATCACACAGGGCTTCATATGTACAAAGATTTCCGACCAAACCGGCTTCACCCATTTGATCCGCTTTTTCAGCATCGGCCATAACGACACTGCGGACACCATGTAACTCAGGCTCATAATGAAGACGTATTTTGTTAAATCAGATTTCTCTCTTACAAACGCCAGAATCGCAATAAACGACACCAGCCGAATCAGAATCTGTCTGATTGAGGTAATTTTAAACTCCTGAAGACCAAAGTACAGCCAGCTGATATCAAACACAGCCGACAAAACATACAGTCCCATAATCAACGACAAATCCTGATCCTCCTGTGTTATGAAACACACATATAAGAGGTAGATCACAAATACTGTGACAGATACAATGAGCTGAAAAGAATAGATACTCGAAAAAACCGCACTTCGTTTATGAAAATCATCGCCTACCCTTGAAATTTGACGATTTCCATAATTTAAAATGCCGAGCATGGCAAAGTAAACGAAATACATTGCCACGGAAAAAAGATAGGAATACGTTCCAACACCCTTCGCTCCTATGACACGCGATAAATAAGGCGCGGTGATAAATGGCAGTATCATGACAAAAATCTGATACGTCATATTGTAAATAAGATTTTTCTTTACACTTTCTTTTTGCATGTTCCCCTCCGAAACATCGGATCTGCGCAAGCTATCAGCCAATGATTTTTTTGATTTTCTGATACAATCCCGTGGCGTACACAAATCTTTTGGATTTTTCAAAGATATGATCCCGTGCGGTGATCGGAATATACTTGTTTACATGCTCCAGGAGGTTTGTTTCGTCCATGTTCTCGTAAAACACGTTCCGCTTCGGATGGGGAATTGCTTTATGCCGCACCATTTTTCCATCCAGCTGGATTGCCCGCTCCCCATCTACGGGATAAAGTTCATAATCTTCCTGAATCTGCGCCAGAATATTGCTTCCTTTTTCCGACTGCACAATCACATTGGTGTATCCTCTATCATCATCCTTGAGGTTCGGCACCAAATCACTTGCGTGCCAGCAGTCGTATAATGTAAAATCGCTCACACGGTCTGCATGTTTGAACTGGCAGTCATAACAAGCAGGTCTGGACGCAATTTCCTTAAAAAAGCTTTTCAGCATAAGGTCCACTCTGGCACTGCCCAAATAGGTTTTATGATTCTGAAAATCTATCCGCATGGTACTGCTATGATAGCCATATGTCTTATTCCGGAAGGAAATATGTGCGATTTCGGACTGGTATTTGTCCCTTTGATAGGCGAGATATTTCTCCCAGAGCTTCGGTGATGTCGCTCCATGGCACACCAAATCGACCAGAATCAGATTCTCATAGTCCTTCTTCAGAAAGCTTTTCAGCCCATATACCTGACAGGTGGTTCCTACGAAGCAAACCAATCGGCCTTCTTTCAGCGACGCTTTGATTTGTTTCAGGCAATCCCGCAAATCACTCTGTACATATTTCGAGCCACGAATTTTCTGATAGTCCTGTTCGTCGATTTTGCTGTATACCTTATGTACAACACGAAACGCATCATCGTATGTCGCCGTGCATACCATTCCGCCGTTCTTGATGACCCACTGAAACAGCGGCGTGACAAATCCTCCTGACGTACTTTGCTCTACGATATCTTTCTTCTTGGCACGGAGTACAAAAGCCTTGCGCTCATACTCCGATTCCGGCAGTTTATTTAATATCGGGCAAATTTTTTCACAGGCGCCACATTCCACGCATTGTTTTTCGTCTACGACCGGATATAGAAATCCTTCCGAATCTGCCGTCATCGTTATACAGTTTTTAGGACAAATATTTTCGCAGGCTGTACAACCGCAGCATTTTGTTTGATCCTTTATCTCAATCAAGCTTCATCCCTCTTTTACGATATTTTATCGTTCTCTTTGCTCGTAAAACTCACTCCAATATTGCTCGGCTGTATTGCCGCTGATGGGATGGGTTTCGGAATACGCTTTTCTTTTCTGCATAACATCGTCGAAACTGCCGATCACCTTCGCCGGCACACCTCCAACAATTGTTCCCGGCGGAACATCCTTGGCTACGACGGCCCCTGCCGCCACAATGGCATTGGGTCCGATGGAAACATTCGGCAAAATCCTTGCTCCAGCTCCGATAAACACATTTTCATGGATCTCGATACACCCACGGTATTCGCTGAACTCACGCTTTCCGGCCATGCCGTTAAAGACCCAATGAATAATATCATGTTCCGTAAACTCCACATCTGCGGCAATCGCTACATTATCGTGAATTTTAACCCGGCTTCCACCGGTCGGGTATTTTCTCGGCTGATAATGAACATGCTCTCCCAGAAATGCCAGTTTCTTCTTCTTTTTTAACCATGCAACTCTTTTTTGTGCGGTTGGAATTAAAAAGAAGATTACACGATCAATAAATTCCAGTCGAGCTTTTCTCATATAGCCCTTGCTTACCTGCAACGACGCGTCATTATATTTATTTTCCATATTGCATGCCCCTCTTCTGCTGCAATTATTTCAATGCGTCCGTCAAAAATGCCACAGACTCATCTCTTAATTGCTTCAATCTCTGATCGACGTCTGCATAATCGATCTCACAGTCGATCTGTTCACAAATGTTCTGACGGAATCTCCGATGATTTAACGCCAAAATATCACACAAACTATCAATTCTTGAATTTCTTGACCCCTTTCCGGCAGAAAAACGATTAAATGTAATAAACTTCTTGTGATTCAGCACAGAGAAAACCGTCCCATGGAAGGAGTCCGTCAAAACATATTCCGCATTTCGGATCAAATTGACAAAATCTTTGGAATCGACATCAAACAGCTGCATATCTCCAAACGATTTATCCGCTTCCACATAGTTATCCAAAAATGGGATCGTCACGATTTGATACCCTGTTTTCTCTTTCAGCTCCTTGGCGATGGTTCGGTGCTCGATATTCTCGCCAAGGAAATAACAGAAGATATACTTATCCGATATCACTTCTTCCCTCGGGAGAATCTGATCCCATTGCTCCGCTGTAAACAGCAAGGTCGGATCACACACAACCTTGGCATTCTTATTTGTCAGGTTATCAATGATTTCCTTGCCCTTTAATTCTCGGGTGCTCAGGCAGTCGAATTGATTCAAATACTTTGCGGTTCTTCTTTTCTGATACCAAGGAATACATGATACACCAAAACTGGTCGCATATGCAATCTTTTTTACCTGATCCTTCGCAAATTCCAATGTATAGAAGTGGCTTTCGAGATTTGACGGCAGCCACAGCTGATCACTTCCGCACAACAGCGCATCATACCGATTGGCGCTTTCCTGTTTCAGGGCTTCCCAGCCAACATATTTATGTCCAAGCGGAATAAAATTCTCTTCCATAAATTGTGTAAATCTCTTGCTGCGAAGCGCTACCTTCGTGCTGACCTCCGGATCCTGCATGATCTTTCGTTTCTTTTGTTTTCCCTTCATTTTGCTTTTGAAGAAACTCACATTCAACAGCCGGGGAATCTGCTGCGCAACAAACTGGGGCGAAAGCTTTTTCTGATACCGGATGATTTCCGGATCGCAGCCTAATTCTTCCACCTTCTTTACCGTTGCTAATACCTGCAATTGGCTGCCAAAATTTTTCGTATCGTAGCATACTGCCAAACCGATTTTTTTCATACTTTTCCTAACTCCTAGCTATGGATTTTAAACAAACACTTTTTGATATAACGCCTCAATCTTACGGTGCATGATTCGCATATCGTATTGAGCCGCAATCTTGTCCATGTTATGACGCGAAATTGCTTCCACATATTCTGGATCTGTGCACATTTTAATCATGGCGTCTGCCAGCGCATTGACGTCGCCCGCAGTGATTAAGATGCCGTTTTCCTCACTGATTACTTCGGGAATTGCGCCGACCGTTGTGCTAATGATGGCTTTTCCGCATGCCATTGCCTCCAAAATTGCCATTGGAAGTCCTTCATTATAGGACGGCAGCAAGAAAACGGATGACTTTTTCAACAATTCTATTTTTTTATCGAAGTCTGCCCAGCCAACGATCTTCACATGGTCCTCTATTTTCTTTTTGGCGGCAAGCTCCTTTACCTGCTCTGTTTCTCCGTCTCCACCCAGGTACACCATCAGATCGGGGACTTTTTGCACGGCGATCTCTACGGCATCCAGAATGTCATAGGTTCCCTTTCTGTGTCCTAATCTTCCGAGGGAGACAAAGGTATGCGGATGATCCCTGCCCTCGGAAACCGCTGTTTGAAAGCGCATCATATCAATTCCATTTTCGATTGCCACGCAATTGCGCAGCCCGAAGCTTTTTTCAAACTTCATTTTCCAGTCATCTGATAAGGCGATAACCGCATCACACGATTGCAGGAATTCTATCACTTTCTCCTGTTTCTTCCGAGAAAGGTTTTCAAAAAACTTCATATACTCGGCGCCGTGAATGTGGAGGATTACCTTTTTATGGTGTTTTTTTATGCTTTTGACGTATAGCATTTTCCGAAACGTGCTGCCGTTGGATGCCACGTGGATGTGATAGATGTCGTATTGTTTCTGTTTTCCCGAAATCAGAAACTTCAAATAGGCATACAAAGAGTATTGCATCACCTTGAGCTTGCTTCCGTCTATATACGAATCATAAAAATCCATCTGATATGCTTCTGTCAGGTTTTTGTCGCCGCTCATTTCCTTTATAACCGTTGACATCCCGCCTTTGGATTTTTCTTTGCTCGGTCCTATCACCAATACTCTCATTTTTTCACGCTTTCTAACTCCAGCCAGGAGCCCATTTCCAAGTCAAACGAATACGGCGTTATGTGGTCGAAGCCGGCGCCATTCGTAAAGGTAATTTCCCCGAAGTAAATCCGATTGTTAACGATGAAGAAATCAACTCTCGCATGATGAAATTCACTGGACAGCCGCTCTGCTGTTGCGATCAGCTCATCGAATACTTCCGGTTTTTCTACGCCCTCAAAATTCTCGTACTTGAAATGAACAGGCAGAAAGTTCCAGTCGAGGTCGTATACATTTCGTCTGTGTTCCCCGTATCTTCCCGAATGAACATCGACGAGCTTCGCTTTTCCGTTAAAGCAAAACACCTTATAATCATAGAGATCATTGCCGTGACCATCTTCCAAATACTGCTCTACAATGATTCTGGGCGGAACCTTTCCGTAAAACCATTCTCCGTAGCAAGGGATAAATTTAGCTTTCAGCCACTGATTGAGCTTGCTTTTCACTTCATTTTTATTAAGTTTCGCTTTATCCGTTACAATGATATTAAAGGTTGATCCATGGGTTACCTTGATGACAAATTGATCCGGCAATTCATCATAGGGGATTTGATCCGGGTCTGTGCCGTCCCAATACAACGTGTTCAGTGTATTTTCGCAGCCCATTTTCGTCACGTATTCTCTGACCGCGTATTTATCGCAGCATTTCGGCATCCATTCATTTCTATCGTACAATTTGATCCACTGAAGCTTTTCATTAAACGTCTTGGGATCTTTCAGATTTAACTTATATCCCTGCTTCAGTCGAAACATCCATTTCAGTTCCAGCTCCGGAGAGATCTTATATAACAAATTAAACGGTGTTAAGACTATATTTTTAGTAATTGTATTCATTTTACATCCCTACAATAAATCTTTCTATATCGCCAATAATCGTATTGGTATTGGATACATACGCATGATACTTCTTATCTTTGCAATCATGATACGCACTTTCAAGCTGATCCGTATCATAACAGGACTCTATCAGTCCCATACCGTCGAATTGCTCAATCAATTGCAGCTGATGATCGTCAACATGCTCCCCGTATTTTGCCAGTCTCGGAACCGCAATCACCTTCTTGCCCTTTTTGACAGCACCGATGATGGCGCCGGTTCCGCCGTGGGTAATCACAATGTCCGCCTTGCCTTCCCACTGAATAAATTCCTCTCGGGAGAGAAATTCCTGATAGGCATAGTTTTGGGGATGATAGTCGCTGTATCCGATCTGCGCAAAAACCTCCTCTGCAATGGCTCCCGCGCCAACCAGCCGGTCCAATTCCTTCAGCAGCCGGTTAAACTGAAATTTCTGAGAACCCAGTGTCACAAAAATCATCTTCCGCACCTCCTAATAAATACCGCCCAGATAAGTAGCCTCGGGATAACATTCCAGCATGGATTCCCACTGGACATAGAATCGATCGGCAAACTTATAAAGCAGCTTCCCGGTTTGCGTCGGGGAGGTGACTTTTGCAAAGGATTCAATATAGATGAGTTTTCCGCCTGTCAATTTTACAAGCAGGCACATGGGAATCATCGCAAGAACCCCCGTGCAGATGATGTAATTCGGTCTTTCCTTCAGATAGATTCCAAGGGACAAAAACGCATTGCAGAGCATCCGCGGAAGGAAACTTTTCTCCTTCCGGTTGACCTGCTTCATGTAGTATGTCTTGGTATCTTTGACAGCCGCATGATACAGCGTCTTCTCTGTCAAAACAAAGCTGTCATACTTCTCCATGAGCGGTTTCAGCATTAGAAGCTGCTCATAGTGACCGCCGGATGAGGCCGCAAAACACAGCTTGATTTTTTTCTCTTTTCCCATGGCTTAATCCCTTCTGAACAGATCTCTCGTATAGACCTTGCTCTGCACGTCATCGAGGCAGCTGTCATAGCGGTTTGCAATGATTGCGTTGCTGTCCTGCTTGAATTTCTCCAGATCATTCACAATCTTGGAGCCGAAGAAGGTGCTTCCATCCTCCAGCGTCGGCTCATAGATGATGACCGTTGCGCCCTTGGCTTTTACACGCTTCATAATGCCCTGAATGGAGCTTTTGCGGAAATTGTCGCTGTTGCTCTTCATGGTCAGACGGTAAACACCGATTATCGTCTGCTTTTCTTTATTGAGGCTGAATTCATTGTCCCCATCATATCCGTAGTATCCGGCCATTTTGAGCACTCTGTCCGCAATGAAATCTTTTCTGGTTCTGTTGCTTGATACAATAGCCTCAATGAGATTTTCCGGCACATCCTCGTAGTTTGCAAGCAGCTGCTTGGTGTCCTTAGGCAGGCAGTAGCCGCCGTAGCCGAAAGAGGGATTATTATAATGGGAGCCGATTCTTGGATCGAGGCACACACCGTTGATAATCTGCTGGGTGTTCAGCCCCTTCATCTCCGCATAAGTGTCCAGCTCGTTAAAATAGCTGACTCTCATTGCAAGATAGGTATTTGCAAACAGCTTTACGGCCTCTGCCTCGGTAAAGCCCATAAACAGCGTGTCAACATCCTCTTTGATGGCGCCCTCCTGCAGCAGTGCCGCAAAGGTACGCGCCGCTTCCGTCATCCGTTCATCGTTCAAATCCGTTCCCACAATAATGCGGCTGGGGTAGAGATTGTCATAGAGTGCCTTGCTTTCTCGCAGAAACTCCGGACTGAACATAATGCGGCTGCAGCCTGTCTTCTGTCTGATCTTCTCAGTGTAGCCCACAGGAATAGTGGATTTGATAACCATAATCGCATTGGGATTATACTCCATGACCAGCTGGATCACCGCTTCTACCGCACTGGTGTCGAAGAAATTTTTCTGGCTGTCATAGTTGGTGGGCGCTGCGATAACAACGAAATCCGCATCCTCGTATGCTTCCTTTGCGTCCAACGTCGCCGTCAGGTCCAGATCCTTCTCTGCCAGATATTTCTCAATATACTCGTCCTGAATGGGGGACTTGCGGTTGTTAATCAGTTCCACTTTCTCCGCAACGATATCCACCGCCATGACTTTATGATGCTGGGAGAGCAATGTCGCAATCGACAATCCCACATAGCCTGTTCCTGCAACTGCAATTTTATATTTTCTCATACCTGTCTCCTCGTTTTCCTTTGGTTTCCATGTCGAGCAAGTGTAACCTTACATCGAGCCGTCCTTCTTAAACACAACCGCCACCGTCTTCAGCAGGATCTTCAGATCCAGACCGACACTCCAGTTGGTGATATATTCTCTGTCGAGTCGAACAACCTCTTCAAAATCGGTAATCTCACTTCTGCCGCTGACCTGCCACATACCTGTGATACCGGGCTTTACCGCCATTCTGGCTCTGTGGTGCAGGTCATATTTTTCCCATTCATCCTGCGTGCAGGGCCGGGTTCCGACGACGGACATGGTTCCCAGGACACAGTTCAAAAACTGGGGGAATTCATCCAGACTGGTTTTGCGGATAAAATCTCCGATTCCGGTCTTTCTGGTGCCGTCCGGAAGGATCTTGTTGCCGATGACCCGGGGATCAAATTCCATCTTGAACATCATGCCGTCCTTCACACGGTTCTGCTCCATCAGCTCCGCCTTCCGTGCCTCCGCATCCATATACATGCTGCGGAATTTGTACATTTTAAAGGGTTTTCCGTTTTTACCGATGCGGGTCTGTGCAAAGAAAATCGGTCCGGGAGAGCTGAGATAAATCATAGGAGCCACAAAAATATAAATGAGTCCGGTCATAAGGCAGCCTGCCAGACCGATCAGAATATCCATCGTCCTTTTTGCAAATGCCTGCTTCGGCGTCATGGTATTGATGGTGGTAGTGAGCACTGTATAATTGCCGATATGCTCCACAAAGGATTTTCTTCCGATGGCTGTCATCCGCTTGGCCAGGAACTGGTGCAGCACCACGCCGGTTTCCATAATCTCGTCCAGCATCCTTTGCGGACACTTCACATCGGGGCTGGTGGCCACGAGAACCTCATCAATCCATTCTCTTCCGATATAGTCGGAGGCATCCGCCGCATTGGCAACAACGGGAATCCCCATCACTTCTTCCCCTGCCATATCACGGTCTAAAATGACAAGGCCCGTAATGCGGAGTCTGCCGAAGCTGCTGTTTTGCACATTATCAATGACTCTTTCCGCAGCGCTCTGATTGGTAATAATCACAAGGGATCGTCCACCGCTTTCGCATTTCTTCAAAAGCCGGTATTTTCTGATACATCTCAGGCCATAGCTGAGGACAATATAAATGACTGTCATCAGCATAAGGGTGCTGCGGGAGTATTCTTTTCCGGCCTGAATCGCAAACAGATAGAGCGTTGATACCAAAAGCAGCATCAGTCCATGCTTTATTGTTTCTTTCAGCTCTATGTAATACCCTCTCTTGAGAATATTCTTAAAAGATTCCAGATAAAAAATCACCACTAGATCCAGAATCATCAGGGATACCGCCATATTGAGGTAAAGCGGTCTTTCATAGGGGTTTCCGCCGCCGTTATAGATGATGTAAGCCAGCACAAACGAGATCGACAAGCATAACATATCCATCACTACAAAATCCAGGTGTTTTAACCAGCCTTTTATTTCTCTCTCATACATATTTTTCTCTCTCCTATCTATCGCCAATTGATGATCGTCTCTATGCTGCAAACGCAAGCATAGATGCGGATGTGCAAATAGTTCATATCATCCTACGTTCCTATCCCCACCGGAATTTTCATACGTTTGACTCAACAACACAAGACACATAACAGCTCCACTTCCCATATCCATCTCCATATCCTTCCAAACAGAGCCTCTTTAAAATCCGAACACGATTTTCGCACGTATATTTTACCATTTCTTAATAATTGTTCAACCCTTTTTCGACATTTTTCCGCCAAATATTCCTTTTTTCTCTGGGGGAATTTCGTAAATCATAGCCAAATCATCACAAAATCCAACGAAATACTTTTTTTCTTCCGGCCACGGAAACAACCCGAAAGACGAATTATTCCACACCTGCTGCCATCGCTGAAATTCTGCGTCTGTCCTCGGCTTATCAAAATGCCGGAACGTACTGAGAAAGGCGTTCCGGCATTTTTCTGCTTGATGATCCCGTTTCCCTTCCGATCAACGGGTGCGGAGTTCCTCCTGCGTCAGCGTCTCGCCATTGAGCGCACGGCCGATCAGCTCAGATGCGTGGTCCACCATATCCTGATCCGGATACATCACATACGCATACAGCCCGGGCATGGAGCTGGGAATCTCCGATCCGCCTCTGCCCGCAACGGCATAAGTCAAAACATTCCACTTATCCATGGTGTCAAGCTGCTCTTTAATCAGTCCTGCAATCATCTGAGAAGGCATACTTGTAACAAACATTCCCTGAAGGCTGTCCATAATATCCGAATAATTCGTCACAATTGCCCCATTTGACATCTGATCCACCACCGACTGGATCACCTGCATCTGATGTCTTCCTCGGGCATGGTCGCCGTCCGAATACTTGAATCGATCCCGCGCAAATTTCAGTGCCTGCTCGCCATCCATGAGATTATCTCCCTTTTTCAGATAGACTCCGTCATCCACATCCGAATGAATATGAACGCCGCCAATGGCATCAATCAGGGTTTCAAAGCCGGTAAAGTTAATCTGGGCATAGTAATCAATGGGATAATGATACAGTTCCGACAGTGCCTGCACAGAACATCCCACCCCATAAAGACCGCAATGGGTCAGCTTATCCAGTCCGCCGCCGCAGGCCGGATTGGGGATAAAATAATCCCGGGGTGTATTGACAAGGAGAATCTGTTTCTTCTCCGGATGAACCACCGCCAGAATATTCACGTCGCTTCTGCTGGTTTTGAGAACGCTTTCACGGGTATCCGAGCCGCTGAGATATACAATAAACGGGTCATGGGGTTGTGCCGCCACCGGCTCTGTCTGCTCTGTGGGAATCTGCGTTGCTTCCTCCGCAGGTGCTTCGGCTGTGTTCTTGACCTCATACTGATAAATCAGCTTGGTTTTCTCCGAAAAATCCCGATATCTCTCGATCTCCTCGAAAAGATCGGTGTATGCCACATTGAGAATCATTGCATCCACATCGCCTGTGTACAGATCCTCTACCATTGCAAAAACAGTATCATATTTTTTCGCCGAAACCTCTGCGGCCAGATGCTCCTGAATCTCTGCCAAGGCTGCCTGCCCGTTTTCCATATCATAGGAATCCGTCATTGCAAACACCGCACCTGTCAGATCTTCCATTTCTTCGGCGGAATTCTCCCTCCGAACATACACCCCCACATGGGCGCTGACCGAAGGCTCTCTGGTGATTGCGTCAAATGTTTCGTCCAGCTTCGCCGCCGCATGCCATCCCACCAGGCTGCCGACGATCAGCACCAACGAAAGCACATAGGCGGCAGCTCTCCCCCACAGTGCCCCACGCTTTTCCCCATTTTCGGTGCGAGGAAACATCCCATAAATCAGTATGGCATCAATCAGCAGTACTGCCGCTGTACTAGCCGCTGCATATTTAGCCGGAAGCATCTTTAAGTTCCATACCCTGAAACCGGTCATCCCCTGCGAAATCAGCATAGCCGCCGTCACAATACCGGAGATGATCTTCCAGCCCCGCCATGTCGAATTATATTTATGCTCATCCATTTTATTTCACCCTATTCCTTTTTGAATCCATCGATGCGATGTACCATGTTCCTGTGTTTCTCAATGCAAATAGAAAAGTCCCAGAAAAATGCGGTGCAAACAGCGCATGATTTTCCGGGACTTCTGTTTTTTATTTTTCCGACTCCCCATAACCATAGCCATAGCCATAGTTCTTGCCGTAGTATCCGCCATTTTCCTTGAAATTGACACGGTTAAGGACAACACCGAGAATCTTGCCGCCGGATTTCTCCAGCTGGCTTTGAATTCTGCGCTCCAATTTATAGTCGTTATTGGTGGAGTCCACAACCATAATGGTGCCATCTATTTTCGGCGCCATAATCGCTGCATCAATGACCAGTCCCAAGGGTGCCGCATCGACGATAATGTAGTCGAATACATCCTTCAGCGCAGGAATCAACCGTGCAAACAGCTCGTTGCCCAGCAGCTCTGCGGAATTCGGAACTCTAGTCCCTGCAAACATAATATAGAATCCCGGAACATCCGTCTTATTGAGCAGCTCCGATACATTGGCAAGACCGGACAGATAATGGCTCAGTCCTTTGATTTTTCCTTTGGTATGAAGACGTGCCTGAAGCACACTTTTCCGCAAGTCCGCATCCATCAAAAGAACCTTCTTACCGGATTGGGCCAAGGATGCCGCCAGCTGAAAGGAGATCATCGACTTGCCTTCACCGGGACCAAAGCTCGTCAGTTCCACCACACGAACCGACGCTCCACTGAAAATCAAGTTCGTCCGAAGGGTTTTGATTGCCTCTGCTGCCTGAAATTCCGTAGCGATAAACCGTTTTACTGCAATTTGTTCCATGATGACTCCTCTTATTTCCCATTCACTCTCTGCTGTTTTGTGCGTGCCGCCGCACCGGCTCTGCTCTCCAGCTGGCGGCTGTCCGGAATCACTGCCAACACGCTGAGTCCCAGATAGTGCTCTACATCATCTTCCGTTCGGATGGTTCCGTCCATAATATAAACCATCACCAGCCCCGCACCGCTGAGCAGCAGCCCCAGAACCGCACCGATCATGGTATTCTTTTTCACGCTCGGTGCAGAAGGCTTACGGGGAACCTCTGCCTCATAGACGAGCTTTACCGCGTCCACATCCATGATATCCTTGATCTGCTCGGATGCGATTTCCCGCACGCAGTTCGCAATCTCTGCTGCCCGCTGGGCAGAATGATCCGAGACACTAATCTGCAAAACCCGGGTTTCGTTCGGTGCCGTAACCTTGATCTTCCCGGCCAGCTCCCCTGCGGACAGATTCAGCCCCAGTTTTTCAATCACCTTGTGGGTCACATTCTGACCGGTAATGAGAACCTTGTAGTCATTCAGCATCTGAGAAGACACCTGAAAGTCGGAATACACCATGGTGTTTTCATTTGAGCGATTCAGCACATACAGTCTGGTGGAGGCGGTATAAACAGGGGCCATGAAGAATTTGCTCACAACAAACCCAATCACCGCACAGGCCACAACGGCACCGACCAAAATCCAGACTTTTTTCTTCAGGTAGTAAAACAGCTCTACCAGGTCAATTTCCATTTCATCTCGATTTTCCATAATATCTCCTCATATCGTTCTATTTTCTATAACCGCCTGCGCATTGTGATAAAACACCTTTGCCGCATACGCCGCACCGTATTTTTTATGCACATACAAAAAGCATTCCCGCAGCAGCGGAGGCCGGCGAATCGGATCGTGGGCATCCGACGCAATGAAATGCACCTTCTCTGACTTCAGCAGCTTTCGGCAGAATCTTTTGGTTCTGAACCCCCGTGCTCCCATCACGCTGTCGGCATTCACCTGAATCAGCGCCCCCATTTCAAGCAGCTCGTCCACAAGACTCCTGTCTTTCAGGGATATCTCATAGCGTTCCACATGGGCGATCACAGGAATATATCCATAGCTTGTCACTTCAGAAACTGCCGATATGATCTGTGAACGCAGAGTATTGCTCCGAAATTCGATCAGGGCGTAATCCGATCCGTTGAGCGACAAGATGCGTCCGCAGGACAGCAGCTCCGGAACATCTCGCTCGTAATAGATTTCGTTTCCGAGATACAGCCGCATATCCGGGTATCTCGCCGCCACATATTTTTGAAACCCTTCAAACAGTTGGCGTAGCCGCTGCGGTGTATTTTTCTTGAAGGGGCCGCGGTAATGGGGCGTAAACACGATTGTCCTGGTGCCGTTTTTCCTGGCCATGCGAATCATCTCAAGGGCCTGCTCCACATTTTTCGCACCGTCATCAACAAGAGGAAGAATATGACAATGAATATCCACAAAACCTCTCATTTCCATTCTTGGCAATCAAAACACACCCCTAAAAACTTAAAATTTCTTAAAAATATTTTTCGCTGTAATAGTACCATATCCCAAAATAGATTGCAATTGATGTTTTTCATATCAATTATGGGCATTTGACAAGAAATATTATTTGATTTATCGAACAAATGCCCCTTGCGATTTTGGGCCGACGCCGTCCGAATGTCCGATCCGGCGGCGGTGCGCCGCCGATGCTCCCACAGCTCTCCACGCATTTCCAATCTGCGGCCACAAAAAATCCCCACCCGCCAAACGATAGCCGCTTTCCGGCAGATGGGGTTGTTTTCGACTGCTGTAATCGCTCCAAGCCGCACAAGCTCTGCTCCTGTTCCCCAAGGGTGCAGGGCATAGCCTCCCATCGGCTTACCGCAAGGGGCTTGTATAAATTCCCTGCTCCTGCATCTGGGCGAAGGCATCCCGTACCAGCGGAAGATCCTCCGCAAAGGTCATGCCAAACCAGCGGCTGTCCGTGGGCAGCACCTTTACACGAATGCCGTTTTTCCCCAGCATCCGGCCGATCTCCGAAGGAATCAGGAATTCCGCTGTTGGATGGTTCAAATTTTCGGACAGAAATTCCTCAAAACGCTGCTGGAAATGCCCCAAAGCATCCGGCGTAAAGGCCCACATATTCATAGATACCGGCATCTCGCAGTCGAGCGCCCGTCTGCCTTCGGCTGTATCCACTGCTGCGCCGTCGGCGGTTTTTAGGATATTCTTTGTCTCCTCGATCCGAGTCAGAAATCCGCTTGCGTCCGTTTCGCAGAGTCCTCTTGTCACGCCGCCGTTTTCGCTGAGGGTATTGCCCAGACGGAACCCGATAAGCCCGTAGGTGTTTTCAGCTCCCTCTTCCAGCGCATCGAGAAATTCCGAAGCCTTGCGGTAGGCATCCTTGCCGTAATAATCATCGGCATTGATGACCGCAAATCCGCCCTTCAGCATCCCGGCGCAGGACAGCAGTGCGTGTCCGGTTCCCCAAGGCTTCTGACGGCTTTCAGGGCAGGCAAACCCCTGAGGCAGATTGCTGCGTTCCTGATATGCGAGAACCACCTCAACATTACGGCTCTGGCAGACGCTGCGGACTCTCGCTCCGATGGTCTGCTCGAAAAGCTCCTCAATATCGTGTCGGATGATAAAAATTACACGATTGAAACCGGCCTCCAGCGCATCATAAATGGAATACTCCATCAGCACCTCGCCGCTGGGCCCCACTGGCTGGAGCTGCTTGACTCCACCGGCAAAGCGGGTTCCCATTCCTGCTGCCATTACAACCAACGTTTTCTCTCTATTCATTGTAAAAATCCTCCGTTTACTCTTTTCCCTTCGATCCATCCTGCTGTTTCGGACATAACGTCATTCTGATTTCAAACCGCATTCTGCCAACGCTCCGCAAAAAAAGCACCTACACTCTCCACGAAGAAAGTGCAGGTGGATTCCAGTCCGGTATTCTGCTACGCTTCCGATTCTTTCATAAGCTTCACAGCATGGAACCCAAAAGCACATTCGCCAAATCACTCAGAAATTTCTTTCTCTGATTATATTGCATTTCCGATCTTTCGTCAATAATCAATTAAAAATTCCTCGAATATGGTACATATGTGTCAATTTTTGTCAGAAAAACACCCCATACATAAAACGCCGATGGTTTTTGAATCAGCCGAAGGGTCTTCCCCTGCCCTTCCCCCTCAAGTACCATATAAAATGATAAATCTCAATATCTGATTGTCGTTTTTCCATATCGGGCGCAGCATGAAAACTTGCAAAGCAAATATTTCTTTGCCGATTTTCGTTGAATTCCTGCATTTTTAACCGCAAAAGACTCCAAAAATCCCCATTATCCGCTTTATTTTTGGATATATAATACAAAAACAGAATCTGTTATATCTAGGTATTTTAGTAAAATCGCTTGACTTCATATTTTTATGGGGATATAATAAATTTTGGTAAATACTGAAAGGAGGCGTAACAGAATGATTTTTGACGGACATGGTGACGTATGGACCGATGTAACATGCAAGCATGTGGACAAAGGCGAACACGATGTTTTCAGAAAATATCATCTGGATAAGTTCAGAAAAGGAAATGTAACCGGCGGTATCTTTGTAATTTGGATGGATCCCCCCTACGATCAGGACCCGGTGAAGCGCTCCCGGCAGATTGTGCAGAGCATCCGGCAGGAGCAGGAGGAATCCCGGGATATCGTAAACTACGTTACCAAATTCTCCGATTTTGAAGAAGGCACAAAAGCCGGGAAAATCAATGTCGTCACAGGTATGGAGGGTATGGCCCAGATCGGTGAGGATATTGATCTGATCGATTACTTCTACCATGAGGTGGGCGTCAGACACGCCATGATGACCTGGAACGAAACCAATGCCTTAGCCACCGGCTGGCCCGGTGATGTCAACCGCGGTCTGACGGAGACCGGCAGGCGCGCCTGCCGCAGAATTCAGGATCTCGGTATGGTTATGGATGTCTCCCATCTTAATGACAAATGCTTCTGGGATGTGATTCATCTGGCGCAAGGCCCCATCATCGCATCCCACTCCAATTCCAGAACCGTCTGCCCCCATATGCGTAACCTGAGCGATGATATGCTCCGGGCAATCGCGGAAACCGGCGGTCTTGCAGGCATGAACAGTATGCGGGAATTCATCGCAGAAGCCCATGACGATCAGACCGTGGAGCGGCTTGCCGACCATGTATGCTATATTGCGGATCTGATCGGTGTGGAGCATATCGGCCTCGGCTTTGACTTTGACGACTATCTCGAAAGTGATGCGCTGAGCGCATTCAGCGGCAATATCGACTCCCCCAGCGGTCTCGGCATCGCAAACGAGGCTGAGGCAAGCAATCTTCTGGATGTGCTGCGTCAGCGAGGGTTCCATCAGGATGAGCTGGATGCAATCGGCTATAAGAATTTCTACCGGGTGTTCAAGCAGGTCTGGAAATAATCCGCTTGATAACGAAACGTCATTTTATATTGAGAGGTACATATCATGACAACAAGTTTTATCAGCGCGGACAATACATGGGTACTGTTCGCCATTCTGGTTGTAATCGCTGCCGGAGCAATCTGGCTGGAGCAGAACTTCAAATGGGCTTCTAAGGTCACCGGCTGCGTCCTTGCGCTGCTGGGTGCCATGATTCTTTCCAATGTGGGCATCATCCCCGTTCAGGCAGCTGCTTATGATTTTGTTTGGGACTATGTGGTCCCGCTGGCCATTCCCATGCTGCTGTTTCAGGCAAATATCAAGAAAATCTGGAAGGATTCCGGCCGTCTTCTGGCCATCTATCTGATCTCCGGTCTCGGAACCCTGCTTGGCGGTTTTATCGCATTTTATGCCCTGCGCAGCCAAATTCCCGAGCTCTACAAGGCTGCCGCCATGATGGTCGGCACCTATACCGGCGGCTCCGTCAATCTGGTAGCCATGACCGACGCTTTCGAGGCTACCGGCGATCTGGCCTCCACTGCAGTTGTGGCTGATAATCTGCTGATGGCGCTGTACTTCTTTGTTCTGGCTGCCATTCCTGCCATGAATTTCTTCCTCAAGAAATTCCGTCACCCTCTGCTCGACGAGATGGCGGCTTCCGGCTCCACAGAGAACCATGCCGCTTCCTACTGGACCGCAAAGCCTGTCGCTTTGATTGACATTGCAAAGGCTCTGGCGCTGTCCTTCGCAATTGTCGCCGTTTCCAATGAAATTGCGAAGTTCTTTGCTGCTATCATCCCCGAAACCAATTTCTTCCTGGTTCTGCTGCATGGTCTGATCGGCAACAAGTATCTGATTATGACCACCCTGACCATGCTTCTGGCCACCTTCCTGCCGGATAAGGTCGGCGGCATTGCAGGTGCGCAGGAAATCGGCACCTTCCTCATCCATATTTTCTTCACCGTCATCGGTGTGCCCGCTTCCATCTACCTGATTATCACCAAGGCCCCCCTGCTGCTGGTGTTCTGCGCCATCATTGTAGGCATCAATATGGTGGTGTCCTTTGTCTTTGGCAAGATTTTCAAGTTCAATCTGGAAGAAATCATTATTGCGTCCAATGCAAATGTCGGTGGTCCCACCACCGCTGCCGCACTGGCCATCGCAAAGGGCTGGCAGAGTCTGGTTGTTCCGGCACTGCTGGTCGGTACCCTCGGATATGTCATCGGCAACTACTACGGTATTTTTATCGGTACGATGCTGAGATAATTTCACCCCCTTTTAAACACTTCCGCAGGACAGACGTTCTGCGGAAGTGTTTTTTTCCATATTTGAATATAACCGTTTCAATTTTTTCTTTTGATTCAGAAGTGCTTATTTCACTCAATTTGGTTTTAATTGGTAATATTCTTTACCTTATTTTTGCCATTTTTCATCAATAATAACAAAACCGCAAGTTGTCTGTCCCGTGAAATTAGGCAGTTGCGCTTGACTTCACCTTTTTTTGAGATATAATAGATAGTTGTAACAAACCGTGCATTCTTTTGGATCTCTATCTCCTTCCGTATCAAAAAGAATACAGCTGCGGAACGCTCGGATTCCATCGACTGCATGAAGTTATACTGCATTTTCAGGTCTGTCCGTGCATCCTTTCGGATTGACACTGAAAAAGAATAAAAGAATGAGAGGTATACACTATGGCTACAAGTTTCATCAGTGCGGACAATACATGGGTATTGTTTGCAATTCTGGTCGTAATTGCTGCCGGTGCCATTTGGCTGGAGCAGACCTATCAGTGGGCATCCAAGCTCACCGGGTGTGTCATCGCTCTGGTCGGTGCCATGATTCTGTCCAACTGCGGCATTATCCCGACTCAGGCTGCTGCCTATGATTTTGTTTGGGATTATGTCGTTCCGCTGGCCATTCCCCTGCTGCTGTTTCAGGCAAATGTCAAAAAGATCTGGAAGGATTCCGGCCGTATGCTGGCAATCTACCTGATTTCCGGTCTCGGCACCTTGCTTGGCGGCTTTCTTGCATATTATGCCCTGCGCAACTACATCCCCGAAATTCACAAGGCTGTTGCCATGATGATCGGCACCTATACCGGCGGCTCCGTCAATCTGGTCGCCATGACCGATGCTTTTGAGGCTACCGGCGATCTGGCTTCTGCCGCGGTTGTTGCCGATAATCTGCTGGCCGCCATTTACTTCTTCACTTTGGCTGCCATTCCTGCCATGAACTTCTTCCTCAAGAAGTTCCGCCACCCTCTGATCGATGAAATTGAAGCTTCCGGCTCCACTGACAATCATGCCGCTTCTTATTGGACTGCAAAGCCTGTCGCTTTGATTGACATTGCAAAGGCTCTGGCACTGTCCTTCGCAATCGTCGCTGTTTCCAATGAAATTGCGAAGTTCTTCGCATCTGTCATTCCTACCACCAACTTCTTCTTTACGCTGCTCAACGGTCTGATCGGCAACAAGTATCTGATTATGACCACCCTGACCATGCTTCTGGCTACCTTCCTGCCGGATAAGGTCGGCGGCATTGCAGGTGCGCAGGAGATCGGCACTTTCCTCATCCATATTTTCTTCACCGTCATCGGTGTCCCCGCATCCATCTACCTGATTATCACCAAGGCACCTCTGCTGCTGGTGTTCTGCGCCATCATCATTTGCTGCAACATGCTGGTTTCCTTCCTGGGCGGCAAGCTCTTCAAGTTCAATCTGGAGGAAATCGTCATTGCATCCAACGCAAATATCGGCGGTCCCACCACTGCTGCCGCACTCGCCATCGGCAAGGGCTGGCAGAGCCTGGTTGTCCCCGCACTGCTCGTTGGTACACTGGGCTATGTCCTCGGAAACTACTACGGCATCTTCATGGGCAACCTCCTGCGATAACCTCAGGTTTTCCTGTAACATCAACAAATCTGCCGCAGAACAGAAGTTCTGCGGCAGATTTTGTATTTTCGGAGTTCTCAGCCAATGCCAGCGAAATTTTCATGCCGTTTTCAGGCATGATCCGACTGCACCAAAAGCCGACTGGCAAAGGTATCCATCCCGATTGCGCCCAGCGGTGCCGTAATCAAAATCGCAAGCACCGCCACGGACAACACCAGCTTTCCGCAGGGCAGCCCCATCGACAGTGGAACCGCTCCAATGGCTGCCTGTACAGTGGCTTTCGGCAGATAGGAAATCATGCAGTAGACTCGCTCTTTTCCATTCAGCTTTGTGCCGAGCATACACAGCCACACCCCGAAACAGCGAAATACCAGTGCCAGCAGAATCATCGCTGCCGCAGCTGCGCCTGCCTCCATGGTGTATCGGATATCCACCGCCGCGCCTACCAGTACAAACAAAATCACTTCCGCCGCAATCCAAAGCTTCCCGTATTTCTGCTGAAGCCTCGCAGTGACCGCCGGCACACATTTTGCAGCCAGCGCCATCGACATACTCATAATTGCCAGCAGACCGGAAAATCCGACCGTTTCCGAGAGCCAATCCTCCACCGCAAGCAGAAGAAACGACACGCCCAGCACAATCACGACTTTGACACTGTTTCGGATCAAATGCCGGCGCGAAGCATTCGTCTCAAAAAACCATGCCAGACAAATTCCGACCGCTGCGCCGCCCGCAATCCCCGTCAAAATCGAGATTGGAATGTTGGCAAAATCCCAAATACTTGCTCCATTTCCCTGAGCAATAGAGCAAAAGGTTGTAAACAGAACAATGACAAACACGTCATCCATGGATGCACCTGCCAGAATCATCTGCGGAATATGCTGCTCCGTTCCCCGATGCTCCTCCATCAGCTGCACCATTCGTGGGACAACCACCGCCGGGGATACCGCCGCAAGCACTGCCCCCATCACAGCGGCTTCTGTCCGAGAAATCCGCAGCAGTATGGGTGCCAGCAGCACATATGCGGCAATCTCGCAGGATGCCGGCACAAATGACAGCATCATCGCCGGCCGTCCAACCTGTCTGAGGTCGCTGAGATTGAGGGAAAGCCCTGCCTTGATCAGAATAATGACAAGCGCCATTTTCCGCAGATCCGCGGAGATGCCAAGCATTTCTGGGGATAGAAGATTCAGAACATGCGGCCCCAATACGACTCCGGTGAGCAGCATTCCGATGATGCGGGGCAGCCGCAGGCGCTGGCTGATCCACGCCATGGCAAGCCCTGTCAAAAAGATATACGCAAGGGATGTTAACATAGAATTCCTCCTAAAAAATCACTTTTGAACGCAAAAAAGAGCCAATGTCCCCTGCGATCAAAGTCACAGAAGTCATCAGCTCCAAAAAAGCGGTTTCGGTTTCCCGTGGGAGAACTTCATTCCCATCTGCATTATAGCAAACCCTGCGGCTCTGTCAATCCTTCTTTCTTTACAGACCATTTTCCCTTCGGAATCTTTATATAATCTTAACATTCGGCAGGAAGTCTTAACACCGCTTTTACTCGAACGGGAGTAGAATAAGCATATTGTCAGTTTCTTGCGGAAATTTGCGTTTCCTGCGGGAATTTTGTAATTTTGGAGGTTTCGCTATGTGGGCGTTCTTACATAAATTTAAGATTTCCTCGGCACAGATCATTCTGACCGGTTTTGCCGCGGTGATTTTGCTGGGAGCCATTCTGCTGATGCTTCCGATTTCCAGCCGAACCGGAGAATGGACCGGATTTCTCAACTCTCTGTTTACTTCCACCTCTGCGGTCTGTGTTACGGGTCTGGTGGTCTATGACACTGCCACCCACTGGTCGCTGTTTGGTCAGTTTGTGATTCTGACACTGATCCAGATTGGCGGCATGGGTGTCATTACCGTTGCCGCCGCCATTGCGCTGCTCTCCGGCAAACGCATCACGCTCATGCAGCGCAGCACCATGCAGGACGCGATCTCCGCACCGCAGGTGGGCGGCATTGTCCGCTTTACCGGCTTTATTCTGCGGGGTATTTTCTTTGTGGAGCTGACCGGTGCCGTTTTAATGGCCCCCGTATTTATTCGAGACTTCGGCCCCTTCCATGGAATCTGGATGGGTGTGTTTCACTCCATTTCCGCCTTCTGCAACGCCGGCTTCGATCTTTTGGGGGAGGGACAGCCCTTCTCTTCCCTGATGTCCTATGCCGACAGCCCCGTCATCAATCTCGTGATCGGGCATCTGATTATCATTGGCGGTCTGGGCTTTTTAACATGGGAGGATGTCTGCCGCAACGGTCTGCGGATTCAGCGTTATCGGATGCAGAGCAAGGTTATTCTTGTCAGCACCTTTCTGCTCATCACCCTGCCCGCAATTTACTTTTTCTTCTTTGAGTTTCAGGATCTTCCCATGAAAACCCGCCTGCTCGGCTCTTGGTTTCAGTCTGTCACCCCAAGAACCGCAGGCTTCAACACTCTGAATCTCAATTCTATGTCCGAAACCGGACAGGGTCTTATGGCGCTGATGATGATTACCGGCGGCGCTCCCGGCTCCACCGCCGGCGGCATGAAGGTCACAACGCTGGCCGTTATGATTGCCTGCGCCACTTCCATTTTCCAGAAACGTTCCTGCGGTCACTTCTTCGGACGCCGGATTGATGATGACACCGTCAAGCACGCTGCCGCAATTTTCCTGATGTATCTCGGAATTTTTCTCGTCGGCGGAATGGCAATCAGCAAGATTGAAACCCTGCCCCTGATTGACTGCCTGTTTGAAAGTGCGTCCGCCGTCGGTACCGTAGGCCTGACGCTGGGCCACACCCCCAATTTCCATGCCATTTCCAAACTCATTTTGATTATGCTGATGTTCTTCGGTCGAGTGGGTGCATTGACGCTGATTTTTGCCACCATCCCCTCGCGCAAATACAGACTATCCAAACTTCCCCTCGAAAAAATCGCCGTAGGCTAATCGTATAAGGAGACTTATGATATGAAAACCATTCTTTTAATCGGTCTTGGCCGCTTTGGCAAGCATATTGCCGTCAAGCTCAATGAACTCAATCATCAGGTCATGGCAGTTGACAAGTCTGAGGCACTGGTTGATGAAGCACTGCCCTTTGTCACAAACGCTCAGATCGGTGACAGCACCAACCCCAATTTTCTCAAGTCTCTGGGCGTTGATAACTACGATGTCTGCATTGTTGCCATCGGCAATAATTTCCAAAGCTCTCTGGAAACCACCTCTCTTCTGAAGGAACTGGGCGCAAAGCAGGTTATTTCCCGTGCTTCTACCGACGTGCAGGAGAAATTCCTGCTCAAAAACGGTGCCGATGAAGTGGTCTATCCTGAAAAACAGCTGGCAAACTGGACTGCCATCCGATATAGTGCCGACCATGTGCTCGACTATATCGAGCTTGATGGGGAGCACGGTGTGTTTGAGGTTGTCATTCCCGACAGCTGGCTTGGTAAAACAGTCGGCGAAATGGACATCCGGAAAAAATACAATGTCAACATCATGGGAATGCGCTCCGGCAATCAGCTGGATCTCGTGGTCACTCCCGACACCCTTCTGGTTCCTGAGAAAACGCTGATGGTTCTCGGGCGGTACAAGGATATCCAGCGCTGTTTCCGCCTGTAAGAAAAATTTCTTCCTCCCAGAGGTCCGGCAAAGCGATTTGCTGTGGATTTGACGCACATAGCGTGCTATAATAAATCCAGAACGGAGGTGACTGATCTTGGAAGAATCCAAGAAAGAACATATTTTGGTGGGTCTGTCCTCTGCCCCCTCCAATGCGCGGATCATTCGGTCTGCGGCAAACATGGCGGCAGCCCGGGGCTGCCGCTTTACTGCTTTATTCGTCAGGACACCCCATCACGCCTCGATGAGTGATGAGGACCGCAGCCGCTTGTGGGAACATACGCAGCTGGCAGAGCATCTGGGTGCTACCATTGAGACGGTGTTCGGAGAGGACATCTCCTATCAGATTGCGGAATACGCCCGTCTAAACAGTGTAACCACTATTGTGGTCGGCCGAAGCCCGATCCGCAGACATATCTGGAGCAAGCCAACCGTCACCGATAAACTGGCCGCCATTGCGCCCAATACCGATATTCACATTGTTCCCGATGCCAAAAATGCCGTTTTGCACCATCGGCTCCCCCATCCGAAATCAAATCTTGAAACCGTGCTTGTGGACTGCGCAATCGCCGTCGGAATTCTGATTCCGACCACTGTTTTGGCCTTCTGGTTTGAGCAGCTGGGCCTGAGCGAAGCAAATATCATCATGGTATTTCTGCTGTGCGTATTGATTACCCCGGTTTTCACCCGCAGCTATATCAGCAATTTTCTGGCAGCGTTGGGGGCCGTGCTGACATTCAATTTTTTCTTCACGGACCCCCGCTTCACCCTGAAGGTCTATGCGCCAAGCTACTTTGTCACCTTTCTTGTGATGCTGCTGGCCGGGCTTATCAGCGGCTCCATGGCCTGCCAGTGGAAACGCCATGCCCGACACACCGCAAAAGCGGCCTATCGCACCAATCTGATCTTTGAAACCAACCAGATGCTCCAGAAAGCAGGGTCTGAGGAGGAAATTTATCAGGTTGCCGCCACTCAGCTGGAAAAACTTCTGGATCGGGGGCTGTGTGTCATCAGTGCCGATTCCTCTGTGAAAATTTCTGTGCGGAATTTCCGCCATAATTCCGAAACCGTCCGAAAAGTCCTAAAAACCAACCGCCAGAGGAATCTGTGTTTCCCCATCGGTGTCAATGAGCGGCTTTATGCCGTGGTGGATATCGAGGGCCGGGAACCGTCTCTGGAGGCATTTGAGAATAGTGTCCTGCTCTCCATCCTCGGCGAATGTGCCCTCGCACTGGAAAACAGCCGCAATGCCCGGGAAAAAGAGGAGGCCAAGCTTCAGGCAGAGAATGAAAAGCTTCGGGCAAATCTGCTGCGCTCCATCTCCCATGATCTTCGCACGCCCTTGACCTCCATTTCAGGAAACGCCGGTATTCTCCTCAACAACAGCGAAATGCTGGATCTCCAAACGAAAAAACAGATGTACGGTGACATCTATGACGATGCGCTGTGGCTGATTTCTCTGGTGGAAAATCTTCTCGCCGTCACCCGCATTGAGCAGGATCACATGGCGCTAAAAAAAGATCCCCAGCTTGTGGAAGAAATTGTGGACGAAGCCATGCTCCACATCTCCCGTAAACGCACGGAACATACCATTGACGTAGTATATGAGGATGAGCTGGTTCTGGCCCTTTGTGATCCGCGGCTCATTGTTCAGGTGCTGATTAACCTCATCGATAATGCCATCAAGCATACACCTGTCGGCTCGCATATTGTGATCCGGGTTCGGAATCAGGGACCATTTGCCGTGATCTCCGTGGAAGACGATGGCAACGGTGTGGCTGACAAGGATCAGATTTTCCATATGTTCTACACCGGTGCGGATGCCATTGCCGACAGCCGACGGAGTCTCGGCTTGGGGCTGACGCTCTGCCGCTCCATTGTCACCGCCCACGGCGGTGAGCTGACCGTTTCCGATAACACCCCTCACGGTGCAATCTTTACCTTTACAATTCCTTCCGGAGAGGTTCTCGTCCATGAATAATATCAAAATTCTGGTGGTAGAGGACGATGCAATGGTGCGAAATCTCATTGCCACCACCCTCAAATCCAATTCCTATTCCTATCTCACCGCCCCTGACGGCGCCGCCGCAATCCGCATCGCCGCCTCTGAGCAGCCTGATATTGTGCTGCTGGATCTGGGACTTCCGGATATGGATGGCGTCGAAATCATCCGCAACATCCGAACCTGGTCCCAAATGCCCATCATTGTCATCAGCGCTCGCAGCGAAGACGCCGACAAAATCACCGCTCTGGATGCAGGCGCAGACGATTATCTGACAAAACCCTTCTCTGTCGCCGAGCTTTTGGCCCGTCTTCGGGTCACTCAGCGGCGGCTCGCCAGCCAGAGCAATCCCAAGGAGGACGCGGTCTTTGTCAACGGTCCGCTGCGGATCGATCACGGTGCAGGCTGTGCCTATCTCAATAACGAGCCGCTCAAGCTGACGCCCACAGAGTTCAAGCTCCTGTGCCTGCTTGCCCACAATGTCGGCAAGGTTTTGACCCATACCTATATCACCGAGAAAATCTGGGGCAGCAGCTGGGACAGTGACATGGCCTCCCTGCGGGTACATATGGCAACACTGCGAAAAAAAATCGAAAAAACCAACGGCATTCAGCTGATCCAGACCCATATCGGCATCGGCTATCGAATGCTGAAGGTAGACTGATATTTCTAAAAAACCGGAGCGTATCGATTTGGATACGCTCCGGTTTTTTCGCAGGGCCGCCGACGCTGCCCCTGTGTATGAATCTGCAAATCGGCAGCCGTTCTTCGGATGCTGCCGATTTTTACGATACGGTCGTTCCAAACAAATTTCCGGGCAGACAGATCCGTGCCCGATCCTCATAGACCGATGTCACATTTACATCGATTCCATACATTTTTCCCATAATTTCCGCCGTAATCACCTGCTGCGGCGTTCCCTTTGCCAATACCGATCCATTATGCAGTGCAAGTACCTGATCCGCAAACAAATAGGTATGTTCCGGATTATGGGTCGTCTGAATCACCGTATATCCCTCCCGCGCAATCTCCCGAATGACGGTCAGAACCTTCATCTGGTTGCCAAAATCAAGGCTTGCGGTCGGTTCATCCAGCATCAGCACCTTTGACTGCTGGGCCAGTGCCCGAGCAATCACAACAAGCTGCCGCTCTCCGCCGGAAAGATGGTGAAAGCATCGATTGCGCAGATGGGCAATGCCCAGCTTTTCCAGAGACTGAAGTGCCAGCTCTTGTTCCCGTTTTCCCGGAACTGCCATGGGATGCAGTGATGCTGCGGTTCCCATCAGCACAATGTCCTCTACACTGTAATGAAATGCCGGTGCGGTAGACTGGGGAATATAGGCCACAAGCTTCGCCATTTGTCTGGTCGAGAGATGACGGGTGGATGTTCCATGAACCGTTACTTCCCCCCGATACCCTGTCAAAAGTCCCAGAATACATCGAAACAGCGTACTCTTACCCACACCGTTGGACCCAAGGACACAGAGCAGTTGTCCTTCTTCCGCTTCAAAACTGATTTCTCGCAGCACATCTTTTTCTCCATAGGAAAAACTCAGATGATCGACTTTCACCATGACGCTACCTCCGTTTTGTAATAAGCAGCAGGAAAAACGGCGCTCCAATAAAGGCCGTCAATACGCCGATCGGGAGCTGTACGCTGAGAAAATCCCGGGAAACATTATCCACCAGCAGCAGGAAAATCCCCCCTCCCAGCATAGACGCCGGCATGAGGTAGCGATAATCCGAGCCGATGATCTTGCGCATCATGTGGGGAATCACCAGTCCTACCCAGCCGATCATACCGGAAACCGACACAGCTGCCGCCGTCACAAGTGTCGCCAGAACCACAACCATCCTCCGCAGTCTTGCGGCATCTACTCCCAGTGTCCGAGCCTCGTCGTCTCCCAGCGTCAATACACTCAGCCGCCACCGAAGCACCAGCAGCGGAATCATTCCTAATGCCATGGGGATCAAAACCATCCGCACTTCTCCGGCCTTTGCTCCGGCCAGAGAACCCATCAGCCAGTATGTAATGGCAGGAAGACGATTGTTTGGGTCCGCCGCCAATTTGAGAAATGAAGTGCCTGCCTGAAAAAGAGCGCTGACGATGATTCCGGAGAGTATCAGCCCCATGACCCGTTCGCCCCGTGTATGGTTGCTGATGACAAACACCAATACCACCGTCACAAGACTCATCGCAAAGGCCATAAGTGTGATTCCTGTGCTGCCGAAACCGGCGAATATGGCCAGCGCCGCGCCGAAACCTGCACCGGCAGATGCGCCCAGAATATCCGGCGATGCCATTGGGTTCTGAAACACTCCCTGATAGGCGGCGCCGGCCGCCGACAGTCCCGCCCCCACCAAGACCCCGAGAAAAATTCGGGGCAGACGGATGTTTATCACCGCAATTTCCTGATTTTCCGCCCAAAAAGGTGTGATGGTAACCCCGGGAATCTGATTGGTCAGAATCCCCATCAGTTCCCGCAGCTTCACGGGATAACGCCCCAGGGTAAAAGAACCGAGAATGGAGAAAAGAAGCACCGCCGTCAGAATCCAAAGGGTTGTATGGGGGCGAAACCACCGATGATGGTGGGAAAGCTCTCTCATGCGAAATCCTCCTGTTTCAGCAAAAACGGCGTACCCATGGCATAGGGAGAACAACCGGTATTTTCTTCTATTTGGCGGAGCATCCCCTCCTGATCGGTGATAACCAGACCTGCCAGACGGTCTATGCCGCACCGGAGCAGCTCCGGACACATCGGCACCGTCGGCCCTGCCAGAATCGTAACGCTGTCTTTGCACAGCTCCAGCAGATGAGGCAGTGTCTTATTGACAAGGGTTGCACCCGTAATCAGCACAATGTCACATTCCGGAAGCAGATAATCGCAGGCAGAATCCGGATAATCACCGACTTTGGGATTCCGCTCCAGATAAAGCACCTGCGCAGCCTGCTGCGCCACAAAATCCGGCATTTTCATATGCCCTACCACACCGATCCGCTTTCCCCGCAAATCCAGACCTGCCGTACAGTATCGTTCAAACGGCTCTGCCGCATTCAGCTGCGCCAGCCGCTTGGACGTATTATAATAGGCATTGATTGCCGCCATACCGCAGCCTGCTTCGATGAGATTCCAGCTTTTCACCGCCTGTGCCATTTTCTCCAGCGACAATCCTTCAAGACTGTCAAACATGGGCGGCCGCTGATCCATCGGCGTGGTCATGGCAATTCCGCAACGACTTTCTGTCCGAACCATCGTCCACCACGTTCCGCACCGACTGTCTATTACTGCCTCTGATGCGGAAATTCCCTCCAGAAGCATATCATACAGCGAAAAAAATGACTCATTCACGGGCATATTCCTCCACCCACTCCATTATTTTGGAAAAATTTTCTGACTGATCTGCTCCGCGCCATTGCAAAAGCAGCGTATCAGAATCCCTTTGCAGTCTGTCATAAAGGGACCGATGGGCATATTCGTATGCACTTCCCAGTCCCATGCGCCGCACAAGCCTTGAGGCCGGTTCAAATCCCTTCATTACACCGATGCAAGGGGTATCTCCCTGCAAAAATTCCTCCAGTGCCTGCAAAAATTCCGGTTCCAGAAGCTCTACTCCGCCGATTTCATCCAAAACTGCATACGGCGTACAGGATGCCTGCCGCAGAAAAGCCGCTCCCGATGTCGCAAATACCTCCAAATCCAATCCGGTACTTTCTGTTGTAAAATTCAAAAATGGGCGGCATTGCTTTCCATCCATGGACACAAGGTCAAACCCCTGTACCTTTCCTTCCGCACTGCGCTTGCGGATTGTGCGAAACCCGCCTGCCTGTCTCATTTGATTTCCCAATGCCTTTTCTATCGCCGTGGATTTTCCCACTCCGATCGGGCCTGTCAGAAACAGCCTTTTTTTCATAGACCGCTGCGCTCTGCCCGACACAGAATCATCTGCGCGGCAATGGAAATTGCGATTTCTGCCGGTGTTTCGCTTTTGATCTCGAGTCCGATGGGAGTTGTCACCAGATTCAGCAGCTGCTCCGAGAGGCCGAACTCCTCTTTCAGACGCTTGCGAACGCCTGCCGCTTTCTGGCGGCTTCCAATCACTCCCACGTAGCAGGGACGGCAGGGCAGCACCTGTGCCTGCACCAGCGTATCTGCTGCGTGTCCTCGGGTCATGACGCAGACATAATCCTCCTGCGTCAGTGTGATATAGTCCGAGATGCTGCCGAAATCTCCCAAAATCACCTGCTGCGCCTGAGGGAACCGCTCCTGCTTTGCAAACTCCGGCCGATCATCCATCACAACACAGCGAAATCCCACACGGCTCAGCACCGGCACCAGCTCCTGCGCCACATGGCCGCCGCCAAAAATATAGACTCTGCCGCAGGAATTGATCTGTTCGGTATAGAATTCCCTGTCTTCCTGATGGAAATAGATGGGATGCCGGGTCAGATAGGGGCGAACTTCCTGAGGCTGTGCCACTTGGAAGAACCCCTCCTCAGGACTGTAAAGTCCCAGCTTACCTGCCCGTGTCAAATCAGAGATCAGCCACAGAGATCTTCCGTTTCGGATGTGTTCCAGTCCCTTTTCCGCCACCGCAATGCTCTGCGCATCCGCCGCCGGAAGATAGCAGAAAAAGACGCTGCACGCACCGCCGCAGATCATTCCCAGATTCTGGACATCCTCTTTTGTCAGCGTGAACGAATGTCCCCGAGAGCTGCGGCTGTGCAGCACCTCCTGCGCAATCTGCTCCGAACGATATTCCACCGCACCACCGCCGATGGTTCCTGCCAACCGCCCGCTCTTTCCAACGAGCATTCTGGCGCCGGCCCCCCGAGGGGTCGCGCCGGACGATGCCACCACAGTTACCAAAACAAGATTCTCTCCCTTTCGGAGATGTTCAATCATCAACTGAAACAACTGCTCCATACTGCCGTTCCTTTCTGCATATCCCATACGCCAACATTCCTCATGTCCGATTTACAGCCCCATCATACACGAATTTCAGCAAATTGTAAAGAATCCCATGGAATCGATTGCTATTTTTCCGAAAAACACTGTTTATAATACACAATTCACAAAAATGCCCCCCTTCTCTTGTGTTTTTGACCGGAGCATTTTATAATGGGAGCCGGGCTGACCCCGGCCCCTATGATTATCACGAAAACGAGGTACTGTTATGAAAAAATTCTGCACACTTGTGCTATGCGGCGCAATGCTGCTGAGTCTGATGGCCGGATGCGTCTCCTCCGGCACTCGCCCCGATGATTCCTCCGTTTCTACCGACACCGCTTCCCCATCCGCATCTGTGGAATTTACGGATGACTGCGGACGCACTGTAACCATTCCTTCCGAAATCACTCGCCTTGCCGTCACCGGTCCCCTGACACAGATGTATATTCTGCCTCTCTGTCCGGAAAAATTGGTCGGCTTCTCCCGAACGGATGCCGCCGAGCAGGCATTTCTCTCGCAGCAGCTGGCAGGTCTGCCGGAACTGGGCCAGCTTTACGGTGGCAAAGGCACCATGGATCTGGAAGCACTGCTGGCATCCGGCGCCCAGATCGTCATTGACGTGGGGGAATCCAAGGAGTCCATGGCAGACGACCTGGATCGTCTGACGGAGCAGACCGGAATTCCCTTTGTCCATATCGAAGCCACCGTCGCTTCCTCCGCAGAGTCCTATCGTAAACTGGGAGATCTTTTAAACTGCAAGCCCCAGGCCGACCGTCTGGCGGATTACTGCCAGCGCACACTGGATGAAGTTCGCACAATCATGGAGCAGGTCGATGCCGACGGCGCCAGAAAAACCGTACTCTACTGCCTCGGAGATAAGGGAGTCAATGTTCTCGCAGAAAAGTCCTTCCATGCAGAAACGCTGAGTCTTGTGGCAAAAAACGTGGCAGAGCTTGACAATGTCGTTTCCAAAGGCACCGGAAACGAGGTAGATCTCGAGCAGATTATCCTCTGGAACCCTGAGGTGCTCCTCTTTGCTCCTGATTCCTGCTATGAGCAGGTTCTGACAGACCCCAGCTGGCAGGAAATGCAGGCCCTTAAAGCCGGCACCGTCTACAAAACACCCATCGGCCCCTATGGGTGGCTGGCCTCTCCCCCTTCCATTCAGCGGTTTCTCGGAATGCAGTGGCTGTGTGCGCTTCTCTATCCGGAATATGTCGGATATGATCTCCAAGATCGGGTAACGGAGTACTATGATCTGTTCTACGGATATGCCCTTGACGACGCAGCTTATCAAGAAATTGTGAAAAATGCACTATAATCACCTCAAAAAAGCCCTCGATCTGGAGAACTTTTTTGGCAACTTAACAATTTCTAAATAATTACCCCCTTTTTTTCTTCATATCTTTCCTATAATATATAAGTATATTAAATTTACTTTTTCATTTTTCTTTCCTCAATATAGTGAAGTCCGCAGGATGGTGACCTGCGGATTTTGCATTTTTCCGATCAATTCGGATGCACACAAAAAAGCCCGAAGCGGTCAGCGCTTCGGGCTTGCTTTTTATTGGATCTCCTGATTGACTCTCTGGTCCAGACGCTTCAGCGCCCGTTCCATGGTTTCATAGACCTCCGGCGTAATTTTTCCAATGAAATTGGTTTCATAGCGGCTCATGGCTTCCCGGATGCGCACAACAC
>JARIAT010000028.1 GCA_029257715.1 Faecousia sp. | reverse complement strand
AACACACGCTCCGGAGACTATGCAAACCTCCGAGATTGTCCCCGGCCAGGCCATGCAGACTTTCCTGCACAGGTAAAATACGGCGGCAATCAAGACATTTCCGGCGGCGGACATTTTTCGGGACGGCTGACCGCCCCACTTTGCATCGCCGGAGGATTATGCAAGCAATGGCTCCACCTGCAGGGTATTGAAATTGGTGCGCATCTTGCTAAAATCGGGAATATATCCGATGATGCCTTTGACCCCATGGCTCCACAGCTGCAAAAGATTGCGGCTTCCTTCCCTGTCCTGAACGAAGAGAAAGGGAACACCATGCAAGCCGCTGTCCGTGATGCCAAACTGGCAGGAGACAGTCTTGGCGGTATCATCGAGTGCGCCATTACCGGGCTCCCCGTTGGTCTGGGGGAGCCGATGTTCGGGGGAATGGAAGGCCGCATTGCGCAGATCATTTACGCAATCCCTGCGATCAAAGGAGTTTCGTTCGGGGAAGGATTTGGTGTCTGCGAACTGTGCGGCAGCGAAAACAATGATGCTTTTGCCATAGAGAATGGTACGGTGCGTACCGTCACCAACCACTGCGGCGGCATCCTTGGAGGTATTACAAATGGCATGCCGCTTCTCTTTCACTGCGCAGTCAAGCCCACACCATCCATCGCCATTCCCCAGCAGAGTATCTCCCTTCAGCGAATGGAACCGCAGGAGCTTACAATTCACGGTCGTCACGACCCATGTATTGCTCCAAGAGCAATCCCGGTAGTGGAAGCCGCTGCCGCCATTGCCATTTACGATGCCCTTCTTGAGTGGAAGGCCAGAAAATAGGAGGATTCATCATGGATTTAAACCAGCTTCGTCAGGAAATTGACGAAATCGATACGGAACTTGTACGGCTGTTCTGTCAGAGAATGAAAATCTCCGGAGAGATTGCCGAATTTAAGCATCAAAATCATATGCCCATTTTCGTCCCCTCCCGTGAACGGGAAAAACTAATGGATGTTGCCCAAAAGGCCGGTCCTGAAATGGAAAATTATACCCGTGTCCTTTACTCTATGCTCTTTGAATTGAGCCGGAGCCATCAGAGCAAACTGAACAATCAGGATACTCCTCTTCACCAGCAGATTGTTCAGGCAATCCGTTCCACCCCTCCGCTTTTCCCTCAGACACCCACGGTTGCCTGTCAAGGTGTCGAGGGTGCTTATGCGCAGATTGCCTGTGAAAAGATGATTAAAAGCCCCTTCATTCTTTATTTTAAGGATTTTGAAGGCGTATTTAACGCCATTGAGCAGGGACTTTGCCAATATGGCATTCTGCCTCTGGAAAATTCCACTGCCGGATCTGTCAAGAAGGTCTACGACCTGATGATTCATCATAACTTCTCTATCGTCCGCACTTTTCGGCTGAAGGTTGACCATAACCTTCTTGTAAATCCCGGCACCAAGCTGGAGGATATCAAAGAAATCTACTCCCATGAGCAGGCCATCGGACAATGCGGCGGATTTCTGGAGAAGATGCCCGGTGTCAAAGTCATTGCCGTGGAGAACACAGCCGTTGCCGCCAAAATGGTTTCGCAATCCGGACGACGTGATGTCGCCGCACTTTCAAGCCGCAGCTGTGCTGAGCTGTACAATCTGGAGGTTGCCGCCGCATCCATTCAAGACAAGGGGAACAACCGCACCCGTTTTATCTGCATTTCGAAAAATCTGGAGATCTATCCCGGTGCTGATAAGACCAGCATCATGATGGTCCTGCCTCATCGCCCTGGTTCTCTTTATAAGGTTTTGGCCCGTCTGTATGTCCTGGGCATCAACGTTACAAAGCTGGAATCCCGTCCGATTCCCGACCGGGATTTTGAATTCATGTTCTATTTTGATCTGGAAACCTCCATATATTCCGACGAATATGTGCAGCTCATGTGCGAACTGGATGACCTTTGCGAAGAATTTAAATATCTTGGCAGTTACAGCGAGGTGATCTAATGAAATGCGGACTTCTGGGGCAGAAACTGGAACACAGTTACTCCCCTGCCATTCATCGTTTTTTCGGGGATTATTCCTATGAATTGTATGAACGGGAACCAGAAGAACTGAAATCATTTCTGCGCAGCGGCGCCTTTGACGGCATAAACGTCACCATTCCCTACAAAAAAGCTGTCATTCCCTTTCTGGATCGTCTGGATGAAACCGCAAGACGTCTGGGAAGTGTCAATACCGTTATACGGCAAGCCGACGGCAGTCTGGTCGGATACAATACAGATTTTTACGGATTTTTCGAGATGCTTCGCTTCAGTCGCTTGAACGTATGCGAAAAAAAGGCTCTGGTTCTCGGAACCGGTGGTGCATCTGTAACCGTGAAAGCTGTACTGGAAGATGCGGGTGCTGAAGTCATCTGCATTTCCCGCAGTGGAAAATCGAACTATCAAAATCTCCATCTTCATGCAGACGCCCGTATCATCATCAACACAACTCCTGTCGGAATGTATCCTGAAAACGGAGCATCCGTTTTGGATATCGGACAATTCTCCAATTTGGAAGGGTATCTTGATCTGATCTATAATCCTGCAAGGACTCAAATGATGATGGATTGTGAAAAACGCAATATCCCGTCTTTTAACGGATTGCGAATGTTGGTTGCTCAGGCCAAACAAGCCTCTGAACTCTTCCAACATAAAAAGATCGAGGATGACCGGATTGACGCGGTTTATCGCCACCTGCGTTCCGAAATGGAAAATACCATTCTCATCGGTATGGCCGGCTGCGGCAAAAGCACCATCGGAAAGCTTCTTGCCGCCAAAACCGGAAAACATTTTGTTGATGCCGATGCCGAAATCGAAAAACTTGCCCAAAAGACGATTCCGGAAATCTTTGCAGATGAGGGTGAAGAAGCCTTCCGTGCGTATGAGACAAAGATCCTCGATGCTCTTGGAAAATCTTCCCATCAGGTCATCGCCACCGGCGGCGGCTGTGTGACACAGAAACGAAACTATCCGCTGCTCCACCAGAACGGTACAATCCTGTGGATCAAGAGAAATCCGAATCTCCTGCCTTCCGAGGGGCGTCCCCTTTCTCAGAAAACAAATCCCGTTCTGCTTTATGAAAAACGAATCCCCATGTATGAAGCTTTTTCCGATCTGGCTGTGGAAAACAATGGTTCCATCGCGGATGCGGTTTCAGCCATTCAATCTCGATTGGAGGAATTCTGATATGAAGATTCTGATTCTGAATGGTCCGAATATCAATATGCTGGGTATTCGGGAACCAAATATCTACGGCTCCCAAAGCTACACCGAGCTTTTAAGACTTCTCGAACAGTGGGCACAAGACCTAGAAATTGAGCTTGTGCATTTCCAGTCCAATCACGAGGGCGCACTGGTTGATGAAATTCAGGCCGCTCATGGTATTTTCGACGGGATTGTGATCAATCCGGCGGCTTATACGCATACCTCGGTTGCCATTCTCGATGCCCTCAAGGCAGTCGGAATTCCTGCTGTAGAAGTTCACATCTCCGATATCAGCAAACGAGAGTCTTTCCGTCAGATTTCTTACGCCGGTATGGCCTGTGTCCATTCGATCATAGGGCAGGGGCTTGATGGTTATCGGCAGGCAATTGTTTTTCTGAAGGACTATCTGTCAAACTAATTACCTCCGGGACACAGATACTGTGTCCCGGAGCTTTTCTGCGAAGAATGAAAAAATCCTTGAAATTTTCTATGTTCCATGATAGAATTGAAACGATATTGAAAAGGCAATGATCGGGCTGTCTGTTTATCGGACTGTGTTTTCAGAGAGAGTGGGATGGTGTGAGCCGCTCAGCACAGGTAAATGGGCTTTCCCCCGGGAGCCGCCGCCTGAAACAAATGCGAATTAGGGTTTGGCCGGTGTAACCTCCGTTATGGGTTGAGGGCGTGGCTGCGCCTGATAAAAGTGCGCTCGAACGAGCGAATTGCGGGTGGTACCGCGGAAGATTTTCCGGTCTTTCGTCCCCAAGGTTGGGGATGAAAGACCGTTTTTTCTTTTATATTTATATTTTCTAAAGGAGAGAATTCCATGAAACAGCAACTGGAAGAAATCAAGCTGCATGCGCTGACTGCTCTGGATGCGGCTGCCGATCCTGCCGCTCTGGAGGAGCTGCGTGTCAAGCTTCTTGGTAAGAAGGGCGAACTGACTGCCGTTCTGAAGCAGATGGGTAAGCTCAGTGCTGAGGAACGCCCTGTTATGGGCCAGCTGGCAAATGCAGTCCGTGCCGAAATTGAAACCAAGCTCGAGGAACGCAAAACTGCGCTCCACGCAGCCGCATTGGAGGCCAAGCTCGCCGCCGAAGCAATCGATGTGACGATCCCAGGCGACGAGGTGACCATGGGCCATCAGCATCCCATGAACATGGTGCTTCAGGAGATTAAGGACATCTTTGTCGGAATGGGTTATCAAGTTGTTGATGGTCCTGAAATTGAGCTTGCCAGCTATAATTTCACCCGACTGAACATCGAGGAAGGCCATCCCTCCCGTGACCGCTCCGACACGTTCTATTTTAACGACGACGACTCTGTCCTGCTGCGTACTCAGACCAGCCCCATGCAGATCCGTGCTATGGAGAATACAAAACCTCCCATCTGCATTCTGGCCCCCGGCCGTGTATTCCGTAAGGACGAAGCTGACGCAACCCACTCCCCCATGTTCCACCAGATCGAAGGCCTGGTGGTCGGTGAAGATATCACCATGGGTGACCTCAAGGGTGCGCTCGTCACCCTGATGAAGCGGATTTACGGTCAGGATGCCCTTATGCGTTTCCGCCCCCATCACTTCCCCTTCACGGAACCCAGCTGTGAAATGGATATGCAGTGCCACAAGTGCCATGGCAAGGGCGAAGTTGACGGTCAGGTCTGCTCCACCTGCCACGGAGAGGGCTGGATTGAACTGCTTGGCGCAGGAATGGTGCATCCCGTTGTGTTGGAAAACTGTGGGATTGACCCTGAGAAATATTCCGGCTTTGCGTTCGGTATGGGTCTGGAGCGAATGGCAATGGGCCGCCTTCGCATCAATGATCTGCGTCTGATTTTCGATAACGACGTACGGTTCCTGAACCAGTTCTAAGGAGGACTAGACATGAGACTCAACAGAAAATGGATTAATGAAGAGTTTGTGGATCTATCCCACATCTCTGACAAAGAATACGTAGAAACCATGACCGTTTTCGGACAGAAGGTTGAAACCTATGAACGCATGGATGCCGAGATCCGAAACGTAGTTGTCGGCAAGGTTTTGTCCATCGTCCGCCACGAAAATTCCGATCATATGTGGGTCTGTCAGGTAGATGTCGGGCAGGAGGAACCGGTCCAGATTGTCACCGGCGCACAGAATGTCCACGAAGGAGATCTGGTTCCTGCCGCTCTTCATAACAGTTATCTGCCCGGCGGCGTCCATATCACAAAAGGAAAACTGCGCGGTGTCAAGTCCAATGGTATGCTCTGCGGTTTCGAGGAGCTGGGTCTGACCCAGAACGATCTGCCCGGTGTATTCGCTGACGGCATCTGGATTCTCAATGACGAACCCTGCACCGTCGGACAGGATATCAACGACGTCATCGGCAACGATGATACCATCGTAGAATTTGAAATCACCAATAACCGTCCCGACTGCTATTCCATAATCGGTCTGGCCCGGGAATCCGCCGCTGCCTTTGGTCTTCCCATGAAGCATCACGAGCCTGTGGTACATGGCTCCGAGGCCGGCTCGATCTTTGAGAAGCTGGATGTCGAAGTGCCCGCCGAGAAGCTGTGCAACCGTTACAGTGCCAGAATGGTGGCAAATGTGAAAATCGGCCCTTCTCCTAAATGGATGCGTCAGCGTCTGAGAGCCAACGGTGTTCGCCCCATCAATAATATCGTTGATATCACAAATTATGTCATGCTGGAGTATGGCCAGCCCATGCACGCATTTGACTACCGCTATGTCGGTTCCGGCAAAATCGTTGTCCGGGAGGCACAGGAGGGTGAAAGCCTGACCACCCTTGACGGTGTTGTCCGTCCCCTGAAGCCCGGTATGTTGGTCATTGCTGACGGTGATAAGCCCATTGGACTTGCAGGTATTATGGGCGGCGAGAACTCCGAAATCAGCGAAGATACCACAACGGTTGTCTTTGAATCTGCCAACTTCGATGGTACTTCCATTCGCCAGACTGCTCTGGCTCTGGGTATGCGTACCGATGCTTCCGGTAAATTTGAAAAGCATTTGGATCCCATGATGACTGTTCCCGCTGTGGATCGTGCTTGCGAACTGGTGGAAATGCTTCAGTGCGGTGATATCATGGACGGAACCATTGATGTCATCAATTACGTTCCTCAGCCTAAGGTTCTGCCTCTGGAGCCAGAAAAAATCAATCATCTGCTCGGAACGCAGATTTCCAAGGAAGACATGGTCCGCTATCTGAACCTGCTGGAGATTCCTGTGGATGGTGACAATATCATGGTTCCCTCCTTCCGTCCCGATCTGCTTCGTATGGCAGACATTGCAGAGGAGGTCGGCCGCAGCTTCGGCTATAACGAAATCCCCACTACCGCATTCAAAACCTCTACACAGGGCGGATATTCCGAGTTTATGAAGGCTGAGACACAGTGCGGTGTTGCATGCCGCGCTGTCGGATACAGTGAAATTATCACCTATTCCTTCGTCTCCCCCACCATTTTTGACCAGATCCGTCTACCTTCTGACAGTTCTCTGAGAAACGCAATGAAAATCCAGAATCCGCTTGGGGAAGATACTTCCATCATGCGTACCATCGCCCTTCCCTCCATGCTGGATATTCTCTCTCGCAACAATGCCTACCATAATAAGGCTGCAAAGCTTTACGAACTTGCAAAGATCTACCTTCCTGTAGAAGGTCAGCCCCTGCCTGAGGAACCGAAAATGCTGCTTCTCGGCACATATGGTGCCGGTGAGACGTTCTTCTCTCTGAAGGGTGAGCTTGCCTCTGTATTTGCATCCCTGCGGCTGCCCAAGGCCCGCTATGAAGCAGTTCACGATAACCCCAGCTATCATCCCGGACGCTGTGCTGCCGTCAGTATCAACGGTATCCATCTGGGCTATATGGGCCAGATTCATCCTCTTGTTGCAAAGAATTACGGCCTCGATTCGGAAGTTTACTGCGCAGAAATCAACTTCTCCAAGGCATTTGAGCTGCGGCTGCCTGAGCCTACCTTCACTGCGCTTCCCAAATATCCCGCCGTTTCTCGGGATCTGGCATTGGTGTGTGATGAAACAGTGACTGTTGCAGATGTTGAGGACGTCATTACTGCTTCTGCCGGTAAACTGCTGCGCAAGGTCAAGCTGTTTGACATCTATCGCGGTGTCGGTGTTCCCGAGGGGAAAAAGAGCCTTGCCTTCTCCTTGGAGCTGCGTGCCGATGACCGTACACTTGTGGATACCGATTCCGAAGCTGTTATGACCAAAGTTCTGGCTGCTCTGGCTGAGAAGCTCAACGCTGTCCTGCGCTGATTTTCCGGGGGGCGGAAACAGCTCCGCTCCCCTTAACAAAAAATTTATAGCCGTTGCTCTTTACATATTCGAAAATTTGGGCTATAATGGCTTTAATATGCAGAGGAGGTCGATCACATGACGGATAACACCATCAAGTTTACCGTTCCCAGCGATGACACAGATAAAATGCGCCGAATCCTTCGGAATGTATTCGACGCTCTAAGTGAAAAAGGCTATAACCCCATTAATCAGATCGTCGGCTATCTTCTGACGGAAGATCCCACCTATATCACGAATTATAACGGAGCCCGCAGCATGATCTGCAAGCTCGATCGTGATGAACTGCTCCAGGAGCTGGTGCAGTGCTACCTGAATGACAGCAACAAATAAGTATTAGGGGCTTTTGCCGTGCAAAAGCCTCTTTTCTTTGACAAGCTCCACCCGTTATCCACCCAGGATCGGTTTCGATCCGCACGAGAAGGAGGTACCTATGGCTCAACAGAATGGTTTGATGTATAAAGGTCGTCCGCTGATGCGTAAAGACAACATGATCTATTACGGATCAATGGAAGATTCCCATATTGTAATGCTTCAGATTTTGGAGACAAAGAAAGTCAACGATCTGGATGTCGCTACCCGTGTTTCCGTTCAGCTTCAACTGACTGATCCCAACGCCAGACCCCGCGAGCGCGTGGTAAAAAAGGCCGAGAAGGATGGTCTTTACAGCGCCATGGATGTGGGTTCCATTTGGCTGGAACGTGCGCTTGCCGGCAAGTAAAAACAGTTTTTACCGGAAGTTCTTAGGAACTTCCGGTTTTTCTGTTAGATCTACCGACAGAGCCATAGGTATCCGGCTCTGTATTTGACAACCCTTGGGATCTATCTTATAATAAAATAAATTTCTCTAACGAAAGCGACGGTATTGCCTATGCCAGATTGGAAAGAAATCAGCATCACAGACATCAAACATGTAAGAATCGGCCATGCTCAGGACGAGGCAAACGCAACAGGCTGCACCGTCCTGCTCTTCGATAAAAAAGCCCCCTGTGGTCTGGACGTCCGCGGCGGAGGGCCAGCCTCTCGGGAAACTCAGCTCCTGGATCCAACTGCATCGAACGACGGAGTGCATGCCGTATTGCTCAGCGGTGGAAGTGCCTACGGTCTGGATGCTGCCGGCGGCGTGATGAAATATCTCGAAGAACATGGAATCGGGCTGAAAGTCGGAAACGCACTGGTTCCTATCGTAGTTGGCTCCTGCATCTTCGATCTCAATTGTGT
>JARIAT010000025.1 GCA_029257715.1 Faecousia sp. | reverse complement strand
CGGCACACTGGGTGAAGCCTTTGAGCACAACAATGAAGGGATTACTTTCACTTATAATCCCACTGGTTCCGGTTCCGGCATCAAGGCTGTTCAGGAGGGTCGCTGTGATATCGGTCTTTCAAGCCGTGTCTTGAAGGATGAAGAAAAAGAACAGGGCCTTTCCGAAACAGTTTTGGCTTACGACGGCATTGCAGTCATTGTCAATCCCGAAAATCCCGTCGAAGATCTCAGCCTTGAAGATATTGCAGCCATCTACACTGGTGAAATCACCAATTGGAGTGAGGTTGGAGGAAATGACGGTGAAATTGTTCTGATTGGACGCGAAGCCGGAAGCGGCACCCGAGATGGTTTTGAGACGATCACCGGAACCGCAGAGGCATGCAAGTATCGCCAGGAACTAACCTCTACCGGAGATGTCATTACCACCGTCTCCAGCAATCCCAACGCAATCGGCTACGCCTCTCTCGCATCGATCAAAGACAGCGTAAAGGTACTCTCCATATCTGGAGTGACCCCCACCGAAGCATCTGTGAAGGATGGAAGCTACCCGGTTCAGCGTCCTTTTATGATGGTGACCAAGACCGATTCCAAGCTTTCTGATACCGCTCAGAAATTCTTCGACTTTGCACGCTCGGAAGATGCAGCAGAATTGATTTCCGGTGCAGGTGCGGTCCCTGCAATATAACAATAAAAAACGGCGGTATTCAAAGCCGCCGTTTTTTAATAAGAAAGGAAATCTTAGAATGCAACAAAAAAAGCAACTATTAGAAACCGTGATTCACGGCATTTTTCTGATTCTCGGCCTGATTACAGTAGGCTGCGTTCTGCTAATTACAGTTTACCTAATTTTATCCGGTATTCCCGCAATTCAAAAAATAGGAATATCTGATTTCTTTCTTGGCAAAACGTGGGCTTCCACCGCAGCAGACCCCTCCTTTGGAATTCTTCCGTTTATCATGACCAGCATCTACGGAACCGCAGGTGCAATCCTTCTGGGTGTCCCCATTGGATTTCTGACCGCCGTTTATCTTGCCAAAATTGCTCCCCCTTCGATCAAGAATGTCATGACCTCCGCTGTCAGTCTGCTTGCCGGAATTCCGTCTGTGGTATACGGTCTTGTGGGCATGATGGTGCTGGTTCCCGCAATTCGATCCATATTTGACATCCCTGACGGAGCCAGCCTTCTAGCGGCTATCGTTGTGCTTGCAATTATGATCCTGCCCTCTATCATCAATGTATCCATCACCGCTCTGGAAGCTGTTCCGAAGGAATATGAAGATGCCTCTCTGGCGCTTGGTGCAACCCCGGTCGAAACATATTTCAGAATCTCCGTCCCTGCCGCCAAAAGCGGAATTGCCGCAGCGGTTGTACTAGGCGTCGGACGCGCCATCGGTGAAGCAATGGCGGTTATGATGGTATCCGGTAATGCCCCCAATATGCCCTCCCTGTTCCAAAGCGTCCGATTTCTTACCACAGCCGTTGCCAGTGAACTGTCCTATTCCAGCGGATTACAGCAACAGGCACTGTTTTCAATCGCTCTGGTGCTGTTCCTATTCATCATGCTGATCAATGCAACGCTGAATTTCTTCCTCAAGCGTGACAAGGAGGCGTAAAAATTGCTGCAAAATCAGATTTCCGGCAAGCGAAAGGCGTATATTGGCATCATGAAGTCGCTCATGGCGGTTTCTGCTGCATTTACCCTTGGCCTTGTCGTATTTATCACCCTTTATGTCCTGATCAAAGGACTTCCTAATATCACATGGGAGCTTCTGTCCACAACGCCCAGTTATCTCTCTGACAGCATTGGCATATTACCAGATATTCTCAATACGGTCTATATTATCATCGCTACCCTGCTGATTGTTATTCCAGTTGGTGCCGGTGCTGCCGTTTACCTGACGGAGTATGCCCAGAATAAAAAACTGGTATCTATCATTGAATACGCAGCCGAGACGCTCTCCGGAATTCCCTCCATCATCTATGGCCTTGTGGGAATGTTGTTTTTCTGCCAGTTTCTGAATATGCAAACCTCTTTGTTAGCGGGTGCTTTAACACTTGTTATTATGAACCTGCCTACGATTATGAGAACCACGCAGGAAAGCCTGAAAACCGTTCCTCAGAGTTATCGGGAGGGGGCCTTCGGCCTTGGTGCCGGAAAATGGCGCGTCATCCGAACCGTGGTTCTTCCGGGATGTATTGATGGAATCATCACAGGCTGTATTCTCTCCATCGGCAGAATTCTCGGAGAATCCGCCGCACTGCTCTTTACCGCCGGCTTCGCTCATGCGCTCAACGGCTTCTTTGACGGTCTGGGCAGTGCCGGAGCAACCCTTACAGTCGCACTTTATGTTTATGCCAAAGAACAGGGTGAGTTTGGTGTCGCATTTGCAATCGCCTCTATTTTGATGCTGCTGACACTGCTCATCAATTTGCTCGCTGCTTATGTCGGCAGATATTTCAAAAAAAGGAGAAGTCTATGAGTGATATCATTACTGTAAAAGATTTGTGTCTGTGGTATGGAAATTCCCAGGCACTGCGAAACATCAACATTGAAATTCCCGAAAAGAGCATTACCGCTCTAATCGGTCCCTCTGGCTGCGGAAAATCCACTTTTCTAAAAACCCTCAATCGTATGAACGACCTTGTTCCCGATGTCAAAATCAAAGGAAAGGTTTGCTACAACGGCACCGACATTTTTGATCCTTCGGTAGACGTAAACATGCTTCGAAAGGAAATCGGTATGGTTTTCCAGAAACCAAATCCCTTCCCCATGAGTATTTATGACAATATCGCCTACGGCCCCAGAACCCATGGGATTACCAGTCGAATCCAGCTTGACGAGATCGTCGAACGCTCTCTGCGGGATGCCGCAATATGGGATGAAGTAAAAGATCGTCTCAAAAAGAATGCATTGGGTCTTTCCGGCGGACAGCAGCAAAGATTATGTATCGCCCGTGCGCTGGCTGTGGAGCCGGAAGTGCTTTTGATGGATGAACCAACCAGTGCACTAGATCCCATCTCAACTTCTAAGATTGAAGAACTCGCAATCCAACTCAAGGAAAAGTACACCATCATTATTGTAACCCATAATATGCAGCAGGCCGTCCGTATTTCCGATCAGACTGCATTCTTCCTGCTGGGAGAGCTGGTGGAATACGACAACACCGAAAAACTATTCTCCCAGCCCTCTGAAAAACGTACTGAAGACTATATTACAGGGAGGTTTGGATAATGAGAAGCCGTTTTGATGAGCAATTGGCACTTTTAAATGAAAACCTGACTACGATGGGAGCCATGTGCGAAGAAGTAATTGCACAAGTAGGCAAGGCATTGGCCACAAACGACAAAGAACTTGCCAAACATATCAGCGAACTAGACTCAGAAATCGATCAGATGGAGCGTGACATTGAGGCTTTGTGCCTCAAGCTCCTGCTTCAGCAGCAGCCGGTTGCGCGAGATCTTCGCCAAATTTCTGCTGCCTTGAAAATGATCACTGATATGGAGCGGATTGGCGATCAAGCAGAGGATATTGCCGAAATCATTTCGTATTTGGATGGACGCACGATTCCGGCCCATACCCAGATCCACGAAATGGCCCAGGCTACCAGCAAAATGGTCACAGACAGTGTCGATGCTTATGTCAAAAAAGATCTGGCCTTGGCTGAATCCGTTATTGTCTACGACGATGTTGTAGATGCAGGGTTTCATAAAGTGAAATCGCATCTGATCGATGTAATCTCTAAAAATCCAATGGATGGAGAATATGCGTTGGATCTGCTGATGATTGCAAAATACTTTGAGCGAATTGGAGATCACGCAACCAATATTGCGGAATGGGTGCTGTTCTCCATCTCCGGCCATCATATCGGACGCATCCCTGATTGATTTTTTACATGCACTTTTATCTGATACAGAGAGCGCTCTGATGCGCTCTCTGTCTTTATTTCAAGTATGAATTTCTATTGAGAAACGGTATATAAGGAGATATAATATACTAAGATTATCATTTTAAAGGAGTGTATGGCATCATGTGGCTGATAACAGCAATTTTGTCTGCATTTTTCGCTGGACTCACTGCAACCCTTGCAAAATGTGGAATAAAAGATACCGATTCTGATGTAGCAACAGCACTGCGCACGGGTGTAGTGCTCATTTTTTCGTGGATCATGGTATTTATCGTTGGATCTGTACATACAATCGCAGATATTGAGGCGTCTTCCCTTTTCTTTTTGATTCTCTCCGGGATTGCCACAGGGGCCTCCTGGATCTGCTATTTCAAAGCACTTTCTATGGGAGATGTGAATAAAGTCGTTCCAATTGATAAATCCAGTACTGTCTTGTCTGTTCTGTTTGTAATCATCCTGTTCCATGAAACGGAGCATCTGGCGATCAAACTCCTCGGAACCGCCATTCTTACAGCGGGTATTTTTCTGATGATCCAACGCAAAGCGCCTTCGCAAACACAGAAGAAAGGTCCCTGGATGATCTATGCCGTTTTATCGGCTGTTTTTGCCGCGTTGACGTCAATTCTTGCGAAAATCGGAATTAAAAATGTGGAATCGAATCTTGCCACGGCGCTTCGTACAGGAGTCGTTCTGATCATGGCATGGGGGATCGTCTTTGCCAAAGGAAAGCAAGGACAAATCCGCACAATCAGCCGCAAAGAAGGAATCTTTATCGCCCTTTCCGGTCTTGCAACCGGTGCATCCTGGCTCTTTTACTATTACGCCATCCAAAACGGAATTGTCAGTGTGGTTGTGCCGATTGATAAACTCAGCATTATCGTAACAGTTCTGTTTTCTTACATCGTCTTCCACGAGAAACTCTCTAAAAAAGCCCTGCTTGGACTATCTATGATGATTGCAGGCACCCTCCTCATGGCAGTTTGGGCATAACATTTTACAATGGTTTTACAATGTATTGGTATCATACTTTATAACATTGCTGTAAAATATAGATTAAAATAAGAAATATTATCATAACACCGATAGAAAGAAGAGAACACCGTATGATATTTTGCGTAGAAGACGATCAGGGAATTCGTGATCTTATGATATACACCCTGAATGCAGCAGGATTTGAAGCGAAAGGACTTGCAGATGGCTCTGGTCTTTTTGATGCACTAAAATCTCAAATTCCCCAGCTCATTATGCTCGACATTATGTTGCCCGGAGAGGATGGAATTTCGATTTTAAAGCAGCTTCGCACCAACTCCGCCACCAAAAATATCCCTGTCATCATGGCCAGTGCCAAGGGAACCGAATACGACAAAGTCATCGGACTGGATTTGGGTGCTGACGATTATCTAGCTAAGCCATTTGGCATGATGGAGATGGTTTCCCGTGTAAAAGCTTTGCTTCGACGCAGCCGCCTAAAAGAGGATTTGAGCATTTTGAGGGTCGGAAAACTCTCTCTGAATCCCGTCGAACACACTGTTTATGCCGATGGCTCTGAGGTTCAGCTCACCCTTAAAGAGTATGACCTTCTGAAAAAATTCATGGAAACTCCGGGACGGGCATTTACACGGGATCAGCTGCTTCAAAGCATCTGGGAGACGGATTATATCGGTGAGACTCGAACGGTCGATGTTCATGTCGGCACACTCCGCACCAAGCTCGGCCCCTGCGGTGATTACATTAAGACCATCCGAGGTGTTGGTTACCGAATGGAGACTACTCCATGACAAAACGAATCTTTCGGTCCATATGGCTTGTAACAATCAGTGTATTTTTGGCATCCATTGTGCTTTTTATGGGTGTCCTTTACAATTATTTTTCCGGGGTTCAAAAGGCACAGCTGAAGATGCAGAGCAATCTTGCTGCTCAAGGTGCGATCCATGAAGGTATCAACTATTTTAGCGGTCTTGATTCCGGCAATTACCGAATCACATGGATTGATACAGATGGAACTGTCCTTTTTGACAGCAAATCAGATTCTGCGGATATGGAAAACCATTTGCAGCGTGAAGAGGTAAAAGAGGCTCTCAACGAGGGGTACGGTGAAAGTTCACGCTACTCCAGAACACTGCTTCAGCGTTCTCTATACTGTGCCCAACGCTTACCGGATGGGACAGTTATGCGGCTTTCACTGTCACAAAATACACTTCTGATGCTGTTTCTCGGTATGTTCAAACCGATCTGCTTCATCTTTTTCCTTGCACTGATTCTGTCACTGACACTGGCTTCCCGTCTGTCTAAAAAAATTGTAAATCCTCTAAATGAGCTGAATTTGGATGATCCGCTGAACAATGACGGCTATGATGAGCTGTCTCCCCTTCTTCGCAGAATCAGTACACAGCAAAATCAAATCAAGCGTCAGAGCGATGCACTCGCTCAAAAACAGCAGGAATTTGAAGCAGTTACCACCGGCATGACAGAAGGAATTATTCTACTCAATCGCAAGCGCGTAATTCTCAGCATCAATCCTGCTGCGCAACGTCTGCTTGGAACTGATTCCACCAGCATCGGATCACTGATCCTGTCTGTAAACCGCAGCCCAGAGCTTCAAGAGCTGCTTGCAAAAGCTTCGGATGGGATATACGCAGAAAAAATCATAGAGTTGTCAGGCGGTATGTACCAAATTGATGCCAGTCCCATCCTTTCCGACGGAAGCGTATCCGGTACGGTTCTTCTGCTGTTGGATG
>JARIAT010000094.1 GCA_029257715.1 Faecousia sp. | reverse complement strand
TTTTTGAACTGCGCAAGACATGGTGTATTTCTGCGGGAGAATTCCCCCTTCGCAAAGGATATACCGGAAGATATTTTCTTAAACTACGTACTTCATATCCGTGTTAATGAAGAAGAACTGTGTGATTGCAGAGGTTTCTTTTATCAGCAGTTGGCGGAGAGAGTGAACCATTTGACTATGCACGATGCAGTCATTGAGGCAAATTACTGGAATGCTGAAAATGTTATGTATCAGGCTACTTGCTCACGCACGATTTCTGCCATGGGCGCCTACCGCTCAGCTTACGGCCGCTGCGGAGAGGAATCTGCCTTCGGTGTCAACGTATTCCGAGCAATTGGTATTCCAGCCCGTCAGATTTATACCCCTCGTTGGGCACACTGCGATGACAACCACGCATGGGTTGAGGTCTACTGCGGCGGAGATTGGTATTTCCTGGGGGCCTGTGAGCCGGAAGAGGTTCTGAACAAGGGTTGGTTTACAAATGCCTCGAGCCGCGCAATGCTGATCCACAGCCGCTGCTTTGGTGAGATCTCCGGCGAGGAGATTATCTCTAAGGTTGGCATGGCATCCTTCCTCAATAATCTGAAGCTGTATGCAGTGACAAAGAAACTGAATGTTGTGGTGAAAGATGAGGCAGGCAAACCCGTAGAGGGAGCAGAAGTTGCGTTTGGAATTCTCAACTACTCCGATATTTTCGGTGCAGCAGTGATGACTACGGATCAAGACGGCAAGTGTGGTCTTACCTGCGGTCTGGGTACTTTGAATATTCATGTCAAGAAGGACGGTGTCTTCTGTGAGCGGATGGTGTTTACCCCTGATGTAGACACGGTCGAAATCGTCCTGAAGAATGACCCCATTGTCTACGGTGCGTGGGAGGACTTTGTCTCGATTGCTCCCCGTGATCAGATTGTAAACGGTGCCAAGCCTACCGAGGAGCAGAAAGAGCTGGGACAGAAAAAGACCGCGGCAGCCAACGCAAAGCGTGAGGCCCGTGTCGCAGCAATGTTTGACGCGGCCAAGGCGAAGGCTCTCGTTGAGAAGTATGGGTATTGTCATGAGATCTATGAGCTTCTCTTTGAGAGCCGCGGAAATGTAGAGCGTCTGATGGAGTTCCTGAGTGATGAGGAATTTTCCTCCAAGGAAAAGGAAGCTCTTCTTCTGACCCTCTCTAAGAAGGATCGCCGTGACGTGGATCCCGATGTTCTGCGGGAAGCTCTGAAACTTACCAGAGGGTATCATGCAGAAAAGGACGAGCTGTTCTATCCGTATATTGTCTGCCCCCGTGTATTCAATGAGCCGCTGACTAAAAACCGTCAATTCATTCTCGATTATTTCACGGAGGAAGAGAAAGCAGCATTCCGTGCGGATCCTAAGTCTGTCTGGACATATATTCAGGAACATATCGGGTTTAATCCTGATATTGAGTATGGTCAGATCGTAACCCGTCCCGTAGGAGCACTGACCGTCAAGAACGCCAATCCCCGCTCCAAAAAGATTCTCTTTGTCTCCATCTGCCGTGCGCTTGGCATTGCGGCGAGAATGAATCCTGTGGATCAGTTGGCAGAATACTATGCAGATGGACGATTTGTGCCGGTAGAGGCTGTTGAGGTTGGCACCTGTGCAATTGTGTTCCAGAAGGAAAAAGAAGAGAGCTGGCAGTATGGTCCTGATTTTGGCGTTGCGATGTTGGTAAACGGCACCTACGAAAGCTTGAATCTGGAGGATGAAGCATGGAACGGAGATGAGATGCGCATTGCGGTAAATCCCGGCGAGTATCGGGTGATTACCGACAACCGCCTGCCAAATGGTGATATCCATGCAAGCAAGTATCATATTCATCTCGCTGACGGAGAGACTGTGACAGTTAAACTTCACAAGTACGAGGCTGATCTCAAGGAGATGCTGGATAACTTTACTCTGGATGAGTTTAAGGTAAGCGACAGCGAAGGAAAGACCGTGAAGGGAAGCGAACTGACCCAGAATAAGGCTGTGCTGATGTGGCTTGATGAGGGAATGGAGCCTACTGAGCATATTCTCAATGAGATGCTGGAGCAGGAGGATGATTTCCACAATCTTCCGGCGGATATTGTCTTTATGTTCCGCAGCAAGGCAGCACTGGATAATGCGAAGGTACAGAAAGTTCTGAAAACCTTCTCCAGAATCCGCGTCTGCTATGATAGTTTTGTTCCCAATGTCGAGACCCTTGCAAGAAGAATGTATGTCGATCCTGAAAAACTGCCTTTGATTATTGTAACGACCAAGGAGCTGAATGCAGTTTATGCTTGCAGCGGTTACAATGTTGGCAGCGGTGATATGATCGTGAAGATTTGCGAGAGCTTCTAAAGCTTAGCTGCTCAAAAGTCTAACATAGAAGGAATCTGCCGCAGAATAAAATTCTGCGGCAGATTTTTCTGGGAAACAGAGGAATTGGAAGAAAGAAAATTACAAAAGCGAAAAAATACAGGCCGCCAAAAGGCGGCCTGTAACTGTATATAACTGTAGATACCGTATGAAAATAGAATAGACCAGAAGCGATGCTTACTTCTGATGGTAGCCGTCGAGGAATTCACCCATACGAGTCATGGCTTCCTGAAGTCGATCGGCCTGCGGCAGCAGAACCAGACGGAAATGGTCGTGTTCGGGCCAGTTGAAACCGCTGCCGGGAACCACCAGAACATGGGTAGCTTCCAGCAAATCCCTTGCAAAGACCTTATCATTGGTGATGTTGAATTTCTTCATATCGAGTTTGGGGAACATGTAGAAAGCTGCATCGTTCTTGACATAAGAGATACCGTCAATCTGGTCGAGGATCTTAGCGGTGACTTCGCGCTGCTCATAGAGCCGTCCGCCGGGACGAATCATTGCGTTGGGGGTCTCCATATCCTCCAGAGCGGCGGGGATTACAAGCTGAGCCAGTGCGTTTGCGCAAAGACGCATACTTGTCAGCTGGACGATACCCTTTCGATATTCTTCAGTCTGTGCTCTGGGACCGCTGATGGCCATCCAGCCGCAGCGATAACCGCACAGGGAATGGGACTTACTCAGACCATTCATCGTAACAACGGTGAGATCAGGGGCCAGAGAAGCAGTCGAAACATGCTTGAGACCATCCATAACAAGACGGTCATAGATCTCATCGGAGAAAACAATGAGCTTGTTCTCTCGTGCGACCTGAATGATCTGCTCCAGGGTATCGGTGTTATAAAGGACACCGGTGGGGTTGTTGGGATTGATGATTACAATGGCACGGGTGCGGCTTGTAACCTTCTTGCGGATATCTGCAACATCGGGATTCCAATGGGACTGCTCGTCACAGCGATAATAAACAGGTGTTGCACCAGCCAAAAGAATCGTGTTGCTCCACAGGGAATAGTTAGGAGTGGGGATCAGAACCTCATCTCCGGGATTCAGCAGAGGAAGCAATGCGAAATTGACAACTTCGCTGACGCCGTTTCCGATAAAGATATCGTCAGCGGTCAGTCCCTGAATTCCCTTGCTGGTTTCATAGCGTGCAATGGCCTCACGGGCCTCGGGCATACCACGGAAATCACAATAGGCGACAGCCTTATCCTCGTGTCCCTCAATTGCTTTACGGATACTCTCGGGCAGCGGAAACCCAAAAGCAGCAGGATTGCCGGTGTTGAGTTTCAGAACGTCAATTCCTTCCGACTGCATTTTAATAGCCTGAAGATAAAGTTCGCCTCGAATATCAGAATGAACATTCTCCATTCTATCTGCGAGATAAATCACTTTTATACCCATCCTTTCATATAAACACTCTCATGGAATGTTCTAACCATATTCTAACAGATATCCTGCAAAATGCAAAGCATTTTTATGAAAAAATTCATAAAATAAAAGAAAAATTTCGTCATGATTGTAAAAGTTGCTGAAAGTGTTCCGTGGAAAGACGAAAGATTTTGTGCGGCGGAATTTCCTGATTCCAAAAACAACTGCTGTATTTCAACCAAAGATATGTAGTATGATCTGCACCAGCGGGATAGGAAGAGTTGATGGAGCAGCCGAACGAATTACCGAAAATACATAGGTGGATTTTGATAAAGCGCAATACTACGCAATACTATAAATCGATTCTTGTTTTTTTCAGCAGTGCTATGTATAATATTTGAAAAGATAGGCGTAAAGGAGTTGATTTGGTGCAGTATGATTTTACGTCTGGCCCGATCCGACGCAGTTTGGTGCTGTTCAGTCTTCCTCTGATCGGAGGAAATCTTCTCCAGCAATGTTATAATATTATTGATACATGGATTGTAGGACGGTATCTCGGAAATATTCCTCTTGCGGCAGTCGGAAGTGCCTTCTCGCTGATGATTCTCATAAATAGTCTTCTGCTTGGTCTATGTATGGGAAGCGGAGTGGTATTCAGCCAGCTATATGGAGAAGGGAAAATGGATGGGATGAAAAGCGCAATTGTAAATGCGTTTTTGGTCGGAGGAGGAGCTGCCGTTCTTCTTTTGATGCTGAGTGCTCCGACTTTGCCGATGGTTGCGCAGTTGATGCGGATTCCGGAAGATGTACTGCCTTCATTTCAAAGCTACCTTCAGATCATTTTTTGGGGAATTCCATTTACATTTTTGTTTCATTTTGGGGCAGCGGTGCTGCGTGGAATCGGTAATTCATTGATTCCACTTCTGTTTCTGCTTTTGTCCACAGTAATGAACATTGGATTAGATTTGGTTCTGGTTCTGGTGTATCATCAGGGGGTAGCAGGTGCTGCCAATGCAACGGTGATTGCGCAGGCGGGATCGGCTGTGGGATTGATGGGCTATATCCTTCTTCGGCTGCCTCAGGTGCAGCCGGATCGATCCCATTTTCGTCTGGATCGCAAGCTGATGCGTCGGATTGTATCAGTCAGTGTCCTGACGAGTGTTCAGCAGTCTATTATGAATTTCGGAATTCTTATGGTTCAGAGCCTTGTCAACAGTTTTGGAATTGCGACAATGGCAGCGTTTGCAGCGGGGGTAAAAATTGATGCTTTCGCATATTCTCCGGCACAGGATTTTGCCAATGGATTTTCTACATTTGTTGCACAGAATGCAGGCGCTGGAAAACAGGAACGTATACAGAAAGGGTTTCAAACGGCATTGGGGCTCTCTGCCGGATTCTGTATTGCGATCTCGCTATTGGTGTTCCTTTTTGCACAGCCTCTGCTTACCCTGTTTATTGATCCGATGGAAAAAGAGGCACTTCGTATCGGTGTTCAATATCTCCGGATGGAGGGAACCTTTTATGTGGGTATTGGATTGCTATTCCTTCTCTATGCAACATATCGAGGGATGGAACGGGCAGGAATGTCTATCGTTTTGACAGTGATTTCTCTGGGATTGCGTATATTGATCTCCTATTGTTTTGCTCCAAGTGCAGGCGTATGGGTGATCTGGGTGTCGATCCCGATTGGCTGGCTGATTGCAGATGGAGTCGGCACAGCAGGACTGCGGAAACTCTTTAGAAATGATACAGCAAAGGACTCACGATAGAGACATCCATATAAAATACTGGGTATATAATATTTTGAGGAGCTTCGGAATCACCGAAGCTCCTCAAAAATTTCCTCATATTCCTTGGAAAAAATGCTGTCCTTGTTCCAGATAAAGGTGAAATCGTGCATCAGCATAAAGTCATCGAGTGGGATCTGTTTTAATGTGCCGTCAGCGATTTCCTGTGCTACTGCAGCTTTGTACAAAAATGAAATACCACAATCCTGCCGCAAGAGGGACACAATGGTATGGATATTTTCGACCTCAACAATGTG
>JARIAT010000084.1 GCA_029257715.1 Faecousia sp. | reverse complement strand
CGTTATTCAATTTACAAGGTACAGTCTTCAGCTCTTTTCGCTCTCGCGATAAAGCTTATTTATTATATCAGCTCATTCTCCATTTGTCAACCCCTTTTCTCAAATTCTTTTTAAAAATTTGATTTTCAGAGGTTTTCTTGGCAAACTTCATCGAATTGGCCGGTATTTTGTTTGGCGTTCTCTCGAGCGCTCAGATATAATATCACGCCCTTCCCCATTTGTCAACACTATTTTTCGAAAATCTCAAAAACTTTTTTAATGCTTAAATACAAACCATTTACAGAATATATAATTCAGGACAACTACAATAAAACTTAGGAATCCTTTTGCAACCATAATTCCATCCAGATTTACTTTTCCAAATGTCGCAATACATATTGCTCCAAGATTTAATATGTTTTCGCTAAACGCAAGACCTGCCTGTTCAATTACAAATGACCCAATTCTGGCAGACAGAAACGATGGGATTTCCTTTCTCAGTGTCTGCATGTTCCAATCCTTACTCTCAAATACAAACATTTTATTCACAATATACGCAAAAACCACTGCGGCAGCAAACGCAATTCCATTCGCCCACAATGTCTTTTTATTATCGAACACCATATTATAGAAAAACACAAACACTGCATAATTTACAATCGTTGTCGCAACACCGAATGCTAAATACAATACTGTCTCACGATTCAGAATTCTTTTCAATTTTACCAACTCCATTCTAATGTATTTTACGGACAGGCATCCACCATGTCAATATTTATTCTTTTTAAACAGGAATATTTTCAGAATACTTTGTGTCATTAAGGGTTGACAACTTTCCTTTCTTGTGTTAGCATGAATCCATAATTGAATCGCTTGATAGAGGCGCGGTGCTCATCAGTATCTTTTCACAAGGCCAGGCAGCCGTGAAAAAAGAAAGGGAATACCGCCGAAATATTGTAGAAGCCTGATTCTGCAATGTTGGGGCGTAGGATAAGATCCTGCGGACTGTCACAATTCATTTTGTGAAGCGCTATCACGGGTGAGTTATCTTTCCTGTTATTATCAGGATTATAATGACTTGTTCTTGGACCGCTTGACAAAGCGGTCCAATTTTTATTTTCCCTTCCGGCAGGGATGTGATACCGGAAAAAGAAAGGATTTTCCATGAAAAGAGTTACAATTCTTGCATTGACTGTAGCCATTGTGGCAATGCTTACCGCCTGCGGCGGTGCTCCCGCTTCCGGCGTGGAGGACGGTGTGCTGACCGTTGGTATGGAATGTGCTTATGCACCTTACAACTGGGCACAGCCGAACGATTCCAACGGCGCTGTCCCTATTTCAAACGTCCCCAATTCTTATGCCAATGGTTACGACGTCATGATGGCCAAGAAGCTTTGTGAAGCAAATGGCTGGGAGCTTGAAATTAAGATGATGGATTGGGACTCCCTCGGCCCGGCTGTCATGACCGGAGATATTGACTGCGCCATTGCAGGTCAGTCTATGACAGAGGAAAAGGCAAAGCAGGTTGATTTTGCCGGTCCATACCTCTATGCCTCTATTGTCTGCCTCACTCGGTCCGACTCCCCTCTCGCCAACGCCAAGGGAATCAGTGAACTTTCTGGAAAGGCAACCTCTCAGCGCGGCACCATCTGGTATGATGTATGCCTGCCCCAGATTCCGAATGCAGAGGTTCTTCCCGCCCAGGATACTGCGCCTGCCATGCTGATGGCACTGGCCAGTGGTGCCGTCGATTTTGTCTGTACAGACATTCCCACCGCACAGGGTGCTCTGCTTGCTTATCCCGAGCTGACAATTTTGGATTTCAGTAATACAGAAGACCATTTTGAGGTTTCCGACGAAGACGTAAATATCGGAATCTCCGTGAGAAAGGGAAACACCGTCCTCAAAGATGCACTCGACGGTGTCCTCTCCACCATGTCCGCAGAAGACTTTAACGAACTTCTTGCGCAGGCTGTTTCCGTTCAGCCTATCGGCTAATCGACCTGTATTACAACGGACGGAAGTGATTCCGTCCGTTGTTACATTATAATTGAAAGGAGATTCTAAATGAATCCATTTATCCAGCTTGGACACGATATGATGCAGCTGTGGAGCAGCTATTCATCGCAGTATCTGCACGGCATCTGGAATACAATTTATCTTGCTGTTATTTGCACCGCAATCGGATGTGTGATTGGTCTGATGTGCGGTATTCTCAATACAATTCCCTTCTCTCCCCACGATCATGCTGTCAAGCGTTTCTTTCTGAAGCTGATTCGTCTTGTTATTCGAATTTATGTCGAAGTCTTCCGCGGCACCCCTATGATTCTTCAGGCAGTTGTGATTTTTTACGGACTTCCCTATTTCACCAATTTTGCCATGCGCTTTGACAATGCCTTGACCTGTGCTTTTTTGGTTGTCTCCATCAATACAGGTGCTTACATGGCTGAGTCTGTCCGGGGCGGAATCATGTCGATTGATCCCGGTCAGACAGAAGGCGCAAAGGCTATCGGCATGACCCACTGGCAGACCATGACCAGCGTCATTCTCCCGCAGGCTCTTCGCAATATTCTTCCCCAAATCGGCAACAACCTGATTATTAACCTGAAGGACACCTCTGTATTGAGCGTCATCAGCGTTTCTGAATTTTTTGCAGTCCATAAGACTGTTACCGGCGCAACCATGCTTTATTTTCCCTCGGCAGCCATCGAAATGCTTGGATATCTCACGATGACCGTAATCGCCTCCCTGCTTCTGCGCTGGGTTGAAAAGAAAATGGAAGGTGCGGATAACTACGAATTAACCCAGGATGATGCCCTGACACTCAGTGCAGGAACATACCGCCTGAACAAGAACCCTGAAGATCTGGCAGAACGCAACTTGGAAGGAGGAAACAGCCATGTCTGATCCCATTATTGAAATCAAGCATCTCTCAAAATCCTTTGGCGCGCACGTTGTTCTTCGCGACATTGATTTTACGGTCCATTCCGGAGATGTTATCAGCATCATCGGCGCTTCCGGCTCCGGAAAATCCACACTTCTGCGATGCTTGAATCTTTTGGAAACTCCCACCAGCGGACAAATCCTGTATCATGGAAAAGATGTTGCCGACCATGGTGTCAATGCCCCTGAATACCGTTCTCATGTGGGTATGGTTTTTCAGAGCTTTAACCTGTTCAATAATATGACTGTGCTGGAAAACTGCATGGTCGGACAGATCAAGGTCCTCAAGCGAGGCAAAGAGGAAGCTCGGACCACCGCAATCCAGTATCTTGAAAAAGTCGGCATGGCTCCCTACATCAACGCCCGTCCCCGTCAGCTTTCCGGCGGACAAAAGCAGCGTGTCGCAATCGCCCGCGCACTGGCTATGAATCCCGAAGTTCTTCTTTTTGACGAACCTACATCTGCTTTGGATCCTGAAATGGTCGGTGAGGTTTTGAATGTTATGCAGCAGCTGGCAAAGGAAGGAATGACCATGCTGGTCGTCACACACGAAATGGCATTCGCCCGTGATGTCAGCTCCCGTGTTGTGTTTATGGCAGACGGTGTCATCTGCGAACAGGGGGATCCCAAAACACTGTTTTCAAATCCGTGCAAGCAGCAAACAAGGGATTTTCTCTCGCGTTTCCGCAACGGCTGATTCTCCTATACACCCCGGAATTCCGGGGTGTTTCTTTTTTACCCTCCGCTGCTTTGCTTGACATTCAATGCTAAAAATAGTAAGATATACAAGTAAAATTATGAGTATTGTATAACCTGATTATTTAAGAAGGAGTAACGATATGACTTCCAATGAACTCAAAGAACTGCAGATCAACGCATGCAAGGTTCGCATGGGTGTGATCGAATCAACCCACGGTGCCAAGTCGGGTCATCCCGGCGGCAGTCTTTCTGCGGCTGATCTATTCACCTACCTGTACTTCAAGGAGATGAATATTGACCCTGCCAATCCTAAGATGGAAGACCGTGATCGATTTGTCCTTTCCAAGGGACATACCGCTCCCGGACTGTATTCCACACTGGCACTGCGTGGATTCTTCCCCACTGAAGAGCTGCCGAACCTTCGTCATATTGGCAGTTTCCTGCAGGGTCATCCCAACATGAACACAGTCCCCGGCGTTGATATGTCCACCGGATCTCTGGGACAGGGTATCTCCTGCGCAGCGGGTATGGCACTCGGTGCCAAGCATCAGGGCAAGAACTACCGTGTCTACTCTCTTCTGGGCGATGGTGAAATTCAGGAAGGTCAGGTTTGGGAAGCATGTATGTTTGCAAGCCACTATAAGCTGGACAACCTCTGCATTTTTGTGGATAACAACGGCCTCCAGATTGACGGCAATGTCGCTGATGTTATGAGTCCATACCCTATTTTCGACAAGTTGACCGCATTCGGCTTCCATGTAGAAACCATTGACGGCCATAGCTTTGAGCAGATCGAGTCTGCTCTGAATAATGCTCGTTCTATCAAGGGAAAGCCCTGCGCAATCATTATGAATACCATTAAGGGCAAGGGTGTCTCCTTTATGGAGCATCAGGTCGGCTGGCACGGCAAGGGTCCCAATGACGAAGAATATGCTCAGGCAATGAATGAACTGAAGGCAGCACTTGCCGGACTGGAGGGAAAATAATATGGCTGATGTAAAGAAAATTGCTACCCGTGACAGCTATGGAAAAGCGCTGGCAGAATTGGGTGCTGCACATCCTGAAATTGTCGTTCTGGATGCAGACCTTGCCGGAGCTACCAAGACCTCCATTTTTAAAAAGGCTTTTCCGGATCGTCATTTTGACTGTGGTATTGCGGAAGCCGATATGATGTGCGTTGCCGCCGGCCTGTCTACCACCGGATTGGTTCCCTTCGCCTCCTCTTTCGCTATGTTTGCCGCAGGAAGAGCTTTCGAGCAGGTTCGTAATTCCATCGGATATCCTCATCTCAATGTGAAAATCGGCGCTTCTCACGGCGGTATCTCCGTGGGCGAAGACGGTGCCAGCCATCAGTGCTGTGAAGATTTTGCACTCATGCGCTCCATTCCCGGTATGGTTGTTATGTGTCCTTCTGATGATGTAGAAGCAACCGCTATGGTAAAGGCCGCATACGAGCATGTTGGACCCGTTTATATGCGCTTTGGACGTTCCGCAGTTCCTGTTGTCCATGATCAGCCCGTAAACTTCCAGATTGGTAAAGGCGAAATTCTGAAAGATGGTTCCGATGTTGCAATTATCGCTACCGGACTGATGGTCTACGAGGCAGTTCAGGCTGCGGAAGCTTTGGCTGCACAAGGTATCAATGCCATGGTGATTAACATGGCTACCATTAAGCCTCTGGATAACGAGCTTGTCCTGGAAGCTGCCCGCAAATGCGGAAAAGTCATTACCTGTGAAGAGCATTCCGTGATTGGCGGTCTTGGTGAGGCCGTATGCAGCCTCCTGTCCGAGAATTTCCCCACTCCGGTCCGCCGCATCGGTGTGAACGACGAGTTTGGTCATTCCGGTCCTGCAGCCGCCCTGCTTAAGCAGTTTGGTCTGTGCAGCGAGCATATTGTTGAAGTTGCAAAGGACTTCTGCAAGTAATTCTATACGCAAAAATTGGCACTGCAAATCGCAGTGCCAATTTTTTATTCGTGCTTTTCCCGAAGTTTTTGAACATTTTCCTCTACCTGAGCTCTATGCAGCGGATACCAGAACCAGAGAATTACCGCCAAAGCAAGAAATCCAACCATCGGAACAAGGGTGGAAATATTGTAAACACCATCCAGAACGCTCTTGTTAAATGCACTATCTGGCGAGTATCCAATAGCCGAAAGCAAAATACCGGTAATTCCCGCAGCTACAGCTTGTCCCATCTTTCTGGAGAAGGAATACAGCGCATAAATACTTCCATCTTCCCTGATTCCGTTGCGAAGCTCAGCGTCGTCAATTACATCCGTTACGAGCGCCCAAGATATCATACTGTATATTCCCAGACCGATCCAGCTGACTGCTGATACAAGGACGTACACCCAAACGTTTCTGGGGCGAAACAAAAACAGCAGAAGATTAACCACCGCTGCCAACAGATTAGCCGCAACGCTAACCTCCGCCTTCCCGAATTTCATGGTAAGCGGACGGACAAATCCTGCCGTAAGGAACATTGCCGCCACCATCAGTACGGTAGAAACAGATTGCGCTTTGGTGTTTCCATAGTAATTAGGATAAACATAGTTTGCCATTGACTGAACCGTCAGCTGGGCTAGAAGCATAACAATGGATGCCGCCACCAAAGATAGTAAAGAGCGCTGATTGAGCGCATTTTTGAGCATCTGTGAAACAGAATTACCCTTCATTTTATTTTCATCCGTTTCTGTACGCACAC